>JAKBAI010000033.1 GCA_021809185.1 Planctomycetota bacterium
CTGGTCGATGCGTACCGCTCATCTTGGTGTTCATTTTGATCCGACCCACGGAGGGAAAGGTTTACGGATTGAATATGTCATTCCCGGTGGTCCTGCCGATCAGGAGAAAAGCAAGCTTAAGATAGGAGAAATCATTCTTACGATCGATGGCCACGAAGTGATGGGGGATATCGATTTAACTCAGATATTGAACGGAGTGTTACCCAGAGATATTGTGCTAGAAGTTCGGGATAATGAAGAAAAAGTACGTAAAGTGACGCTCCGTGCCGTTGATTATGCCGCTATACCGCCTTTGTTGTATCAAACTTGGGTCCAAAAGAATCTCAAGGAGGTCGAGGTTCTTTCGCAGGGGCAATTGGGTTATTTGCATATTCGGGGGATGGATATGCCCAGTTTTCAAAAATTTGAAGAAGAACTTTATAATGCGGGAGCGGGCAAAAACGGGTTGATTATCGATGTTCGGGAAAATGGGGGCGGTTTTACGACCGACCTGCTTTTAACCGCTCTCACACAACCCAAACATTCGATTACAATACCGCGGGGGGGACGTCCCGGTTATCCACAAGACCGGACTATATATGCAACATGGTCTAAGCCGATCGTTGTTCTCTGCAACCAGAATAGTTTCAGTAATGCCGAGATATTTAGCCATGCGATTAAAACCCTTAAACGGGGTCATCTGGTTGGGGTTACCACAGCGGGCGGGGTCATCAGCACGGGGGGGACTTCGATTATGGATATCGGCTTTTTGCGCTTACCGTTCCGTGGTTGGTTTCTACTGGATGATGGTGAAGATATGGAATTGCACGGGGCGGTTCCCGATTACCTAATCTGGCCGATGCCCGGCGAAACTCAGGATTCCCAGCTCCTCAAGGCGATCGAGGTTCTCAAGAAAGATGTGGAAATCTGGGCAAAACGTAAACAACCAAAATTAAAGAAAGCAACAGAACGCTAATCTTTTTGCTTTGGTTCTATTATTGATTTTCTCAACTAGCCTCACCTGCTTAGTGATTCTTATTCAAGAGATTCTTATTCAAGAGATTCTTATTCGAGTGATGCTAGTTTGTTTTTCTAGAGCTGCTGATCACGTAACAGCTCTTATTTTATGCACTTAGTCGATCTCAAATTCGGTTTCTTCCATTTTTCATAAAACAGTTTTTGAAATCTTCTTGCCGACCATTTCTTATTTTCTACAATTGAGAGCATAATCTTTATATAAAAACCGAGAATAACAATCTACTTTTTAATCGATAGGTGTTGATAGATATTTTCTAAACATCAACTAAAAGAAGAAATAACACTTAAAATCGTCTGTTGAATCCAAGCTAGAGCTAGAAGTTCCTTATAAAGGTGAAATCATGATCAATCGAAGAGAGTTTTTGTCGTCAACAAGTCAAGCCGGTCTAGGTTTATCGGCGGCCGTAACTGCAACGGCAGGGACATTACCACTGCTATTCAACGAAAAAGTCAATGCTTACGGAGTAGCACCAGAGGGGAAGAAAAAACTACGAGTTGGTCTGATCGGTTGCGGTTGGTATGGCATGGTCAGTTTGCGGCATTTAATAGAATTGGAAGTCAAACAAGGCGGGGCGGAAGTGGTCGCGCTCTGTGATGTGGATTCGAATCATCTCCAACAGTCGGTACGGGAAGTGGAGGGGGTCCAGAAAAGCTCACCGGTTACTTTCAAGGATTATCGTGAGATGCTCAAGCCGAAGAATCTGGATGTGGTGTTGGTGGCAACCCCGGATCATTGGCATGCGTTGTGCGGTATTGCGGCATTGGAGGCAGGCGCTGATCTTTATATTGAAAAGCCGCTCTGCCATACTTATGAAGAGGGGGTTGCCCTGGTTCAGGCCGCCAAGAAGAATAAACGAGTAGTCCAAGTAAATATGCAACGGCGGAGTACGCCGCATCTGGTTAAAGCGCGAGAATTGGTTCAGTCGGGGAAGCTGGGAACCGTGGGGATGGTCCGTGCCTACTGTTATTACAATATGCGTGGGAACGATAATCCACCCGATGGACCGGCTCCCAAAAATCTCGATTTCGATTTCTGGACTGGTCCAGCTCCATTACGAGCCTACAATCCGTTAGTGCATCCGAAAGGGTGGCGAAAATTCATGGAATACAGTAATGGTATCCTCGGCGATATGGGGGTGCATATGTTAGATGTGGCGAGATGGTTTCTCCATTTGGGCTTACCGCGAACGATCTCCTCTACGGGGGGAATCTATGTTCTCAAGGGGGGTAAGAGTAACATAACCGATACTCAGATGGTCACTTATGATTATGGGGATCTGGTAGCGACTTGGGAACATCGTACCTTTGGCCGAGCCGATGATCCTGCTTGGGGATGGGGGGTAAACTTTTTTGGGTCGAAGGGGACATTACAGGTGGCGTTAGATCGCTGGGAATTTCAACCAGCTGGTTTTGGGGGTAAATCAGAAAAGATGCACGCAGAGATCAAAATCGATCCCGCGGGCAAAGAAGAAGCTAATGTTACCCCAGGAGGGCGTGCGCATATGAAAAATTTTCTGGAATGTGTTCAAACTCGCCAGCAACCGGTATCCAATATCGAAGAGGGGTTGCAATCAGCGGCGTTATGTCTTTTTGGAAATATTTCGCAAAAACTGAATCGTTCCGTAACTTGGGATGCTAAATCTGGGAAATTCAAAGACGATGAAGAAGCCAATAAATTGTTACGGCGAGACTATCGCCAGCCTTGGACATACCCGGTTACCCAATCTTAAATCATGAATCAGGGAAAGAGCAGAGGAAAAGAGTAGATAAGAGCGGGGTTGCTTTTTGATTTTCAATGCAATGAAAAAAAGTTCAAGAAAGAGGGATCCAGAGAAACGATGGAAATTGCCGAAACGAAGATCGATTTTGACGAATGGCGAAAGGAATTCCCATCGATTGAGAAGTGGATTTTTCTGGACCATGCTGCTGTTTCGCCATTGAGCCGATTTGTTGTAGAGCAGATCGGCGAATATTTGCAGGATATGAGTTTGAATGGATCCTCTGCTTGTAGTAAATGGGATCGGCGAATCGAGAGTATTCGGTTAGATGTGGGACGATTGCTAAATACGTCTCCCAGTGAAATTGCTTTTGTGGGGAATACGACTCATGGAATCGGATTGATTGCGGAGGGATTCCCGTGGCGAAGTGGGGATAATGTTGTTTTAGCAAGTGAGGAATATCCCAGCAATCAATATCCGTGGCTGAATCTTCGCGACCGTGGTGTTTCGGTGCGACGAGTAGCGAGTCGCGGTGCAAAAATTGAATTAGAGGATCTGTTCCAGGCCATCGATGAGAAAACTCGTGTTTTGGCACTGAGTTCCGTACAGTATTCGAGTGGTTTTAGCATGCCGTTGATTCCCTTGGGAGAATATTGCCGGAGCCGAGGAATCTTTTTTGCCGTCGACGCGATTCAGTCTCTCGGTGCGCAAAAAATTTTCCCGAATGAACTCCCGATCGATTCACTTGCTGCCTGTGGTCATAAATGGTTATTAGGACCGCAGGGGGCAGGAATATTCTGGTTGCGCCCAAAATGGCTCGATCATCTGCATCCTGTTGGAGTGGGCTGGAATAGTGTCGTTCGACCACACGACTTTTCTTCGATACAAACAGAATGGAAAAATCATAGTGGACGCTGGGAAGGGGGAACATATAACTTTCTGGGGATTGTTGGGCTAGGGGCAAGTATTTCGCGATTGTTAGCAGTAGGGATCGAGCGGATTCAAGCTAAAATTTTAGAATTGACCGATTATCTCTGTGCTCGATTACCAGAAACCAATTGGGAAGTTTACAGTTGTAGAGAACCTTCGGCAAAATCGGGAATCGTTTCGGTAACTCATCCTAGCTTTGACCCTAAACAGATAACCGCTTATTGCCAACAGATACCGAAATCGCCGAAATCGGTTATATCGCCTTGCAATGATCAAAGCGGGGCAGATTCCTCGCTCGCTTCGTTACCGATTGCCATGAATGTCCGAGGGGGGCGATTGCGAATTAGTCCCCATGCCTATAATATCCCAGCGGAGATCGATCAAGTGATTGAACGGTTAAAGTCATTTCCTGATCGATAGTAAATCAAGAATGGATAAGCTTGGGAATTGCAGCGAAGCTGAAGTGATTGATTCTTATTAGCTTGTTCGCAATATAGCTATTTGTACTGAATTAATTTTTTATGGGACTATTCGCTTGATTCGTATTCGCTGGTTCTAGAACATCGGGTTTCTTGAATAGATGGTCTTGGAGCAAATGTAATGAATTCATCTCTCAGTTCGCGGACAGCGGTATATACCGGAACGTTTGATCCGGTTCATCTGGGCCATCTAGATATTGTGCAACGAGGCTGTCGAATTGTCGATAAACTAATTGTTGCCGTTGGGGTCAATCCAGATAAAAACACGTTCTTTTCTTTGGAAGAGCGTGTCGATTTACTCCAGCAGGTTACCCGCAGTTATCCCAATGTGGAAATTTTGCCATTCACGGGACTAGCGGTAAAATTTGTCCGCTCGATGGGAGCGCGTATTATGCTTCGCGGCTTACGTACTCTGAGTGATATGGAGTATGAATTCACCATGTCCCTGATGAATTTGAATCTCGATCCGGAGATCGAAACGGTTTTCCTTATGGCCAAAGAGGAATTCTCCCATGTGAGCAGTTCTTTATTGCGACAAATTGCCTCACTCCAAGGGGATTTAAGTAAATTTTTACCTGCCGAAATTCAGTTAGCGCTCAAAAAACGGGTCGACCAGCTTCAAACGAAGTAGGCGAATCGTTTTCTCTTTTTAGGGTTCTTTCTAGTACAGTCGTTTGAAGCAAAGCGAGACAAGCTAGCTTTGATTTAAACGTTTTTTCATAATAAACAAGGCCGGTAAAATAACCGGATCAGATTCAGGAGTCTTCATCATGAGTGGCAAAAGTGTTCGCGTGTTATTATTGACTACTCTGCTTGCGCTATCGATAGCGAATGACCGGAGAACGGTTTACGCGCAGAGTAAATCGATCGAACTTTCAGATCAGGAATTTCCTAGGCAAGAACAATTGCCTGATTTGTTGGTTTTAAAGAACGGTAAAAAAATTACGACAAAAGAGGAGTGGCAATCTCTTAAGAAGCCAGAGTTGACGGACTCGATCCAAAAATACATGTACGGCTATCTGCCGCCGATTCCGAAAAAGATAGAAGCTGAGTTGTTATTTGAAAATCGCCAAGCACTGGACGGGCTAGCAACTTTACAAGAATTTGCGTTAAAAGTTGGGCCTAAAGATTCGCCCCCTATTTATCTGTTGCTAGCGATACCCAATAAGCGAATCGGCAAAGTCCCAACTTTTATTGGTATCAATTTTTGTGGCAATCATGCCGTTTTGCCCGATAAGCAGATTCATCTTCCTACCATCTGGATGTATCCCACGAATAACCCAAAGAACAAGGGGGGCGATAAAAATCGGGCGAATGAAGGTCAACGGGGTAGCCAGGTGAGGGTCTGGAACATAGAGGAAACCATCAAAGAGGGTTACGCGGTAGCTACATTCTACAATGGCGACCTCGATCCAGATCGATCGGATAAACGGGAAGGGATACGGCCCTATTTACCCAAATCAAAGGCTAATGGTGAGGATAGCACAAGCGGCTCGATAGCGGTTTGGGCTTGGGGGGTTCATCGGGTTGTCGATTTTTTGTTGCAGAGAAAAGAGATCGATGAGTCAAGATTGATTGTGGTGGGTCATTCGCGGTTGGGGAAAACTGCTCTATTAGCTGGTGCTCTCGATGAGCGCATCGCGATGGTGATGCCCCACCAAGCTGGGTGTGGTGGAACTGCTCCTAGTCGTGGCAAGATGGGAGAATCGGTCCGGCAGATTAACGAACGTTTCCCACACTGGTTTTGTGGATATTTCAAAAAATTCAATAACTGTCCAGATCGATTGCCTTTCGATCAGCATGCCCTGGTTGCTTTGTGTGCACCAAGACCGGTTCTTTTTAGCAATGCCAAGGAAGATAGCTGGTCGAATCCGATGGGGCAATTTGAAGTACTCCATGCGGCAAATCCGGTTTATGCTTTGTATCACATCAACGGAATTACCGCTAAACAACCGGAATTAGGTCATCTGATTAACTCCCATCTAGGTTACTATTATCGCGAAGGGAAACACTCCATGACCGCCGAGGACTGGAAAGTCTTTATTCAATTTGCGAATGCTCATCTTACTAAGTATAAAAAGTGAAAATAAAAAAGTATTCAAAATAGGATTTTGGCGACGGTGTATTCTTATGGATTTAGCGGGGTGTGAGGGATATTAAGCATCCGTAAGCTTACACCCCGCATCTGATTTATAACTTGGCTTGGTACCGGGTAGTAGTTAGAATCAATTATATGAATCGATGGGAGCAGACTTATTAGGACTGATCGACTTACCTAGAGATCGAAATTATTCTTTACCAAGTTTAGCGGCATGGCCATAAAAGACCCTTTCGATAAAAGTGGTATCGACCATTCCCTCGATGAATGCCGGGGTATTGAAGATTTTTTGATGGATAGGGATGGTTGTTTTAATTCCTTCAACGGTAAATTCGCCGAGTGCTCGCCGCATCACTTTGATGGCATCGTCTCGAGTTGGTTGATGGACCAGTAATTTAGCAACGAGAGAGTCGTAGTTGGGTGGGATACGATAACCACTGCAAGCATGAGTATCTAAACGGATTCCTGGTCCCCCCGCGGGGATCCATTTTTGAATCAGGCCGGGACAAGGCTGAAAATTATTATCTGGATCTTCGGCGTTGATGCGGCATTCGATAGCACTGCCCCGTTGCTGAATATCACTTTGGCGGAACGATAGTTTCTCTCCAGAGGCGATGCGAATTTGCTCGCGAACCAGATCGATGCCGGTTACCAATTCGGTAACCGGGTGCTCCACCTGAATACGTGCATTCACTTCGATAAAGTAGAAGTTGTTATCTTTATCGACGAGAAATTCGCAGGTGCCTGCGCTGTAATAACCAGCTGATTTGACCAAACGCACCGCGGCATCGCAGATGCGGTCACGAACCTTACTAGGAAGGTTCGGCGCTGGGGATTCTTCAACTAACTTCTGATGCCGGCGTTGCATGGAGCATTCGCGTTCGTAGAGATGAACCACGTTGCCGTGGCGATCCCCTAGAATTTGAACTTCGATATGGCGTGGTTTTTCGATATATTTTTCGATATAGACTGAACCATCTTTGAAGGCAGCAAGGGCCTCTTGTTTCGCGGTTTGAAAACCAGAAATGAGTGACGCATCGTTATGGGCAACGCGCATACCGCGACCACCGCCCCCCGCCGCGGCTTTAATCAGCACCGGGTAACCAGCAAATCGAGCAAATTTAAGTGCGGCCTCTTCCGATTCAATTAACCCTTCGGTGCCTGGGACAACCGGGACATTGGCTTTCATGGCTAACCCACGTGCCTGATTTTTATTTCCTAACCTTTTCATGGCCTCATGCGATGGCCCAATAAATTCGATATTGCATTCGCGGCATATTTCGGCGAAATCGGCGTTTTCCGAAAGGAAGCCGTAGCCAGGGTGAATCGCATCCGCCCCAGTAATTTCGGCAGCGGCGATAATTCTTTCCCGCCGCAAATAACTTTCCGTCGCTGGGCCTTGACCGATACAAATCGCTTCATCGGCTTGTTTGAGCCAAGGGCCATCGCGATCAGCGGTGCTATATACGACCACAACGCTCAGATTCAAATCCCGGCATGCGCGAATTACCCTTAAAGCAATTTCTCCACGGTTCGCTACCAATACTCGCTGAATCATAAATGATGAATACCTAATCCTAAATTGTATCTCGATAGTTCATGGTGCGATTGGGAGTGAAATACCTCTCAAAAATCGTTCCTTTTGATCGGCGGTCGAGATTTCCGTAAGCCGAATCTCAAGGCTCGAACTCTTCGTCCAATCGCTTGTTAAAACACAATAATAAGTCTAATAATTTCAGAGCGTTTGCTTAAAGAGTGATCTGAGAAATAAACCCTTTTTGTTTGTGGAATGGATCAGCAACCGATGCGTTATTGGAATAAGCGAATTTATGCTGATGATTCCCCTTTGGAAAAAGGGGGATTTTACCACTCTCGATTTAGATCACTCTCAAATTAAATCACTCTCGATTTAGCCTGGGTCGACTCGGAAGAGAATCTCTTCAAAATCGACTGGGTCGGTGTTTTTGACCAGAATTTCGACAATGGTACCAGAGCATTTTGCCGTAAAATCGTTAAAGACTTTCATCGCTTCGATTTTACCTAGCACCGTGTCCGGATTGACCTTCGAGCCAATCTTGACATAATCGTCTTTGCTGGGATCCGGTTTGGCATAAAAGGTACCAACCATGTCCGATTTGACATCGATTAATTTTTTGTTGTTCGCTGGGACTTCAACAGGGGCAATGCTAGGGCCTGTTCCTGGATTTGCGGAAGCTGTGGGGTATGTGCTGGGTTGTGTTAGACCGGGCATCGGTCCCATGACGGGGGGTAAACTGGGATAAGAAGATCCTATCGGGACATTTTTGCGTAAATGGATACGCCCGTTCCCACCGCGCAAGTCGATCTCTCCAATCTCATATTCGTCCATGAGTTGAATCAGCTCGCGGATCGTGCTTACGTCAAAGGGGGTATAATTTTGGCTATTTTCTTCAGACACTCGATAACTCCCAACTTATCTCCAGCTTTGAAACAATTTCAAGGCTGAATGAACCTTGTTTTTATTATTCTTAATCGGTTTGATTATGCCGTTTTAACCATTATTTACCGATATTTCTTAGACCGATTTTTATCAAGTTACTCGTTTTCTATATCTATTTCTTATATTTTTGATCCCGATATTTCCTTAAATCGGTAATTTGCTACTTTTGCAATTTTTATTCTAAAAAAAATTCTTTTTCAGAATTTATCTGGTTTATAAGCCAGGGTTTAATGGGCAGAATGGACTTCCTCCCAATCTTTAGGCAGTTTGGTAAGAACTTCGTGACCATCAGGAGTTACCAGGATATCATCTTCGATCCGCACCCCCCCAAACCCTTCTAAATAAATTCCTGGTTCCATCGTAACGATCATTCCCTGCTGCAAAACATCTTTGGAAGAGGCTCGAATATCGGGGGCTTCATGAATCTGTAAGCCGATGCCATGGCCTAACCCATGGTTAAACATCATCCCAAATCCTTGCTGATCGATCCAGCCACGCGCAGCATCGTCAACTTCTTTGGCGGTAACTCCCGGTCGAATAGCAGCAATGGCCCGATTTTGCGCTTCCAGAACGACGTTATAGATGTTTCTAAGCTTATTTTCAAGATGCTCTGGGAAATTCTCATCGGATCGAGAATTGCGGAAGGGGGACAGAAAAACCCGAGTTAGATCGCTACAATAAAGTTGATAGCTTGCCCCCCAATCGACCAATAAAAAAGGGACTTCCTGCAATTTTCGCGAGGTAGGAACCGCATGGGGGAGAGCGGAGTGGTCCCCCATCCCGATAATAATGGGAAAAGCACTGCCGTCACCGTCACGGCTGCGAATAGCCGCTTCTAAGAGCGAAACCGCATCTCGTTCACTATGTTCAGGTTTTAATTCTTTGCGGAACTGTAAGAAAGCCTCTTCGGCAATCGCTATCGATTGGCGAATGATTTGAATTTCCCATTCATCTTTAATCGCTCGTTGATTTTCCAACCAATTCAGAGTGATGACCCAATTCGCATCCGCTACCTCTTGGCGGAAAAATTCATAGAGAGCCACGGTTAAATGCCGCTGTTCAATGCCGATCGATTTTGGCTTAGCGCTCACCAGGTAATTGGCAACTGCTTGGTGGGTGGTCATGTTTGGGCCACGAATAATAGCTTCTAGTTCTGGGCACTCCTTAGCGATTTGAATCTCAAACCGCCGATCACTAACGAGAACGATTTTATTTGGGGATGCAACCGCATAGCTACTATCTCCCGTAAAGCCGGTCAGGTAAGTGACATTGACGGGTTGCGAGATGAGCATTTGATCCAACCCAGCTTGTTTGAGCTGAAAACAAAACTGTTCTTGCCGCTTTTTCAGTATGGAAGAAGGAATCTGCATCATGTTTATCTTTTGGTAGTGGAATGGGTTTCTTAATTCATTCTGTAGTATAAGGGCGATAAATCGAGTGAATGGGCGAACAATAGTTTGGTTCGAATGCTTCCTTCGAATTAGTGAGATTCCTCTGGCCAGTCTCCGCTAAAGACTTCCACCGCAGGGCCGGTGAGAAATACATGGCCGCTTTCGAGTCCTTTATCTTTGGCCCATTCGATTTGTAAATCACCCCCTGTAAGATGAATCAGGACTTTGTGATCGAAACGATTGGTCAAGATGCCCGCAACCGCAACAGCACAAGCCCCCGTTCCGCAAGCGAGTGTTTCGCCGCTACCGCGTTCCCAGACCCGCATGTTCGCTTCCTGGCGATTGATTACCTCTACAAATTCGATATTGGCTCGTCTAGGAAAAACGGGATGAGTTTCCAGCGCGCGACCAAAACGATGGATATGCTCATCGGTGATTTTATCGACAAAAATAATTCCGTGTGGGTTGCCCATCGAAACGCAGGTAATGATAAATTCTTTCCCTTCAGCGGAAATTGTTGCCTGGTGGCTATGATCCCATTTCAGAGTTGTCGGGATCTTTTCCGGCTCTAGGATCGGTTCCCCCATATCGATGGTTGCCTGTTCTACCAAGTTGTTGCGAACAGTGACCTGAACTTTCATTAAGCCTCTGCCGGTTTCCAAAGTCAATTCTTTTTTACGAGCGATGCCATGATCGTAGACATATTTGGCAACACAGCGCAGACCATTACCACACATTTCCGATTCGGAACCATCCGCATTGAACATGCGCATGCGGGCATCGGCAATTTCCGATGGGCAGATCAAGATCAGACCATCGGAACCGATACCAAAGTGACGATCACTGATTCTCTTGCTGAGAGCGGTTAAGTTATTCGGGATTTTTTCGGCAAAAGCATTTATATAAACATAGTCGTTGCCTGCACCCTGCATTTTAGTAAAACGCATTGATACTCTTTCTTTGCTAGTTCTTTTGTTTCTGTTAAGATCGATGAGCCATCGATCGATTCGTTAAATAATGAATCAAGCGGTTATCATTTTGCGACTAAGGAAATTACTCCCATTCGATCGTAGCGGGGGGTTTGCTGCTAATATCAAAAACAACTCGATTGACCCCTTGGACAGAGTTGATGATGCGCGTTGCTATCTTACCCAGTAGATCATGAGGCAGATGGGACCAATCGGCGGTCATGAAGTCATCAGTTTGCACGGCGCGTAGAGCAATGACATTTTCATAGGTCCGACCATCCCCCATTACCCCAACCGATTGAACAGGTAATAAGACAGCAAATGCCTGAGCGGTGCGGCGGTACCAATCGGCCTGGTGTAATTCTTCTAGAAAAATAGCATCGGCCTGGCGAATGATCTCCAGTCGTTGAGGGGTAATTTCGCCAAGACAGCGGACAGCTAAGCCAGGACCAGGGAAAGGATGCCGCCAAACGACATGATCGGGCAAGCCGAGCTGTTTGCCTAGTCTTCGCACTTCGTCCTTGAATAGATCGCGTAATGGCTCGATTAAGTCGAAGCCTAACTCTTTGGGGAGACCCCCTACATTATGATGTGTTTTAATGACTTGGGCAGGGCCATCTAGTGCGCCGCCACTTTCAATCACATCAGGATAGAGGGTGCCCTGAGCTAGAAAACGAGCGTCGCGAATTGATTTCGCTTCTTGCCGGAAGACTTCGATGAAGATGTGGCCGATTCGTTTGCGTTTTTCTTGAGGGTCGGTAATCCCTTTTAATTGACTTAAAAACTGGCTAGAGGCATCGACCACATGTAAATCGGCTTTGAACCAATTTTGAAAGGTTTCGCGCACACTTTCCGCTTCCCCGTCCCGGAGTAAACCGTTGTCAATAAAGATGCAAGCTAACTGAGGGCCGATGGCGCGAGCCAGTAAGGCCGCAACGACTGAGGAGTCGACCCCGCCAGATAATCCGCAGATGACCCGTTTGTCCCCGACCTGATTCTGGATCGATCTAATCTGATTTTCGATCCAAGCTTCTAGTTTCCATAAACCTTGGCACTGGCAGATCGGGAATAGGAAATTATGCAATAATTGATCCCCAGCGCGGGTATGGGTCACTTCTGGATGGAATTGCAAGCCGTAAATGGGTAAAGAGCGGTGTTGCACCGCTGCGATCGGGCACTGGGGGGTGGTTGCAGTTATGAAGAAATCGTTCTGCAGCCCTTGGACCTGGTCGCCATGGCTCATCCAAACCGGAGTCTCCAACGGGATGTCTTGAAATATCCCACCCCCTTTATCGATTTCAATTACCGCTCGACCAAATTCCCGCTCTTTTCCTTGCCCGACCTTACCTCCTAACTGATACCAGATTAGTTGCATGCCGTAACAGATTCCCAAGATCGGAATGCCCAGTTTTAATATTTCGGGGTCGCTATGAGGGGCACCTTTGGCATACACACTCGCTGGTCCCCCTGAAAAGATGATCCCTTTGGGCTGAATCTCTTTCACCCGTTCACAAGAGAGATCATGGCGCACAATCCGGCAATAGACATTTAACTCACGTACTCGCCGAGCGATCAGTTGAGCGAATTGCGAACCGAAATCGAAGATCAAAATCGTTTCTTTTTCCGCTTTGGAATGACAATCGATTGCATTACTATTCGCAGACAGGTGGGCGACTTGGGCGGATTGAGCGGATTGGGCGTTAGCCCCAGTCGATTCGTCTTTTAGGTCAGTTATTTTCGCGTTATTCATATTACCAGGAGTTCCTGTTGTTTTTGAGGTGGGGATTTCTTTCGATTCTACTTGTAGTTAGCAATTCTTCTGAATTATTCAGCTATGGTACTTTTGGAGAGAACGGTCATATTAAGGTCTTTCGTGATTAATTTCCTTCGAGTTCGAGAATCGTCCTACTGTTTATAGTTCAATTTTGTTCAAGAACTGGTTTTTCCTAGTTCTAGAGAACGGAGTGTTGCAGCTTGTACGGCGTTGATAATGGTGGCGCGAAAGTTTCCCAGTTCAAGGGCATGGATGCCAGCGATAGTAGTTCCGCCAGGGCTAGTAACTTCATCTTTTAGTTGGGCAGGGTGCTTTTTCGTTTGCTGGACCATTTGCGCGGCACCAAGAACGGTTTGCGCGGCAAGGGCATTGGCAACCTCTCTTGATAGTCCCATGCGAACACCGCCATCACTCAACGCCTCAATCAAAATATAGATATAAGCAGGTCCGCTGCCGCTTAAACCGGTTACGGCATCCAGTAATCGTTCAGGTAATTCATAAGCGATCCCCACGGCGTTTAGCAATTTTTGTACCAAACTCACGTCCTCACTGGTCGCCGTTGAGCTTATCGAAAATCCTGCTGCCGATGAGCCGACCAAACAAGGGGTATTGGGCATGATTCGCACCAAGCGATAATTAGCTTCGAGCTGATCCGCGAGCTGCTTCAACGTTATCCCCGCAGCGATCGACATAATGAGATGTTTACCGGTCAGCGAACCACGAATCTCTTTTAATACTCCTGACATTATCTGAGGTTTGACCCCTAGTAAAATATTTTGACATTTTTGAGTAACTTCAATATTTTTGGCTGTAACGGTAATGCCGGTTAATTGATGGAATTTTTGCCGATTGTTTTCATCTGGGTCACTGGCCCAGGATTTTTTAGGGTCGATCAAACCACGTTCCAACCAGGAACGGGCCAGCGACCCATTCATTTGCCCGGCTCCAATAAAACCAATACCGATTTCCGCTGTTCCACTCACTTTACTGGTCCCTTTATTTTATTGACCAAATTCTTATTTTATTCCTTTGCTTATGCCATTGGAAACATTGAGTTTGGAAAAATAACTAATATATCACTCTAAACTTGAAATTATTATACAGAAAAAAACGAAAAAAGTGAGTCTACATGCACTCTATTGATCCGTCTCCAACAAGTGGTCCCTCGAATTTCCGATTCTGGTGGCAAGAACTGAATTCTTATCACTGGTTTGTGCTTATCATCGCTGCTTTGGGGTGGCTCTTCGATACGATGGATCAGCAGATCTTCGTATTGGCTAAAACACCTGCTCTCATGCAACTATTGGACATAAAAGATCTAAAAATCGCCGAGAATAATGCCAAAATAGATGAATATGGGAAGTATGCCACAGCGATATTTATGATCGGATGGGCGATTGGCGGTCTACTATTTGGGGTGATTGGGGATCGGTGGGGGCGTGCCAAAACAATCATGGCCACCGTGTTAATTTACTCCTTATTCACCGGATTATCTGCTCTATCTCACTCTTGGCTTGAATTTGCTTTCTACCGATTCATAACCGGAATGGGCGTTGGGGGTGAATTCGCGGCGGGGGTATCGTTGGTTGCGGAGGTAATGCCCTCAGCGGCTAGGCCCTATGCTCTAGGGTTGCTCCAGGCACTTTCCGCAGTGGGCAACATGACTGCCGCAATCATCGGCTTGGTTGTTCACCCCCGAGAAACCATTCATCTATTTAACCAGGATTTTGATGGCTGGCGACTTATGTTCTGCGTTGGGACGATTCCCGCCTTGCTCGTGCTGTTGGTAATGAGAAAACTGAAAGAACCGCAAACGTGGATCGATGCTAAAAAGCGAGCGGCAGAAGGGGGGCAAGATAGTGCTAAACTCGGCAGTATCTCGGAATTATTTCGCCATCCTACCTACCGATTCAATACCATTATCGGTTTTGCTTTAGCTTCGATTGGTGTTTTGCTTCTCTGGGGTGTCGGGTTTTGGCTTCCAGAACTTCTTGCGAATAACATTTTAAAAGAATATCCCGCCAAAGAAAAAGATATGTACATTGGGATTACCCAATTGTTACTCAATTTCGGGGCCTTTTTTGGGGTGTATGGTTTCAGCTTATTGGCTGGTCGATTCGGGCGGCGAATGGCATTTGCTCTGGCCTATACGTTCTGTTTTATCGGTATTTTTATTGTCTTTGGGTTTATGAATCATCCTAGCCAAATTTACTGGATGGTTCCCCTGTTTGGCTTCTGTATTTTGATGCCCTTCGGAGGCTTTGCTGTTTATTTTCCTGAATTATTCCCCACAAGATTGCGCTCCACCGGCGTGAGTATCTGTTACAATCTCGCTCGACTTGCAACAGCTCTCTTGCTGTTCTTAGGGGCCAATTTGGTTGCTTTGTATTCAGCTCCCGCCAATTCCGATCGAGCTTTGAACAATCTCTCTTCCTTCACCTGGTTGAGTAGCATCGGGGGGATCGACAATCCCTTCCGATACGCATGTATTACGATTGGAGCTATTTTTCTAATCAGTTATGTGGTGCTCTTCTTTGCCCCGGAAACCAAAGGCAAACCGCTTCCAGAGTAATGGGGAACAGAGTTTCAACTCCGTTGAAAAGAAGAGTTTCGACATCATAAAATTTCAATAATGTTATTCTTCGCTTAGGCTATATAATATCGAATAACTTGGAACGAAAGGAATAATGAAATGAATAATACACCAGAATGGTTAAGTAAACGAGATGGTGGTGTGGTTTTTGGTCTCAATAATCAAACCATGGTCGTTACCTTGAATGGCCACCCTCTTTATCGGTTATCGGTAGTGCCTGCCGCGGGTAAATTTACCTGTGCGATTATGCAGAGCAATAATGCAAAGCGGCTCGATGCCAATAATAGCTATGATTCTGTCACAGCGGCCCTCGAAGGGGGCCTGGAAGAATTGAGAAAAAAACTGGGTTGGTAATCTTCTTGTTGATAAAAGCCTAATTGAATCGGCTTTGGAAAATCAAGATCAAAACAAAAGAACAGAGGTTTTATCCTCTGTTCTTTTTTATTTGGAGACAATCATCAATCGTTGATCATAACCGATCGATTTCTGGTTAAATCTCTTGGACGATGGTAATCTGGCGTGTGGATTGAGTTTTGATATCCCAAACTCGTATCTTGATTTGTATCCCCATAACGCGAATTCGTTGGGGCACTTGGTATGTTCCAGGGACAAAGGCGCCCGTGCCAATCCCACTGCTAGGATTGGTAGGATTATCCCAATCGACGAGAACACCGTTATTGATCAAGAGATTTTCTGACCATGTATCAAAAACCACTCCTAATCCACTGGCCGTTGCCGCTTGGAGAGTGGTGTTCAGATTCGTTAATTGATTCAAGCTAACGATAGGTGTATTGATCGGAGTAAAGGGTTGATCGGTATCAATAGCTGGGTAGCTTGGAGTATTTACCGAGCCGCTCCACAACGGTTTGACTTCAAAAGAAAGAATATTGGTAATTAAAATATCGGAGCCAGGAGTGAGAGCAGGATTGTTGACTCCGTAAGGATTTTTATTGGCAATAGGGATTTGTGATAATTCAAAAATCGTATTAGGCCGATATTGGCCAGAAGCATAACTATAGGGTAATAGCCCTAAGACGGGGGTGTTGGTTGCGGCATCCATTCGATTGAGAGGACTCCCAATGGTTTCCATGGTGTTATAATTTGCATTATAGTTATCAGAGCCGCTCACATCATCATAAGGGGGATTCTGAATGCTCATTTTGGGTATAGGGATGCTTGGAAGCAAACGGACGCGCCGATAAAGCGTATAGAGGGGGAGCGAACCAGCAACGCCAGCGCCAAAAGTGGAGGTGCCATTCGCTACCGCGAAATAAGCGATTTCAGCCCATTGGGTGGCGAATAGTCGTGTCCCAGAGCTAGTTGGAAAATTATAAGCAGGAAGATCGAAAATATCATTCCCAAAATTAGGGTTCGTTTGATCGGCATAGCCTGAGTAATATTTGCCGTTATCGTTCCCCGATAGATACGCGGTAAAGTGGATTTGATCACTGAAGGCGGCTCCGGAATTTGGCCCAATAGTTGAATAAAGCCCATCCAGATCGGCCCCTTCGCTATAGTAGGAACTTGAATGCTGATGAATTCGGAAGAAGCCGCCCGTGGGTGGGCGCCAACCGATCAAGTCGAGCCGTTGATCGCGCAGGTTTGGCCCTTGCAATCCTGGCAAAAAGGAACCGTTAAAATGCGGCGCGGATAGATCTTGACGAATAACATCCTGGGCGCCTCGTAATTTTTCTTGGAGATTTCCCGCAGCTCGCATATTGCGGAAGGCATCGATCCCCGATTTGAACGCTTGTGTTAACAGAAGTAAAATAAAGATCATTAGAGTAACGGCAACCAGTAACTCCACCAAGGAGAAACCGGATCGTTTGTTGACCATTTTGAGTCTAGAATTCTCAAGATGGACCATATCGACATTCGTAATTTCGGCATTCGTAATTGATTTTGTGTTCATGTTTATCTCTTTCAAGTTATAGCTTTTTGATCAGTTAGGTTAAGGAATAAGGTTAAGGAATAAGATTCAGGAATGATGGGGGATCATCCTTTCTTCGGTGATTCATCTTGGTAGTTCACCAATTATACAAATTCTTAAAACCTTTCCTGCACTTGGAAGACAAAGTCATTGATTTTTGCTTTACAAAGTTCAATGAAATTCAGCATCTTCCATTTTTGGAATTCATGAACGGGATTCGTAGGCAAAGATTTTTTTATGAGCCGAGCGGGTAAAGATTTTTCACTACTTCTTTCACCAGTTCTATAGCGTCAAAAAAATCTCATGGGGATGGGGGCGTCGAGAGGGAAACGATCCCTGCATCGAAAACTTCACTAATATCTTGAAGCAAAATTAGATGGGAGCCAATCGTATTCAACGGTTGTTGCAATTCCAGATTAAAATCTCCGACATTATCTGTTGGAGAAATACCAACTACCCGATAGAAATCTGCTTGTAGTTGGGTTCCCTGATTGACCATTAAGACCCAACCACCGCGATTGACCGGCAAATTAGTGCCCCCTGGGTATCTGACAGAGAGCAGAGTAGACCCCGGGAAACCTCCGGTTATAAACGCAACGTCTTCGGATGCTGGGGAATCGGTGGGTGGGCGATTTTGAAATGTTACTATATGCAAATGAACCTGGGTGCGCTGATTGTTTTCGGGTCTCTGAATTAAATAGCTGAAGTTGAATTTTTCACCACGTTGAACACTCCCGGAAGTCGTATCTGCCCCGCCGTTGGGAGTATAGTAAATATCATCCAAGAGCGAGAAATAACGCACCGTTTGTACAGAATTCAATTGATTGTTGAATAAGTTTCCTAACACAGCTGTTGGGTACGGATTGCTCACCGGAACGATCTGGTTAAGAGTTCGTCTTTGCAAAGCTAGGAAAGCACTCCCCGAGTACACTGAACCCAAAGTATAGCCGACCCAACCCTGATCGGGGAGACCAGTCCGAACATTCCAGCCAATAGGATCGATAAAGACAGGATAGCTAGGCGCGGTGCTCTTGCTATTGGATTGATAAATAGAACCAAAGGTTTTATCAACACCAATCGTTGCGATTTGTACCGGATTTATTAATGACGGTGGGGCCAAAAGATCCATGGCTAAGAAACCGGGTTGATTTAGAAAAACCGTGTCGGGAACAACAGGGCCAGATAATTGAGATAATTGGTCGTACTCAGGGAGTTTGTTACCGCTAGGGCCTAACCAAGCAAATCGCCAAGCCATGCGAAATAGATTTTCCCCATTACCAGCAAGTTCCGTGGTGCGTTCATCTTTGAATGCCTGCGCCATTTGTGAAGCACTCAATGGGAAAAATGCTAATAGAGCAATAAGACCGATCGCCATTACACCCAAAGCGATCAGCGCTTCCAGCAAAGTAACCGCTTGACGCTGATTAGGAGAAGCATTTTTCTTAATATTCATGAAATCACCTGCCATATTGACAATAAGACTTTATCGTTGAATCTTCCGGCACAATCGATTAGTATCCAAAAAGTATTATAGACCCGAATCCAATCCATCTTTAACAAATCGAAACGGATCGGTACCTGTGTAATCAACCGGATGAGCCGCGGTAGCCCCCGAACGGGGGTAGACCGCTATTAAAACCGGATCATTCGTGCCATCGTTCGAATCGAGATAAAAGATAATCGGGGCCGATCCACCGTTTTGAACTGAGCCGTTCGGATTAAATAAAATAATTGGTTCATATAGCCCCGTAGAGGGGTTATAGCCAGGGACAGGAGGGAAAACAGATGTATAAATCGATACAGAAGAAGGGACAGCATTGATGACGATCCCCTTAGGCAATTGAACCAGAGGTTCACCAATCAGCGGGCGCCAATTGCGTATGATTCGGTATTTGATGGTGGGCACGGGGGGTTGACCAGTTCCTGGAAAATTTCCAGAACCGACTAATTCCGAAATCGGAGAAGTGGTGGAGATAATGGTATGATTAGCGGTAGGATTAACACCCATAATTCGATACAGATTACGATTGCCACTACTGGTGATTTCGAGGAGATCTCCCGGGTTGATCGCGCCAGTTTCGGCATAGCCAACAATCATGACCTGGTTGATACCCAGATAAGGGGGACCAGAGGATCCTGAAGAAACGCCGATCATTGGGGCGGGAGAGAATTGGCCGCTCGATGGGTTGAAAACAACGGGCCGAAATGGCTCAGGTTGTGTTATCCACTCGATGTCCGATACCGTATTGGTAGTAGGATCGACCAGAAAATGCAGACCGGCAGGGGCCTGATCTCGCAGGGCACGCGAACGGCAGGTCAATAACCATTCCTGAAGCTGATCGGCCCCTTTGGCAATATAAAATTTAGAACTGATTTGCGGTGTAAATAATAATGCCAGAGTTGCAAGTACAATGATGATCGCCATTGCCACTAATAACTCGATCAATGTAAAACCAGACCGAGACTTCATCTGCTTCCTATTCGCAAATCTGCAAGAAAATCTGCAAGAAGCAAAATTAGAAAGACGGTGATCTTTCGTTCTGGAAGTCAACATAGAGAATGGAAAACGAATCATATCAATTGCCCTCGAACTAGCTCGCCGTTAATTACTTCCTCGTTAATTACTTCCTCGTTGACCCATTTCACGCAGACGAAAACTCAGAATATCATCACTGGTATTAGCAGTTTGATCTAGACCCCAAGAGAAAACGTACGGTTGAAAATTAGAGTTGATAAACGGTTCCGCGATCATCGCCTGGGCTGTTTTCCCAAGAGCTGATCCGCTCCAGGTAGTGTTTAACAAAGTCCCTTCACGATCTTCTGCATCCCAGTGCAAATTTTTTCCAACATATATCGGTTCATTCAATTCTGCTTGAATGGACGGATCCGAAGTCATGCGAACAAACCCGATCGGATTCCCCCAAGCATCAACAAAAACAGGAAAGTCGATTCCATTCACATTCACTCGGCCAACACCGCTGGAACCGATATTGTCATTATTGAATTGTTGACCTCTTCGCGCAATTTGCAAAGCTTGATAGATGCAAATAGCCGATTGAGTATTGGCATTCAAAGTGCCAGCAACCGATTGAATGGGAGATAGAGCTGTAACATAAGAGGAGTTTGGTAACAATACAGGAGTAGTTCCCACAGAGAAAGTATGTAGCGCTTCTGTAATATTTTGTGGGAATTCTCGTTGCAAATTCATTTTTACCCATAACACTCTTGCTCGACGAGTATCTCCACCAGCTAAACTCACAATCGTCGTCCAATTCGGCGGATTCGTGGTTGTCGCTTGGTCTCGAGCTGCTGCCCATTGTTGAGCTAAGCCACTGGCAATCTTAGAAAGAGTCTGTTCCGAAGTTTTTACCTGAGCGGTAGAGCGACCACGAGCCACTGCCCCGATTGTCAACGCAGCTAATACGCTAATAATTCCAATAACCACTAATATCTCAATTAGAGTAAATGCGGTTCGAGAATCCTTTGATCGTATTGCTATTCGTTTCATTACTAATATTTCTGATATGTTGTATTTCATTTTTTGTCGTCCTGGTCTCTCTACAAACTCTTTTTTAGGCTTTCTTTATTTGCTCTTCGTTAAAGCTTTTCCTCAAGCCGATTTTGATTCCATCCCCTATCTTCTGTAAATATCATTATCTCTGTATCATTTTTTCGGTATCATTTTCTCAGATATGATTCATAGATGCCTCGAGTCTGCTCAAGGCTAATCCTGACTTACCGTATTGAATGAATCCTAACTACATAAAATCATTCGTTATTGGATAAATGATTTAAAGGATAAATGATTTAGTATGGTGCTCCTAATTGAATCGAGCGAAGATTGGATATATCATCTCCCCCTGGACCGCCGATGGTGTAAGAACCTAGTCCTGGGGTATATGCTCCCCCTGGGCCAAACACCCCATTGGGGCCAGCACTTATAATCTGAAACGATTGCGGATTCAAATATTTAGATGTTGTAGGATCAAGTAGTGGATGTATGTTTCCATAAGAGGACAGATAAGTATTTGGAACTCGAGCGGCGAAATAGATATACGGATTGCCCCAGGGATCTAGGAACTGATGATTCGCATTCACTCGGGAGGGGGGGAAATTATAAAAGGCAGGATTTAGAGTACCACCACCACTAAATGGATTGGAAGCATTGGCATATAGTCCATTTAAGGCAGGACCGCCCAAAAAGAGGGTCAATACATTCGAATGATCGTAAACCGCAGGAGGGTTAACAGCAATTCGCGGCCAGACTTGCTTGAGAAAGAGCAAATCATTGGGGGATGCTGCATTCATTGTGTCCGCGAGATATTTCACATTGTAGGTAGTAGTAAAACTACCGATTGCTGTTGATAATTGGGAAATATCGTTAAATGCAGTGGTAACATCTGATTTATTACGAACTGCTTGGACCGCAGGAATGAGGATCGACACCAAAATAGCAATAATGCCGATCACGACCAGCAATTCAATTAATGTGAACCCTGATCGGTCGTTTTTTCTTTTGAGCAAATCCGTTTTAGCGAACATCGATTTATACTCCCAAAGGTTTAATAGTCAATTGATCTATTCACTTCATCTAGTCAATAATCATCGTTTTATGATATTTCACTATTTCGAATTTAAGAAATTCGATTAATTATTTTACTCTTCTCTCATTTTTCTAATTTAAGGGGCAAGGATTATTTCCGGTTATATTATTTCTAATTGTCTTTTGATAGTTAGTTCAAATATCTATTTGGCAAACAACTTCGTAATCACTCAGTCTATTTCAGGTGATTTAATTCGATTATAAGATAGTTTAAGTGTCCAGTTCAGATTTTTCTGAGATTTTTATCATGATGGGTTGATGAATCTTTTCCCTATTTTCAAAAAGGGCAGAGAAATCAGAAATTTCTCTGCCCTATAAAATATGGTGAATTAAGAATATGGGGAATTAAGTTAATGCTCATTTATTGGAAGTAGAAATCAAATATGATTCGATTTCTACTTTAGACTCAAGTTAGACTCAAATTAAGGCTTGATTTGAGTGATTTATTAGCCTTTGCTAAGTCCTTCTAGAAGTTTAAGCATCGGTAAGAAGAGCGAGATAACGATCCCCCCGATGATCACCCCTAGAACCACGATCATCAACGGTTCCAATAGACTGATCAAACTCTTCACCGCAGTATCAACTTCTTCATCAAAGAAGTCAGAGACTTTGTATAACATGGTATCGAGGTCACCGGTTTCTTCACCAACTTCCACCATATTCACAACCATTTCGTCCATCAATCGGCTTTCACGCATCGGTTCGAAGATACTATCCCCATCGCGAATCGATTCATAAACTCGAGTAAACATACGCTCAAATACAGCATTATTCGCTGTTTCGCGAACAATAGCAAGCGCTTCCAGAATGGGCACCCCGGATGCCACGAGCGTACCTAGGGTGCGCATGGTACGCGCAATAATTGTTTTGCGCGCAAGCCCACCCACAACCGGTATCCAGAGCGTTATCTGATCAAGTGCATACGACCCCGTTCTACTCATTCGTATTAATTTGTAGAAGATGTAAAGCACCAGCGGAAACGTGGGAAGCGTCCACCAATAGTCATAGAACCAATCGGAAACATCGATCAATGCTTGTGTTGCAGCTGGGAGGGTCATCTGGAAATCTTCGAAAATTTTCTTAAATTTCGGAATAACCAAGACCATAATCAAAGTAACGATCCCAACGGCAAACAGGATAACAACAACGGGATAAATCATAGCCCCGATGACTTTTCGTTTCAATGATTGAGCTTTTTCTTTGAAGTCGGCTAAGCGCTGTAAGATGATTTCCAGAGCACCACCCGCTTCGCCAGCTCGCACCATGTTGACATAAAGTCGATCAAAACATTTGGGATGTTTGCTCATGGCATCGGATAAGTTCGAGCCAGATTCGACATCTTCAACCACATCGATCAGACAGTTTTTGAGAAGTCCCGGTTTCATCTGTTTTTCTAGAATTCTCAAGCTTCGCAACACAGGCAAACCGGCATCCTGAAGTGTTGAAAATTGCCGGGTAAACATGGTCAATTTTTTGGTCGATACACTGCCAAGGGCAATAACGAAGGTTTTTTTCGATTTCCCCGTTTTTTTCTTTTTCCCTTTTTTCGTTTTTTCTTGGCCAAGGATGGTCAGCTTAGTGACGAAATATCCAAGTTGTTTGATTTTCTGTTGAGCTTCTTCTTCATTCAGCGCATCAATTTCGTCCTTGATTTCGCCCCCTGCTGTATCCAATGCTTCAAACTTGAAAGTTGGCATTATCAATTATCTCCCAAAAAATTCTCTCGAATATCTTTTGTATTTTCAATGGTTACGATTAAATAGAATATTAGATGATAATTTAATCAGATAATCTATTTAATAGCGAACTTATGATCCCCATAAGGGATATTTTTCGATCAAAAATATCCCTTAATTCAATCATGAAAATCGTTGTCAGCTCTGGTACAGACCAACAACAATCCAACAACAAACCAACGAATTTATTCTAATAGACTTCAATTCTAATCGGATTTTATTGAATTCCCAAGAATCCCAATAAAAAGGGATTCTGAACCCAAAAGTTATACAGGCGATTGTAGCTAAAAAATCCGCAATGCTATTCCGATTATAAATCGTCTTCCAAAATGGTTTCGCGCAAAATTTCATCGATGGTCGTAACACCATTAGAAAGTGCAATAAGACCGGCATCGCGCAAACTTTGCACCTTTCTCGAACGGGCATATTTTCGAATTTGATCGGTCGAGGCCCCTTTCGAAATGAGATCGCGGAGATCGTCATTCATCAAGAGCAGTTCAAATAAGCCATTTCTGCCACGAAAACCAAGATTATTACAGCGATCACACCCTTCGCCATAGAAGTATTTAATCGATTTCGATTGTTCGGGAGTCAGATTTAATTGCATGAGCTGATCCCGGCTAGGGTTGTAGGGGGTCCGGCAATGAACGCAGATTTTACGGACTAAACGTTGGGCCAATATCCCTTCAACGGTAGCAGTAATGAGATAAGGCTCGACCCCCATATCGCGTAAACGAGTGACCGTACTAGCGGCATCGTTGGTGTGCAGAGTACTGAAAACCATGTGTCCAGTTAAAGCAGCTTGAATGGCAATTTGCGCGGTTTCGAGATCGCGGATCTCACCAACAAGAATTTTATCTGGATCTTGGCGAAGAATAGCGCGTAACGCGGAAGCGAAGGTCAGATCGATTTCACTCTGAATCTGGCATTGAACAATCCCATCGATTTCGTATTCCACGGGGTCTTCGGTCGTAATCAATTTGTCGGTAATTTGGTTGAGTTCGTTCAGCCCCGAATAAAGAGTAGTCGTTTTCCCAGCTCCGGTGGGGCCTGTTACGAGAGTGATACCGTTTGGTTTATTGATCAAGACTCGGAAATCTCGTAAGATTCCCTCGTCCATCCCGACTTTTTTCAGATCGAGACTCACCACGGTACGATCCAAAACTCGGATAACCACACTTTCGCCAAACATGGTGGGCAATACACTCACACGCATATCGACCGAGTTACCACCGATATTCAATTCGATTCGACCGTCCTGAGGCATTCGCCGTTCGGCAATATCCAGATTAGCCATAACTTTGATACGCGAAGAAATGGCCATAGCCAAGTGGCGTGGGGGGGGAACCATTTCCAGCAAGACCCCATCGCAGCGATAACGCATCTTATATTCATCTTCAAATGGTTCGAAGTGAATATCCGAGGCGTGATCGCGAATCGCCATGAGCAGAACCATGTTGATGAGTTTGCGCACGGGAGCCGAATTCGTCATTTCTTCAAGTTCATCGAGATCGATACTGGTTTCCCGGCGAACTCGCCCTAATTTATCATCGGTTTCCAAGCTGGCAATCAGATCCGAAATCGTCTCCTCTTTTTCTGTGGAATACGCTTTTTCGATAGCAATTTCAATCTGTTTGGCTGGAGCCAGCGCTGCTTCAACCTGTAAAATTCCCAAAAAGTTGCGAATATCATCCAAGGCTTGGAGGTTGTTAGGATCTGCCATTACCACCGTTAAAATGTCGTTTTCATATTTTAACGGCAGCATTTTATATAGTTCTGCCATATTTTTCTGGACCATCTTCACCGCTTCTGGAGTCGGTTTGGCATCCTCCAGATTGATGATGCGCAGATTTTGTTGCTCCGCAATCGCTTGTAAGAGTTGATCCTCCGTAACCATCCCGGAATCAATAGCAACACGTTCTAGATTGGAATCGGCAGTTCGTGCTTCTTCAAGGAGTGTTTCGGCTTGAGCATCATCAATAAATCCGAGGTCGACCAAGATCTGCGATAGTTTACGACTGGTGGAGTCTCTAGGTGTTTTGGCACGCACCGCATTCGATTGTTTCTTGACTGGAGGCGCTGCTGGTTTTCCTTTGGCTTCAGCAGGAGTACCCGAGGTAGTAGCTGGTTTTCCCGTAGTCGTAGGTTTAGTTGGAGTTGCTCCAGTATTGGCTGGAGCTTTCCCAGTTCCCGTTGCGGGGGTGCCAGGTTTGGTAGGGACCGGTTTTGCCCCAACAGCTGATTTTGCTCCATTCGCCGAGGTGGTACTTGTTGGAGCACTCGAGGCCGGTTTCCCAGGTACTGATCCAGGTTTTGATGGAGAGGTTCCCGAAGGTTTTGCGGGGATTGGCGATCCCGGTTTAATGGGAGCCTCCGGAATTTTCGCGGCATTTGAAGCTTTTCCCATTTCTGTCGATTTGCCATCGCTTGTTGGTTTTTTAATTTGATTTGGATTGTTTGTATTTGGTGAAGTCATATTGATTTAATTTTCCCTTATTTTGATCCAATTCTCATGTTCCTAGCAAAATCGTTCCTATCAAATTCTTATCGAATCGGTGAATCCAATCAAATTTCGATTCAGATCATTTTGAACGTTTACTTTTATTTATCTATGAATTTTACTCACTCAACGAAATTCGAACTTCCTTTATCAGATCCGAATCTCTCCTCTTGCTTTCTGCTTTCGTTAAAGTATTTGACTTTCATCGAGTCAAACGTTTTTTTCAATTCGAATTCATCTGATTTTCTCAGTTCTTTCTCTGCTAATTTAACATTCATAGTTTGTGGGCAACTATCTTGGGCGAGTTGCAAAAATTAAGCAACACCAAGCAGAGTTAGAACCGATTCTGAGATGAAGAAGCTAATTGGATGGATCGATGATCGCATCTTCTCCGAAGATTAATCGTCATCGTCATCATCATCGTCATCATCCTCGTATTCTTCATCCTCTTCCATCTCTTCCAGCATACCACGTTCAGCTGCGGCAATTTTTGCTGCTAATTCTGCCGGTTTTTTAGAGCGGAGAAGGACTTCTTCTTTTTCACAAAGCCCATCTTTCCACAATTTGAAAAGGGAATCATCCAGCAAAAACATACCATACTTTCGCCCTGTTTGAATGGAGGAATCGATACGGTAAACTTTATTTTCTCGGATCAGATTTTGAATAGCATCGGTAACCACCATCATCTCATAGGCGGCAATCAAACCATCCGGTTTTTTGGGAAGCAACCCTTGAGATAGCACCCCGATGAGCGCGGTGGAGAGCTGCGTTCGAACCTGATCTTGCTGATCTTTTGGGAATACGTCAATAATACGGTTAATCGTAGATGCAGCCCCAGAGGTGTGTAGAGTACCAAAGACGATGTGGCCAGTTTCTGCCGCTTCGATGGCCGCATGGATGGTAGCCAAGTCACGCATTTCACCAACCAGAATAATATCGGGATCCATACGCAAAGCTCGCCGAATCCCTTCTTTGAAATCAGGGACATCAACCCCGATCTCCCGCTGATTCACGGTCGATTTTTTGTGCTTGTGGTAATATTCGATCGGGTCTTCTAGAGTAATGATATGGCGGTCGTAATTATCATTCAGAAAGTTCAACATACTCGCCAGCGAGGTAGTTTTTCCCGATCCGGTTGGTCCCGTAACCAGAATGAGTCCGCGCGGTCGAACGATCATCGAGCGAACTGCTTCAGGCATCCCGATCTGTTCGAAGGTCAAGAATTGGCTTGGAATTCTTCGTAGCACCATACCGATGGAGCCGCGTTGTTTAAATACCGCAACTCGAAATCGGAAGCCATCGACATACTCGATCGCAAAGTCGGATCCCCCTTTTTCTTGTAGTTCTTGCTGGCATCGATCTGGGGTGATCGATTTCATCAGCGCGGTCGTATCATCATTATCTAAATGTTTGGTTTCTAACCGCCGCATACGTCCATGGTGACGAACCACAGGCGGTTGACCCACGGTGATATGAAGGTCACTCGCTTTCAGTTGAATGACGGTCGTCAATAATTTATCAATTAATACTGATGCCATGGCATATGCCTCACAAAGTTTGAAGTACTCATTTCAGAATATAGATTGAAATCTCTATCTTCCAGTAAACTTATTTTAAGATCCTTAAAAGTTTCATGAATTCATTTTTTTGTTGGGATCGGGATCCCCTCTATTTTTGATTCTTTTATCATTTCCTTATCGACTTCTCCAGATAAGTCTAAATCCGATTGATCCTTTATAATCATTGACGGAACAAAATCGTTCAAAGGATCTTGATCGATTATCGACCGATTTTGCTAGAATACCTCAGAGAACAAACTCAGAAAATACCTTGGTTTGATGTAATTCATCGAGAGTTTCCATAGCTAAAATCGGTGCTCGTTGACTATCTTTTCAAGAGATCGTTCCGCGCAGAAACGGGGAGGGCGAGATAGATGCTCTACCAAAGTTTTTAATTGGCTTGAGAAGTAAGATCGAGAATTTCCGCGTGGCAAACACTCAGAACTTCATCCAGGGTTGTCGATCCTTTAAGTGCTTTCATAAGACCATCGAGTAAGAGCGAACGCATACCGCCCTGGCGAGCGACTTTACGGATGGTTTGAGTTGGAGCTTGCGCAAAGGTCATTTCTCGAATTTGCGAGGTGAGTTTCATCAGTTCAAAAATACCAATACGGCCACGATAGCCGGTCATGCTGCAATGGTTACAGCCTCGCCCGCGCATGAAGGTCGCTTTGCTAATTTCTTCGGGACTGATTCCAGAAGAAAGAATTTCCGCTTCGCTGGGTTTATATGGCTCTTTGCATTTCGGGCAATTCACACGGACAAGGCGTTGAGCCATGATGGCGATAACCGAAGAAGAGATCAAAAACGGTTGCACGCCAATATCGACTAGTCGGGTAATCGCTGAAGGGGCATCATTGGTATGAAGCGTACTAAAAACAAGGTGTCCTGTCAGCGATGCCTGGACAGCGATTTCTGCGGTTTCTTTATCGCGAATTTCACCAACGAGAATGATATTGGGTGCTTGACGCAACATGGCACGAATAATGCGGGCAAAATCAAGCCCGATCTGGTGTTTCACTTCAACCTGGTTTATACCAGGCAAATAGTATTCAACGGGGTCTTCGGCGGTGATGATTTTGCGATCGGGGCGGTTCAACTCATTCAAGGCCGCATAGAGCGTTGTTGTTTTACCAGATCCCGTTGGGCCGGTAACCAGAAAGATTCCGTTCGGTCGTTTAATAATTCCCTGAAAGCGAACATAATCATCTTCGCCAAAGCCGAGATCCCGAATATTGACCTGAATACTACCACGATCCAGAATACGCATGACGGTCGATTGACCATGCACGGTTGGTAATAAACTGACTCGTAAATCGAAGTGCTTGCCGTTGGCATTCATTTTAATTCGACCGTCCTGAGGTCGACGTTTTTCCGATATATCAATCGTCGCCATAATCTTTAAGCGAGAGGTCATTGCGGAAAGTAACCGGCGTGGAACAGCATCGCGTTCTACCAAAATTCCATCGATCCGATAACGGATGCGGACGCGGTCCCCAAAAGGCTCCACATGAATATCCGAAGCACGCATATTGATCGCTTCTTGGATCATTAGATTACACAATTTTACCACCGGAGCGTCACTTTCTTCCGTTAATCCGCTTCCGGAACCCGATTCCGTTTGGGTAAAGTCAATCGCCGTATCGGTGAATTCAACCAGCATCGAGTCGACCGATTCCGTTTCCGTTTGCCCGTAATGTTGGTTGATCCCTTCTCGAATCTGTTCGCGATCCGCTAACACCGGCTGCACATCTTTATTTAATATAAATTGCAGCTTTTGCATCGTATCATAGTTGGTTGGATCCGATGTCAATATCTTCAGCACATTCCCTTCCAATAACAGCGGGAGGACTTCGTTTTCGCGTGATATGGATTCCGGCACTAATTCGATTACCGATTTCGGAATTTCGACGGTATCGAGATCAACGAACTGCAAATTGTGATGTTCGGCTATTGCGGCCATTACCTCTTTTTGACTTACGTATCCCGATTTGACCAATGCTTCTTGTAATTTGATCCCGGTTGAAGTTGCTAGTCGAAATGCCTCATCGAGCTGATCGGCTCCAATGACTTTATTTCTCAACAAAATGTCGGTAAAATCGCCTCTTCCCTTT
>JAKBAI010000253.1 GCA_021809185.1 Planctomycetota bacterium
GGCAAAATTGAGAATGTAGAACCTGTAGCCGGAGAAAATGAACTTACCACTCCTTCAAAATCGGTATCAGGAAAAGCATCGATCTCGATTTTCGCTCGCGAACTTTCTCCTCTGGTTAGGAAAAGCAATGCCGCATGATAAATAGCCGTGTCTTTATTCTTCTTTCGCTCCTTTGAGATAATCGCTTCACATGCCGACCAATTCTCTTGCAGAAGATACATTCGGAACCAATCGTTATGAAAGTCATAATTTTCTTTTTTCGCAACTTCGATCGTTTGATTCACTTCAGAAAATCTGCCATCATGAATGAGACTTCTCGTGAGAGTTTCCAGATGGTGCTGAAACTGAAAATCGTCTTTGGGCGGAACACCGACATGCTGGTGATATTGCTGTTCCAATTCGATTGCCCTGGAAGAACGATCGGATGTTTTATCCCATTTACCAATACGCATCGCTAAATGGGCCTGCATATGAAAAGCATGGGGAATACCCGGCGAAGATTCGATATACTTTTCCGCATATGGCCAACCTAAAACAGGGCGAGTATAGTTCTCATAAAAATGCACTAATTCATGATTAGCTCCAGGATGAAGTGGATTGACTCGAAGCAAAGATTTATAATAAGGAATAGCGGTTAATCGATCGCTGATCTGAGCACGCGCGAACCAGCCCTCCTCATCATCTTCATAGAGTGTCAACAATTCATCTAAAGTCGATTGAGCTTTTGATTTCCTTTGATCCGGTTTCACATTGTCTGCTATCCCTTTTTCCTGGCACCGAGATAGAATTAACAGGGATTCGCGGTGACCCGCTTTTTTCATCAACTCGTGAGCTTTCTTTAAAGGCTCTAAACCGTTCCCTCGCCCCCATTTTTCTATCGATTTGCTCAATCCTAACCAGGCAAAAGCACACTCATGATCGTAACGAAGTGCCGTCTCAAAACTTCGCGCCGCTTCCATCCAAACATACGAATAATAATACCCAAGCGCCTGATCAACTAATTGCTGACATTCTTTCGAAGTTGTGGTCACTCGATAATGATAAACGCATAATCCCGGAATATTGGGAGCAGGCTTCAAATGGGTGATGGTTAATTGATTTTCCAATACCCAGCTCGCCGCTGGGTGGATTAGTGGATTCGTTTGTAGTTCTTTTCTTACTTGAGAAATCTCCCCCGCTTGAAGGAGTGGATCTGAAAAGTTGAAAAAACAGCAAACGAAAATCCAGAAATATTTTCTTTCATTCTTCATGCTTACATCTCGGTGGGATATTTATCTACTATTTATTTTGGAGCGAAACCAATATTTGTCCAGTCTTCTCTTGAGAATAATATATCGTGCTTTTTTAATATTTGAGTAATTTCAACCTAATATCTGGCACTTACTCACCAGTTTATCCAAAAAATTCAGAAACTATTCGAAATATTATTCAAATATTTGCATGAACAAATAATTAAAGTTTAGCTGATTCTTTAGTGGCTTAAAGAGCATTTTTAATGATATTATAAGCAACCATCTAATCAAAGTAGTGAATAATTAATTTAATTCTATTTCAATCAAGAAATTATTCGATGGCTTATATTCAAAAATATCAGAAAATGGGAGGAATGAGAAAATGAGATTCTCTCCCTCGACTTCGAACCAAAATTGTCTAACTGTTACAAATGGTTCGCCTTGTAAAAACAGAAATAGCATTTTAATTGCTTGTAGCTCGGTCAGTTTCCAATTCCCTTCCCTTCTGGAAACAGTCATAGCTCAAAAAGCAAGTTAAAGCGTTTTTGCCAGCTATCGTCCGTTCCAAGGACTAATCTTATTTGACTTGTCCTATATTAATCGTATCTTGGAATACCTATTCGCTAACACTCACTTTACGGACAAATCCAAGATCATAGCTGGATATCTAATTGCCATTCGTTACTCTCGTCAACGACCACGATCGAGTAATATCTTTCCCCCAAACGGACAACTAAGCTGTAGGACCAGATGAGTAGGAAGAGTAAACTTACTGGTTCTAAATACGAGCAGTCCTACTCCATTAGCAAAGACAGGCCGACTCATATTGTCCAAAAATAACTAACACTTATAGATAACCTAATCAGCCTGATTCGATCTCCCAAGAGTACGGCCAGCCCACTCGAATTTTAAACTATGGTCCAGAAAAAAGCGAATGGGTTATCGAGAGTCTATTCCTCCTGGGAGCGCGGCCGTCCCGCCCGCATCAAGACGATCACTCCGAAAGTAATAAATAGGATATCGAGAGTCAATTCCTCTGGGAGCGCGTATATCTCGCCTACAAATATCACGAACTTCATTTATCAAATCAGCAAAAAATCTTTTTTGAAAATTTTCCAGAATTGTTGAATTACCTCTATTGACAATCCGATTTAAGTCGCTTAGACTACGACAAGATTAACATTACTTGATATTATAGGAGCGGGGGGGAGAAGAAAAGAGAAGTAAAGAAACGAAAAGAGAAGAGATTATTTTCAGGAATCGAAATATTGATATTCCATTTATTTCGAGAAAATGTCAAATCGATTTTTCGACGGAGTTTCCAAATAAAGAGTTCGTCCACAAGTCATGAAAAATTTCGTTAGAGAGTCAAAATCGAGATCTTCATCCATGATATTGCAATCTTTTTCTAGCAATTTTTTTTTCTAGCAAAAGACAATTCAGATTTTTTGTCTCAAATGTAGCATGTAAAGCTATTTTAGTTGAGATTACAAAAAGAATTCGAATTAATGCCTAGACCTTATGGCTACTGCCATTGATTCTGTTATAAATACCGCTAAAATTTCTTAAAGATATATTTTCATTCAACGCCCCTTTTAAGTAATCACGCACGAAATTGCGACATTCATTAGTATCAACATCGAGTATCAACTTCTAGTATCAACTTCTAGTATCAACTTCACTGATGATCTAGTTAAAAAAAGGATTTTTGAGGTAACTACGATGCGCCGATTTCTCTCAGCTATCATTAAAACCGTTTGCGTTTTACGCAACAAATTGCTCTCAAGTTGTTATAAATTATGGTACTGGCTCTTGTTGTTCATTTTGAGCATAGCGACCTATACAACAGGGGAATATTTTTCTAACTTAATCAATCGGAATCAGCAAAACCGTGCAAATTTACCCTTCGAAAGTGCCTCTAACCCAGAAGCGATCATTCAAATACCGAGCGAACGCAACGGTATATTTATCGATCCCCATCAGTTAGAGATAGGTGAGGTTTGGGAAGATCGTGATTTTGTTGCTTCTATTTCTTTGCATAATCAGACCGATAAAGAAATAGAAATAGGAGCTTTCGCCCCATCATGCACTTGCACCAAAATCGAACCGAGTGAGCTAACGATCCCACCAAGAGGAATGAAGAAAATAGCAGTTCATATCGACCTAACCGAACGGCATCCTAACATGGTATTTCACGAAAAACACCCGTTCGAAGTGCAATTTACCCCTCTTTTAGGATTGAAGAAAAAATTCCCAGGCTCAGGTTGGGAGATTCGTGGCACGGTAAAACATCGAATAGGACTAGAGTTTACGAAGTTGTCATTTGATGCAGATTGCTATCAGGGGGTGAATATTACAAGAAAAGTTCGTGTCAAAGTAAACCAACCGATCAAAGAGATTAAGTCAACTGCTGTTCCGGAATCGGTAGCTTCGGTTCATATGCAGAAAATCCCAGAAAGTAATGACCAATTCATTTACATTACTTCCAACCCCGAATTACCCATTGGATCCTGGAAAGGGAAAATCCAATTTCAGGTAGTTGATTTAAAGGATCGAGAATTTTCAGCAGCGACATTATATATACATGGCGAGACAAAAATCCCGATTCTCATGGTCCCTCATCAAGGAGTATTGGGAACGCAAAAAGTAAATTCTAATGTTAAAGAAATATTAATGCTTAAATTGTTAAATAAAAGTTGGAAAATCGTCTCGTTAGAATTAGGACAAAACAAAGGATCTATTTGCGAATTAGTTCACAAACCAAAGCAAAGCTCCCCATCAGATCAATCGGTTCAAGGATCCGCTCTTGAAAGACGATTCGAAATCGATCTACCCATTTTATTTCCTGGGTACCAAACAATTCCTGTGAAGATTATCGTTGAAAATCCCAAAGGGGAAAAACAAGTCCTAGAGTGGAAATTGACCTACATTGGTGAATCTTAAACCACCAAATAGTTAAATTGTTCGAAAAGATTATCCGATTGACGCAATTGGTTAATCTAAAACTTTGATAATTACATAAATAAGTTGAGATTCAAAAAATGAAAAATTGAAGCATTTGATAGACCTATAGATTACTTGATGGAGAACATCTTATGAAACCGATTTTCAAATTGTTGGAAACTATAATGGAGACTAGACCTCGAAAGAAAATTTCTATTTTTTTTACTCGAATTCTATACCTCCCGGTCGTAGTATATCTGGCCTGTCTAACGAACTCGCAATCGCTGTACGCTCAGATCTCGCCGAAAGATCAACCGATCTTCGATAAAATCTTAGCGGATTGGCAGTCCCGGTTTAAGACAGTTAAATCCATTGAATATGTCATTGTTGCGGTTGATGACTCAACCTCAAAAAAGAAATCCAATGAATGGAACATATTTCCAAAGAGTGGGATATTTGCAAAACTCAATCAGTATGATTATTTTCCAAAACAGAAGAGATATGAAATCATATTTGAAATTTCTTCAGGGAAAATATTGATAAAATGTGTGACCTCGAACCCCATTTTAAATTATACTGAGATGTGGGATGGAAAATATATTACTCATATTTCACCTCCAGAACTCAACCAAGGGAAATTGACCTGTGACAGATCGATTAGACTAGGAGATTCTCCTAATTCAATTTCACCTCTCGATCTAGATATATTTCCTGTATTTGCTGCTCATGGCATATTTGCTTTGGGTGATGAAGTTGCTTTGAGAATAAATAATCTTAAAATGAGGGATGAATTTGATGATGTAAGAATATCGGGAAAGGCAACACATAATGGTAAAGAATGTTTAATTATCAACACAAGTATGCACGAGTCCTTACCATCGAGTTACGAAGAATGCTGGGTCGATCCACTAAACCAAAGTGCTATCAACCGTTTTCTACTTTATTCTGGAGAAAAACCGAGCATCGATATTCAAATCAATTACCAAAATGTTAATGACATTTCGATTCCAGAATCTTGGACCTTTTTAACTTACTTTGAAAAATCGGTTCTTAAAAGAAAATATAAAGTTGAATCGTTTCGAATAAATGGTGAGATTAGTTCCGATGTTTTTTTCCCTCCACTTAAGCCAAAAGAAAAAATATCTTACAGTGTTAGGCCACCACTCGATTCAGATTATATGATATCGAGTGCATATTTTTATTATGAAATAGATGAAAATTTGAAACCGAATTTATTTGGGAAACGAGGATTTCGAAATCAATTTAAAGTTGAAGTATTCCCAGAAGAAAATTTTGACTGGATTCCCAAAAAAGTTACTCCTAAGGGGAGTAAACGGGATTGGATCTTAATGATTTCTTTTGTCTTTACTATACTTTTATTGATCAGTATCCTAGTTTGGACCTCACGTCGACAAAATAATTTCAAAAGAAAAAAATTGATAAACATTCTAAATTGATTCTTTGGATTATGTTGAAGTGAATGTAACTCTTCAGCATTGAAATGGGAATAAAAGGGAAGTACCTTTTATATATAAATGGTTAGTTTTTTTTGGAGATCAAACATGCGTAAGATTTCACGAATGTATGGTGTCATTCTACTATTGCCTATCTGCTTTTCCGGTGGGTATTTCTCTAGTTTTTTCAAACTCTATAGCGAGGCGGTCGTAGCGCCACCTCCTCCCTGCTCCCGGTGGGTATGCAAAAATGTATATGCAGTCTGGGTAGCCGATTCTACGGTTGCGGGCGCCTTTTTTGACAGTGCGAATAATCCCGAAGCATATGCCTACCAGAATGTGTATGCAAGAACTAATACTACTGATGATCTGCCTATTTATAAATATCTTACTATACCTATATCTCTCAAGACTTATACGACTTGTAACCCGATTTGTGGGATTGATCCAGCAACAAACAATTGGCAAGCACCTCAAGAAGTTTCAATTCCGAATGGTGCCGTGGCAAAAATAAACGTACCTTTTGGAAATCTGCAACAATGCCTCGGAGGACCGGGAGTAATCTCTAACACTCCAAATACTAATACTGCTATTCCTCCCGGTTGGAAACAGTAGGCTGGAAAAGTAGGCAGTAGGCGGAAGAAAGTAGGCAGTAGGTAGTAGACAGTCTATTTTAATTGACTAAGTAACACAAGAATTTGTGGCTGTCCCGAAAAGAGTTTTTCTCAGCTATGATTGTGAAAAACGTCAAACGACGATTTCTCTCTACCTGAGTCCAAGTAGAACTTCGATTTTGGATTATTCGTTTTTCGAGTTGGAACGGATTTTAGCGAGAATTCTTTTCTAGATTCTCACCTTTTGTGTTCGTTGATTAAGATCCCGCAGTTAACTAGGCGGGTAGGGGACGTGAGTTTATTAAGTCTAAATTCAACTTATTCCCCTCTCTGCTCTACATACTGCCATCTGCATACTGCCATCTGCATACTGCCATCTGCATACTGATGATTATCGTTTCCCTTTGCCATGCACAATTTTCGGCCAATAAACTTCAAACTTGTAATGAGGATCGTTATCGACATCGTGGCATTTTTGACAAATGTTACCCACATTTCTCATTAAAGTTTCCTGAGA
>JAKBAI010000034.1 GCA_021809185.1 Planctomycetota bacterium
TCCGATCTGAATCGATACAGGAGTTCGTTTTGATGTGAACTGGATGTTGTTAAATCTTGTTGCGACTGAGCGTATCGTGTTCTTTGATTCGGTTCCATAAGAATCAACCCCATGATTCGTCACGATAGTTTTATTTTATATATCATACGACACGATTTACGTGAATCTACTTTTTTCACTGAATTTAATAACGCTCTGATTACATTTTTAATATCGAGGAAAAACCAAACTTGAAAGAGAGGTTCATTACTCCTATTATTCAGTTTCATCTATCTCTCTTTCAAGAATCAAAACAATAAAACAATCCATTTTCGCACTTTACAGACAAAAAGAATCAGAACAAAATCAAATTCCATTTCTCTTTGGATCTATAAAACCGAATCATTCAAATGGAGAATCCCACACTAGGAGATTCTTACACAATCCTTTATTTCGTTTTCTCCCGTTGTTTGGCGGCATTGACAAAAAGCCCATTCCCCTTACCACCATCCCCAGGAAATCCAGCATGCTGGACCATATAAACATAGATTCGGCCAGTTTTTCTATCAATCTCCATCGATGTCGAATAAGCCCCACCATGACCACAATTAATTCCATTTATGGACCACCCCAGTCCGTACCCTACATGGGGAGTCTGTCTACTGGTCATTTCTTGTACAGCTCGCTCACTTAGAATTTTTTTCCCTCGAAAAGTGCCTTTATTTAACACCATTTGACAGAAATGGGTTACATCATCTGCGGTAGAGAATAATCCTCCTGCTGGCATCGGATAACGATTATGTCCATCTAAGGGATAGGTCAATTGGCTGATTTGGGTTTCGACCAAATCATCTTTCTTCTGATTTGGTCGATACGATTTAGCCAAGCGTTCGATCTGCAACTTATTAGGCCAGAATGTTGTATCTTTCATTTCCAGCGGTTCAAAGATTCGTGTTGCCATAAATTTTTCATATGGCATGCCACTTACTACTTGGATAACAAGTCCAATAGCATTAATACCTTCATTCGAATATTGATGTTTTGTCCCCGGTTCATAATTGAGTGGGGTCATCGTATAACTCCGAACGGAGTCCTTGAGAGTTAAGGCATCCAGAGTCGGTTGTTCCATTTTCGATGCAAACGCCAACCCACTCGTATGGGCACACAAATCGCGGATTGTTATTGCTCGCGTTGGCCGTTTGAGTAGTATATGATCTTTATCTTCCTCAACCTTGACCCACATTCCATTAAATTCGGGAAGGAACTTCGTTATGGGATCATCCAGTTTTACTTTCCCTTCGTCTACCAGAATCATCAAGGCCGCGCAGGTCATCGGCTTAGACTGCGAGGCAATCCAGAATAGACAATCGTCCTTCATCTCTTTCTTTCCAGCAATATCCATGAATCCGACCGTTTCCTTGGCCAAGATTTTATCTTTATCTGCAACACACATTACCGCCCCAGCTAAAAAATGCTTATCTACTAGAGGCTTTAAGACTTCCGCAAGCGATTTTGATGTTTTCGATTCATCTTTGGAATCGGCATTTACTTGTAGTCCTGATTTCAGGACATCTGTTCGGGATTTATTTTCCTCAGCTCGGGCGGAGGAGATAAATTGATTTTCAAAAAATATAGATTGGATTAAAAGACAATTAACTGTAAACCATATTCCTGAACAGAGATTGAAAAGAGATTTTTTCATCTTGACCATTCCTTAAGCGAAATTTAAGCGGGGTATTCAATTTATTCTTGATTACTTTCAATCAAGAATATGAATCTTAGCTTAAGAAAATCAAGCTAAAAGTGAACAGCGCAAATAAAATTATTTTTTGTTCCGGATATTCCTTGCTAGGGAAAACAAGGGATCGAATAGAAACCAAATCTCGAGCCGCAATGAAAACAAACATTCATTTATGCTGAGACAAAAACTCGCATCTGGATATTCGGCGAAGAAATACTAGAGTAAGTCTTATTCGCAGATAAAAAAATCAACCATCGAATAAGCAACCATCGGTTGATAGGTAGTGGTGTTCTGCTGAATTATATCTTCGGAAATTCTAATTTCCTATCGTTTTTTGAGGAAAATATGATCCCCTTCCAACGCCGTCAATTCTTGTTAAATTCGTTAGGATTAAGTGCAATCGGGATCTCCCAGGAATCCCTTTTTGCAGCCTCTGAGCCACAATTACTTCAATTATCGTCATTAGCTAATCCAAAAGCTAATGCAAAGCAGAAGGAGCAAACAGAAAAAAATGAATCGAAGTTACCTCCACCGCTTTTCAAACTATCCCTTTCCGCTTATTCTTTCCGGCAAGATTTACAGCTAAAAGCTCAACAAAAACCGCGGAAAACCCTTGAAGATTTTATTCGATTCGCTGCCACTTTCCCGATCACCGCTGTTGAATTGACAGAATATTATTTTTATGCAACCGATAAACCGTATCTAGCCAAGCTAAAAGCTCTGGCAAGCAAGTTAGGTCTCGATATCTCTAGTCTTGCCATTCGTAATGATTTTTGTCTTATCGATGGAGTAAAACGAGAACAAGAAGTAGTCAAAGTCAGGAAATGGCTTGAAATCGCCTCTTTTCTTGGAGCGAAGACGGTTCGGATTTTTGCTGGTTCGGTTCCTAAGAATTCAACCGAGAACGATATACTTCCCATTTGTGTGGAGACGATGAAAAAAGCAATACCCGCAGCACGAGATTTGGGAATCTATTTAGCCCTGGAAAATCATGGAGGGATTACGGCTACCCCCGAGTCTTTGTTGAAGATTGTCCGCGATGCCGATTCTCCTTGGTTGGGGATCAACATGGATACAGGGAATTTTCATGGAACCGATCCCTATGCAGAACTTGGTTTGATTGCAGATAAAACAAAAGTGGTTCAAATAAAAACAGATATTCAACCCAAAGGGAAAGCAATTCAGGAAACAGATTTTGTTAAGATTCGAACCCTCTTAGAAAAAGTAAGTTATCGTGGCTATGTTGTATTGGAATATGAAGGCAAAGAAGACCGGTACAGCGCGGTCCCATCTTATCTTCAAAAACTCCACGATTGTTTTATCCTGCAAATTGACCGAAAGAGATGAGAATTCAATAACAAGATAAGCTTTAGAGGGCTTTGTTCAAGTAGTTTTCTTGGGATCAAAGAATCTTCTTAATAGCTAATAGCCTTCTCCAGCAGAAGGAAATCTGTAAAACAGTAAAAGGGAGCAATTCATGAATCAACCCATGAGAAACGACAGAAACAACGAACGAATTAGCAAAGTTCTCTGTAGATCCCCATGAGCAAGTAGTTCGGAGTAAATAGTTGAATCGATCTCAAGAAAATTAGAGAGGCAAAAAATGGTGACGAAGGAAGAATTAAAACAAGGTTTTGCTGCAATCGATGCGGATGAAACTCTCAAAATTCGGGCGATTGAATTTTTGGAGACCTGGCTTCGCAACCCGGAATACCGAGATTATCAGCCTCAGTTGAACTGGATGATCCAAGCGAATCGTTGGGGCGATCTGCTAGATTCGTTCTATCAAGTACTTCCATTCGGAACCGGGGGTAGGCGCGGTGCCGTTGGGATTGGCCCCAATCGAATGAACTTATGGACACTAGGAGCAAGTGTACAAGGGCACTGCGAATATCTCAAAGCGCGCTTCCCCGCTTCTAGTCGACCACTGCAAGTCGTTATCGCTTATGACGTCCGCCAGTTTGAAGATAAGCGTAAAATATACGAACCGAATTTACCAAACCCTATCCTCCATTTATCCAGCAGAGCTTTTGCTGAATACGCAGCGGGGGTATACGCAGCCAATGGTGTAATCTCTTGGATTTTACCTAGAGAAAGCAGTCGATTTTTAGCTACCCCCGAACTATCATTCGCGATTCGCTTTTTGCAGGCTCATGGTGGTTTGAATATCTCCGCTTCTCATAATCCTCCAGATGATAACGGAGGGAAATTCTATGACGAAAATGGAGCACAGCCTGTGCCTCCAGAAGATCAATTGATGAGCGAATGGGTCGATCAAGTCAAAGATATACACTATATCCCCTATTTGGAAGCCAAAAAACAGGGTAAGCTTCAGTTTCTGGATGAACGAGCCCATCATGCGTATATCGAATTATGCAAAAAACAAGGATTGTCCAATCCGCCATTGAAAGATGAATTCCGTTTGGTTTACACTCCCCTGCACGGAGTAGGTTCGATGACCGCCTTCGAAGCCCTGATCGCTCGCGGCTTTCAACCGATCCCGGTTGCGGAACAGATGAATCCGGACGGGCAGTTTACTAATGTTACTAAAAGTCCAAGCACCGAAGTGCAGGAATGTTTTGATCGAGCCATCGCTGTAGGTAAAGAGAAGAAAGCTCATCTGTTAATGGCTACAGACCCGGATGCCGATCGAATTGGTGGAATGGCTTCAACTCAACTCAGCGGCGGTGGAGACTTCCGTTTTCTGACCGGCAATGAAATTGCCATTCTGTTAACTCATTATAAACTGGCCAAGATGAGTCAGGAAAAATATCTCCCCTCCTCTCCTATTATTGTTCGAACCGAAGTTACCAGTTCGATGATCTCTCGACTTGCTCATCACTATCAGGTGCAGATCGTTGAAAATTTGCTTGTTGGTTTCAAGTATATTGCAGATGTTGTCTATCACTTGGAAAAAACCGGTTCCTTTCAAGAAGTTTCTGGAACTCCGGACGACTTTATTTTGGGTTGCGAAGAGAGTCATGGAATCATGACCACCGCAGCACTGCGCGATAAAGATGCCGGTGGAGCTGCGGTATTGCTTGCGGATATGGCACTCGATCAGCTTCGCAAACAGCGAACGGTTATTGACTATCTTGAATCGTTATTCCAACAATTTGGTTACTTTCGTAACGAAGTTATCAATATTGTTATGCCAGGGATCGAAGGAAAATCGAATATGGCTCGGATGTTAGATAGTTTGCGAAAAAATCCCCCGCAAGAAATTGCAGGTATTCCTGTTACTTCGTTTACGGATCTGCGCAGCGAAGATTCCTATCTCGGTCCAATTAAAGGGGCCACCGATTTCGCCGCTCGAAATTTCCTGATCTTTCACTTAGGAGAGCATGGGAAGATTGTGCTACGCCCAAGTGGCACAGAACCTAAGGCCAAAGCCTACATCGAATGCTGCTCGGAACCTCGAGGCGAAGGGGTCTCTGCCGAGAAATGGCGCGAGATTCAAACGGCGATCGATGCGCGCACACAAAAGTTGGCAACCGGATTTTTGACTCTTTGTCTCGGAACCGTTGGATTAACCCCAACTCCAGGTGCTGATCGTTTAAGTCGATAACGTCTTTTCCTTTTGCTTTCTATTATCACCCTTTGCTATAACATTCTCTTGACTGGGTCGGAATCGGTGATAATAGAATTTTCATTTTTGCTTAATTTAGATTTAGCTTTTTTCATCATCTCATCCACTTCAAACTTCAATTTTTCTTCCCTTTGTTCTCTTTGCTTTTCTTAATATTGCTCTTTCATGTTCGCGACTCTATTCTTTAATTTCTTCTTTAATTTCTTCTTTGGCAATTATTGCTTTACTTAAAATCGCTTGTGAACAAAACCATTCGCCATTGATTTCGAATCCTCTCCGACGGTGAACACCTATCTATTTTATAAAAATTATCACTACGGACATTGCATACCAGAAAATGGTCGATTAAAACTAAAATTGGAGAATTTTTAATATAGGGAAGAATATATGCAAGCAACCATGCCAAAACCCATGCTCGAACCAAAACAAATATCTGGAACAGAACCTCAAATACGACCATCCACACTACCTTCCACACAACCTGGAAATAAATCTGTTAATCCAAAAACACGAGAATCGTCGCCGATTTCAGAACTTTACCCTACAAAAATCGATCATACGGCAAAATCCCAATCTAGAATGAATGATCCTATTTCTTCAGATTCATCCTATGCCAACCCACTCGATGCCATTTTATTATCAGAAAATAACTCTGGAATTGATAAGCCAATTGAAAGGATAATCGCTGATCGGACTATTTCCAGTTCTCCACCAATAGAGACTTGCCAAAAATCAGAAAACCCTAAAACGGAACGGCTTTCTCAAGAAAAAGCTAGGAGAGAAGCATTTCGGAATTTGACGGAACAGCTCGCGGCCCCCTTTGATGGAAGATTGATCAAATTTAAACCTCAATCGGTTAAAGGAAATCGTGCTTTGGTAGTTGCTTATGTCGATGTACGGACAATCCAAGATCGCTTAGATGAGATTCTAGGGGTCGAAAATTGGCAAGATGAATATGAAGTTTTACCCGATTTATCGGTTATCTGTCGTCTAAAAATCCGAATTCGAAGGCAATGGATCACCAAAATGGACGTTGGTTCCCCCAGCGATTCGAGCGATAGTGGCGATCGAATGAAAGCAGGTTTTAGTGATGCTTTAAAGCGAGCTGCGGTAAAATTTGGCATTGGGCGTTATCTTTATCGTACCAAACAGATCTGGGTCGATTACAATCCGGCAACCAAAAAAATTTCTACTCCGATCCATGATCTTCTTACCATGATTCACACAGATTCGGTCCGTCAAAATACCGAGAATACCTCCTCTAATCCCAAAACTTCCACCGCCATTAACGCTGTCCCTTTATCATCGCGATCGACTCCTTCCAACACGGTTCCTAATAGACCATCCTCTCCACCAATTCAAGCAATAAATAATACTCCTGCAAAAACACCCCCTCCCGTTGAAATGAGAAATTCTCCTAAATCTGACCAAAATAATAAACCTCAACCAATTGCACCGGAGATGAGTCCGACTGCAGATAGTCAAGCCCTCTCAGATAAAAGTTTAGAAGCTTCAAAACAGATTTTACAACAAACTAATAGTAATACAAAACCCATGGAGAAGAACTCACCCATGAAAGAGACAAGACGATCCGAAAGCGATATTCATAAAAACAAATCGTCTCACCTTCCGCAAACAGCAGCGGAACTTCACTATCGACTACAAGATAAAGATACAAAATTAGCTGCGGCAGGAAGATGCAAAGTTGGTCAGCTACTCAATGCCGTTCTGCAAGCAGGGATAAAGAAAGGCTTTGGAGAGGATATAACTCGCTGGTCAGAAGATGGGATTGAATTCGCTTTTGAATTCGCAAAAGAATATATCGAAAAATTACCGGCGGTCTCGTTACCGAATAAAGTTGCCTAACAGCGCATACGCAGAAGCGCTTACGCAGAATCACTTACGCAGAATCACTTACGCAGAATCACTTACGCAGAAGCGCTTACGCAGAATCACTTACGCAGACAATTCTTTCGCAGGATTGGGAACTCTAGGAGCAACCTAATAAAATTACCATCCCAGTTTTTGGACTATGTGAAAGAATTGTCGATGAATTGAAACAGTGCTACTTCTGATAGAGAAATTTTCTAAAAGAAAAAAACTACGAATAGTATGCTACTAAACTTAGTTGCATTTTTTAGCCATGATCGCGAGAATCAAAATCTGTTGTTGATCTGATTTCGTTTTATAAGTGGTGATGATAGGAAAATATTTTTCACATTTGCAAGAGTAAGTAATTTGACCCAAAGTAGGAGGATGAATGGTAAGGATCATTTTCCCATCTTCGTTGAGTTGCTTATTGACACAAATTTTCATCACCTTATTATCTACCAATTCGAGTTCTTTACATTTCCCCATTTCGATGGATTCACAAATAGTTTTGCTTAATTTAAAGCCTGTTAGGGATGAGTCTTTTTTTTGAATTTCTGCAGCTAACAATTTCAATTTTGGACAAATCTCTTTATCTGATTTGCTGCCTAAGATAACAAGAACATTCACCTTCACTTTCTCAGGCTCTTCCGAAAAAAGGGCTAACGAGCAAATGAAAAAAAAGGTCGAAATCAGTCCAATCTGTTTAATTGGGAAGGCAGTTAGTCTATTCATTCAATCGAGTCATCCTTATCTGGAATTCATGATGAATTATATTAGCAATCTTTTATTATAAAAATAAATATCTTTAACAGCTCAGAATAATAAGAAGGATTGACAGATCATTTTGGCAATTCCAATCGCGCAAGAATCATCGGGGTATCCACCCCATGAGCGGTGAGCTGAAGTTCTGGGAAATCACCATTATTATCAGGTTCAATTTCGCGAACATCGACATCGTCAAAACTAGCAAGATTGATTGGGATATCAAAAGGATGATCCCCAATAACCACCCCCATCCAAGCATTATCCGTAAAACTGAGAATTTCGACATCCGAATTAGTCACAATGTCAAAGGGGGAATCATTTTCTTCTTTTGGTCTATTCATTGTGGTCAAGAAACCGCTTGCCTTTTCTGATAAGTTCCCTAATAGATTCCTCGATATATTATGTTCCAAATCGTTGTTAGAACCTTTACCCGAATTCAAGGCAAGGTGATAATCAGGTTTATTGGGAGAGGATAGCCATAAGAGAGCAGGGATGATCAATATCAACAAAAGAACGGTTACGGCAATCGAATAATGGAAAACCGCGCTTGCCCATTTTCTCGATTTTAGCTCTGCTTTCGATTTTAGTTGTGCTTTCGATTTTAGAAGAACTGGAGATCGACTGCGAGCGGAGTCGATTTTGTCGTTCTCAAGTCGAATCGAGGAAGAAATCTGATTTTTACAACGATGCCACTCTGATCTCGATGGATCTGGAGGCGCTAGTAGTTGCCAGGAATCGCTATTGCTTGGTGAAAAGAAAAAGAGAGCTTCGATCTTCTCTCGGAACGCAGGATTCGTTACAAGGAAAGATTCTATTATCTGGCATTCCGATTCCGGTAAACAACCATCTGCATAAGCGATGAGATGTTCCGGAGTGACCGAATAGATGCAATCGGGATTTAAGGGTTTCATGCAAATACTCTGGGGGCTATTAAACCTTTTAATTTCTGCCGAGCGTAAAACAACCTGCTCATAACAGTTCCAATGGAAATGCCGAGCGTATCGGCAATTTCTTTATAACTGAGTTCACCATCGAAATGAAGAACAAAAGTTTGTCGCTGTGTTTCGGGCAATTCAGCCAAGGCATTTTTCAATAATTCCAGTAATTCCTGGTGTTCCAATCGGCTTTCAGAACTTGGCGTTGAAGAACGAATATTCGGCTCAAACCCGGCATCGATACTGCCCCCTGATGAGAATCGTTCATGCCGGCGTCTTTTACGACCTAAATCTAGGGCAGCATTACTAACAATTCTCATCAACCATGTTTTAAAGGAACTTCGACCTTCGAATCCGCTTAAATGAGTTAATGCCTTTATAAAACCATCTTGGACAGCATCCAAGGCATCGGAGGTATTATTCAGCAATCGATAGGCGACTCGGTAAGTGGTGTCACGATACCGATCGAAAAGTATATCCAAAGCGACATTTTCCCCTTGCAAATAAACTTGGATCAATTCTTCATCGCGAGCCATCTGAAGATATTCGTATCCATAAACTTCTTTCGGGATGACCTTTTCTTGAGGGTTTGGTTTGTGCTTTAATTTTTCATTTGAAAATGAAATATCTAAGCTCATACTTTTAGATGATCGGCCTGATTCTGGAAGATCATTCTCTTGATTTTTTTGGCTATTTCCCTCTCGATTATCTTCCTTTTGGCCTCTTTCTATTCTGATTGAATCAACTTTTTTGGAGACCATAAGTTCTGTTATCATCGACGCTTTTTTACGTGACGTTTGCTCAGGCCCAGTTTCTTTTTCACTCATTCTCTTTCTCATTAGATTTTCTGGAATAGGCCCGCTTTCCAACAAATCACTTTGTTTCGTTGCTTCCAGCTCTTCGTTTGGCTGAGGTAAAATAGAACTACTAATTGAACTTCTATTACCCGTTGGTAACTTATTTTGATTGGATTTAGAAGTTTCTTTATTAATTAAGGATTTAGATCTTTTCATAACCATATACCTAACCTATCGACGAATACGAAACAACTTAGATTCATACCAAAAATTCAAAAAAAGTCTCTGGTACGATCATGATACTAAGAGAGCAGCAGTTGCTGCTTGCCAATGGAGGGTAAAACACTATCTTAATTACATTGTAGACATTGGAATTTATTTTGCTAGAGGAGTTAATCGTGCCAAGAGGAAGAAAACCAACAAGAAACTACCGCGATGAACGTTTAGACGAGGACGAAAAAGAGAAAGAAGAAGAGGCAAATGAGGCGGAAGATACCGAAGATACCGAAGAAGATGAAGATTCAGAAGAGAGTGGGGAAGATTTTGATGAAGATGGTGAAGAACTCGATTCTCAAGTAGATTCCGAAGAAGAATCCGATGATTTGGATGATGATGAAGGAAAAGTTAAAAAGAAAAGAAAAAAGGCAGTTAAAAAGCCAGCGAAACCAAAAGAAGTCAAACCTCGAAAACCGAGAGCAAAACAAGTTCAACGGATGAAGGCTGTTTGGGCAATTATGGATAATTCGACTCACGAAGTCAAACGATTTGATTATTCCCAAGAAAATGAAGCAAAAGAATATCTTATTTCTAAAAATGAGAAAGAGGATAAAAAAGGATCATTTTATCTGCAATTGTTGAAAGTTCCTTACGAGGACAAAAAAGCGGATAAAGAAGATAAAAAAGCGGATAAAGAAGAAAACTAAAGATAATAACTCGAAATATCACCATTCATCCGATCCCCTTACCATTGAAGAATGGAAATTTGGGGATCATCTCCATACAATTTTTTTAATATATTGAAAATGTTTAACTAGTCCTTTCCAAAATTTTTAGTTTTTGTGTTTGGCAAATGATATCGGTAAACAAATAACTCATATCCCCTTTCAAAATGAAATATGATTACTTGAGATCCAAGTAAGAAAAATCAACAATAGAAAAAATGAGTTCGCTTGGAAAGATTTTGATCTAGAAAATGAGATTCTAGGAAGAGTGATGGAGATAGATTAATCTGTTATGAAACTCCGTTGATATTCAAACATCTCTCTTCCTATCGGAAATTGGATTCAAAGACGATATAGACAAATAAAACAGTGGGAGGAATCGAAAGAAAAAAAATATTCTAAAGAAAGGTAAAGAGCAATCTTAACACAATCCAAATCGATTCGATCAGCTCGATTTATTTGATTTTGGGGCTAGCATCGCCGTCATTTGCTTTCCTTCCATCATCGCATCTTTTTCAATTTTTGAAAAATCGGCCAGCCGTTGAAGAATGTCCTGAATCACTTTTTGACCTTCTTCAATATGCTGTAATTCACGGCCTCGGAAAAGCACTTTGATGAGCACTTTATCGTGATGTTCCAAAAATTTCTTGGCCTGGTTCACCTTAGTTTCGATATCGTGTTCCCCAGTTTTAGGTCGAACACGAATTTCTTTAACTTTCTGATGGTGAGTTTTCGTTTTACTGGCTTTTCGCGATTGCGAGTAACGAACCTTGGCATAATCCATAATTTTACAAACTGGCGGACGCTGGTTCGCTGCGACTTCGACAAGATCAAGATTTTGTTCTCGGGCAATATCCATTGCCTGGTTAGTAGGAATAACTCCTAGATCTTCCCCTTTGGCATCAAAGACACGAACAGCGCTGATCCGAATTTGTTCATTGATTCGAGGGGAATTACGTTCCCCCGCTCGGGGAGGACTGTGACGATCAGGTGGAGGGATAAGCAGACTCCTTTTCAAAAAAACAATTTTTTACCAAATTACTTAAAAATCTCATAATTATTTACAATTATCGCATCTTAACATATAAGTCAACCGCAGGTTGAAAAATATGCTCAATTTTTCCTATTTTTAACGTAGTTTCTATTCTTCTCGAGTTAAAATCGTTCCCTTTGAGCTTTTGGATAGCAAAAGGGATCTATCAATCCGCTATACGATTCCAATGAAAAAATTTCTCTCACACTAACCCCCACAGACGGCGAAGCAACCATTCCCCTCCTAGAATTCCGACAAAGAGAACTAGTACAAGAGATAAAAACCACCGGGATTCATTCCGATTCCAGTTGGGGATCAGCTTAGGGTGAATAAAATCGGGGCGAAGCGGATTGTCTTTCATTCGAGTCAAAAAACTGGTCACTTGGTCCCCTTTGCGAATAACATCGAGCTGAGTCCCGTTGGCAATATTCTCTAGGTCGAGTAAAAATTTATGATTTGCAGCTAAGTGAATCATTTCATCGGATAAATCGGGATAAACAATAAAACGGGCGTTCGCTTCCCCCTTGATGATTTCTCCTTCGGGATCTTTTCCTTCGCCCCACACCACAACTCGATACTCCCCAGGCCGTTTCGGTTCGAACATCGTTTTATATTGACCACTCCCATCCCGGTTTGCTTTTTGAGCTTTTGCGCGATCGATCTGCTCATCGGGAGCCAAGATCTGATAGTCGATATTCGCATCCGGAATATCTTCGTTGCGTTTGTTGCGCACCCCCATCAAAATCGTTTGCTTGCCATTCACCGCTAATCGTCGCCATTCAGGACGAACATAAACATTTCCTTCGATTTCATCTTGATGGGCAGCCCAGATCACCATCTGTTTCCAGAATCGGCTAAGGATCTCAACCCCCTCCAAGGGATTTTTTGCATTCGTCAGCCCCAATCGGCGCCATTTTCTCCCCACGGTATCCGCACCAAAGGCCACCGTTCTCCCCTTCCCAACAGATTGACCTACCAACAACGGTTTGGCAGAGGTTTCTGGCTCCCCCTTGCGTATCGCTTTAAGAAACGTTACGGCTCCCGTTTTCGGTTCCCCAATCAAAGTAAATCCATCGAGCTGCGACTCCACCTGATTCAACCGATCCCAAAGTTGGTTGTTCTTTTGCAAATCTTGCTCCAATTTGGTCATGTAACCCCCTTCGACGGTCCGTTTGATTCGAATCGGTTCTTGGATTTGCGGCCCGCGCGCATAGTTCTTCACAGGAAGTACTTCCGCTATGGGGGTATTGAACCAATCCCCACCGCCAGCAAACCCTTCGGTTCCCCCAAACGTATCCAACCCGCCCAGCATGATCAAACCGGTCCCTTTTTCGCGTACCGCATTGGCCATCTGTTCCATCAAACCGGTATCGATCGAAGTTAACGTCTTTGCCGAGATATCGCCCAGGATGATAACATCATACGATTCCTTTTGAAAATCTAAAATCTTCAACTCTTCTGGGGAGAGTGGTGAATCTGTTTGGCGGATTAATTCAACATAATCGAATCGTTTATCGGAGGCCAAAGCCTGTCGGATATACGATAACTCTTCGCGCAAGCGGTCAATTACCAAAATACGAATTCCCTCGCGGGTCACGGTCAAATAAGTCTCGATGCTATTATTCTCTTCTGTGGAATCGCCGGGAGGTTTATTGACAATTTTAAGGGTAACCTTCACTTCTCCAGGTTGATCGGGGGCTTTTGTTTTGATCTCGATTTCATTGCCTAAAGGCTTAGTCAAAATAAACTTCTGCGGTGGTCCTGTCGGCTTATCATCTAAAAGTAATTGAATATCTACACTTGCCCCTTCGAACCCTTGGGCAGAAAGGATCCCCTTGACCGCAAATTCCGATTTGATCGGGGCCGGGGATGGATTGGGGACAATCCCTGTAAAGGCTATATCTTTTTGATCGGAACGAGTTGAACTCTGGCCAACACCAAAAGCATAGATCGGGCAACGGATGCCGCGAAACTTGCTCACCTCGACCTGTGCATTATAGGCTTCGCCGTTATCGATTCCGTCACTAACAATCAGGACACCGCGCAAATGCGATTCCCCTTGATGGGTTTCGTAAATTTGATGCAACATCGTCCCAAAATCGGTTCTCTTCCCCTCTGGCTTATCCCCTTCCTGATATAGATCGGTTTTCGGATTGAAATCTTTGGCAAACCGATAAAGATAGATCGTTACCTCTTGATCGTTCTTCATGGTTTCTAGAACTTCTTTGCTCTTATCCAAAGCGCGCTTGACCACTTCCCAACGTGAATAATCGTTGTATTCATCTTTGACCGACATACTCTCCGATTGATCAATAACAATGATGAGAGTCGAAGGGATTTTAGGTCTGTCGAACCAAGCGATCGATGGGCGTAGCGCGGTCAAAACCGCAAGCAAAAGTGCTAACAAACGCAAAACTAATAAGATGAAAACTCTCCGCCGGGTGATTTGCGCATGGCCGGTGTACGTCTTCAACGTTAGTAAAATAAGTAGCAACGCTACTACGCCGAGCGTAATAACACCACCCGAATCTTGGCTTGAAAAGGGACGCCAAGCCGGGTTCAACCACACTTTCCAGGACGATTCCAGTTCCATATCTAACTAATCATTCCTAATCCAGATCAAAGGTTTCACACAGATACTAAATTTCGCAATACTCATTTTTGTTCACACAAAATATCTATCGATCTTTAAGCTTTTCTTGCACATCGATTACTTATTTGTTTATACGTTTTTCTTATGCGTTTTCTTATGCGTTTTCTTATGCGTTTTCTTATGCGTTTTCTTATGCGATCTCTTCTATTTTTCGGGATCGATCCTATTTGCCATCCGATTCCCCTATAAACAATGTTTTCAATCATTGCTCTCGGTTCGCTCTTGCAAATTGGCTTGTGATCTTATTGCTCTCCTAGTTCGTTACCAAGTATTAACCACTCTTCCCTTTTTGCCGGTAAAATCGATTAGAAAACCAATTTTCAAATGCCATAAAGAGTAACAACAGAATCATCAGCAATGGGAACAATTCGATCGGTTGAGTAAATTGCCCAGAGAGAATCTCTTTGAGCTGAATATCTTGATGGGCAGATACAAGAGATTCTTTCCCAAGTAAACCGGTGATCGAATCGATCGAAACTTTTTCAAGATTGCTTTCCAAGGGGTTTGGATTACAAGAAAAATTGGCTTCGAAATGGCGATCGGCGGAGAGAAGTCGAAAATTACCTGGTGCTCGGAATCGATCGCCACTCAACGTCAGGACCGATTCGTTAGAATCTAATTTCAAAGTAGAAGCAGAGTCTAGGATATCCGGCCCAGAAAGATAAAACAATTTCTCTTTCAGAGCGATTGGCGGTTTTAAGCGCACCGATTCCCCACTGGTAAAGTTCCAGTTTGCGCTACTGAAATCTCCGATCAAATAACGCAATAGCTCATTGGACATGACATGATAAAAAGACCGATCCAGATTATAATTATGCCATAAAGGGCGTTTACTCAGAGTCCAATCGGTCGTTAGTAAGATCACACGCCCTTTTTCGACCCGTTTCTCGATAATCGCGGCATGGCGTTGGTCAATCTGTTCATGATCGGCATATTTCAAAATGGTATCCGAATTCGGGACTGGATCTACAATCCAGTAGCGCCAAGTGCGTAGAGGCAAGTTATAAAAATCGATATTCGGGAGATTGCGCCAAGCTCCAAATCGTTGCAAAAGGGGGTGCTGGTAACTCATGGCATTCCAGGGGAAGGATACCCCCTCGCCATCGGAATCGAGTTCCACCAATTTTTGTAAATAAGCAGGTAAAAGGCGTTCGCCTGGCGAATCTTTCAGCCAAGTTGAACTCAGTCGCTCTCCCGGTGACAGAATCAACTGCCCCCCCGCTCGGACATAGGCATCTAATTTTTGCCACATGATAGGCGAAATATCTTCAACTGCTAACAAAACCAGGGCAGGGAATTTAGCCAATTCCGCACTTCCCCAATTCTCCATTTCATCTAAGGAATGCACAACGGCTTGATAGCGCCCTCGCGCTTCCAAAGTGATTCGCCAGTATCCTGCTAAAACTTCATTGCCGAGATGTTGTCCAATATTCCCTGATAGGATTCCCAGCGACAAAGGAACCTCTACCCCCGTTAAAACCCCGATCGGCTCTTTAACTTCCACAATTGCATATCGGTAATTGTCATAGGGCAACGAATCAGCAGTAGTGAGTTGGCATTCAATGGCATACCAACCTGCTTTTCTTGGCGGTTTCCGGAAAATAGCTGAAGCTCTGCCACTATCCCCAATGTGAATCGTTCTCAATTCGTTGTCATCTGCACTTTTCGAAGTCTCGTTCTGTGGCAAGACCGGGTGGATTTTCACATTCAGAACATTATCTTGATTCGGAACTGTTCCATGAACATCGACCTTGAAAGCTAGAGAATCAAGAGTCGAGATTACCTGATTTGCTAGCTCTAATTTCACAATCCCCATGTTCGGAGAGGGTTTATCGACTCCTACATCGAAATAGAGATGCTGGACGATAGGATCGGTTAATTTATCGCGCTGCGTAACTAGATTTGGTAATCGGCTCTCTTCCCAAGAAGCAAGCGTGCGATCAGAAAACACACATAATAATCTGGGCAATTGATTCTCTTGCCCTTCCTTATTTCGTTCATTTTGTTGCCATAATCGATAAGCAGCTTCGACCGTTTGTGTTACAGATCTGCTATTGGCCAAAGGCAGTTTCAAATTGATTATTTTCTTGCGTGCTTCGGCAATACTCATCGACCAAGTTGGAGAAAGATAATCTCCCGTATCCAGAACAGCAATCTTACTTCCAGGAGGTAACTGATCAATAATCTCTAAGGCCCGATAACGAGCATCGTCTAAACAAGTCCATGGGCCATCTCCAGTTTCTCCAAACCATTGGATAGCTTGCCTACGTCCAGGGGTTAAGCCACTGCGATCACTTAAAATGTAGCCCATACTCGAGCTGGTATCGACAACTAAAATAGCCGATACGGGCTGATTCAAGATAAACTGAAAACCATCGCTGACTATCGTTGGTTGATATAGCGCAAGACACATCACCGCTATCAAGATCATCCGCAGTGCTAATAAAAACAAATGGCGGATTCTCAGCTTGCGTTGATTGATCGTCTGTTTCTGTTTGAGAAACCGGAAAGTCGGTAATAGTTGCTTTTTAGGCTCCCGCTTCATCATTAGATGAAGGAGTATTGGCAACCCTACCAGAATAACACCTGTAAAAAGTAATGGATGAATCATCGAATATTCGCAGTAATTATTTCCTTTAGTTATTACTTATACTACTAATTATTATGGCAATCGTTAATAAAAAATCCCATACCATTCTGCTTTATCTGATCTTCCATAAGGGATCCAATCTTCTAAAATCAATTAGAATTTTTAACACAATAAATTCCAAAAAACCATCTAGTGAGGATTATGAGTTTCATTTTTTAATTCTTATGCACTTCTTCGATGATTTAATCGATGATTTCATAATAATTTCATTAATATATGAAAAAGAATTAATACTAATTATTTTTGAATTAAGATAAATATCTTTCAAGTCATAACGTTCCTTAAATAATTGAATCCGCTCATTTTACTTATTCACTACAATCGATACAATCAAAAAAATCGCCCAAAATCCGTTGGATGGAAAGATCGTATTTTAGTAAGAGTTAAAAAATATCTTGATTTCAGATCTCTTTTTACTTATTTTCAATAATAACGATTATAATGATTAAACTAAAGAATTCTGTTTATATACAAAGGTTCGTCATCATGAGAAAAGCAAAACTTGGTTTAGGAATTGGGCTAGCAACTTTGTGTCTATTATTCAGCACCGGAAGTAATTCCTCCCTTCGTGCAGATGACAAAACGATATCCCCAGCGGCGATTGATGCTTTAACAAAAGCGATCGAAAAATTAAATAAAAACGTAGAAGCCTTGGATATCAAATTAACAGGGACAGATACAAGTAATAATACAACGAATTTGACACTTCAAATTTCGAAATTAACCTCTGAGATCAGTGATCTGAAGAAAAAGCTAAAAGAATTAGAAGAAAAGCAGCCTTATACAAGCAAACGGATCGATCTGGCAAATTCGAATAAGCCAACCGGAACAGTGCGATTCGTCAATAAATATTTTCTATCCACAACAGTAGTCTTAAATGGCCAATCTTATCTTCTTTCACCTGGAGATGATATTGCTTTTCGAGTGCCAACGGGGAAATTCACCTATCAGGTACTGGAATTACAGAATTCAATCCAATATCGAACTCTGAATGAAAATAAAGAGAGCATAATAACCATTTCTACTAAAAAAGATAACGATTCATGATTTTAAGAATGATTTGAAACGAAAGATAACAATTTCGAAGGATTGGGCTTTCACCCGATCCTTCGAACATTAAAATAGACTTATGAATTCCGAAACAGGAACTATTACACCATATTCATCTATATTTCCATCAAACTTTCCATCCATATATCCATCAATGACAGATCAAGAATTTGCAGGAGTAATAACGATCGATGGTCCAGCAGGATCAGGGAAAAGTACGATTGCCAAGCAATTAGCCGTAAAATTAGGCATTCAGTTTTTGGACACGGGGGCGATGTATCGAGCCGTGGCGTTGGCCTGTTTGCAGAATCAAATATCGTTGGATAATTCGGAGCAGATTCAAAAACTTCTTCCCCATATCGATATACGATTTTTGGATGGTAAAATATATCTGAATCGGCATGATGTAAGTAATCAAATACGAACTGCAGAACTCGCCGCAGCGGCGAGTAAAATAGCAATCTTACCAATGGTGAGAAGCTTTCTGAACCATTTACAACGAGAAATTGGTAGAAATCGAAAGATAGTGACAGAAGGTCGCGATCAAGGAACCGCTGTTTTTCCTCAGGCAAGATTCAAATTTTTTCTAATCGCTGCACAAGAAGTTCGAGCGCAAAGGCGTTGGCTCGATTTACAATCTCGGGGGCAAAATATTTCATTCGCGGAGGTGCTTGCAGAACAGATTGAACGAGATCACCGGGATACTCACCGCGAAATCGATCCTCTCCAAGCTGCAAAGGATGCGATTACTTTGGATACCAGTTCGATGACAACAGATGAAGTTTTGCACAAGCTGATCCAGGAGATAAATCGTTGTCTCCCTCATTAAAATCACGGTCGGCTTTAATAACTTGGCTCGCACACCGATGGTACGATTGTGTTTTCTGGTCCAGTTTTACATTCTTCACTTTGGGTTGGCGGATTCGAATTGCAGGCCGACAAAATATCCCCTCTGATGGTCCCCTTTTATTACTTTCCAATCATCAATCTTTTTTCGACCCTGTCCTGATTGGGTTGTCCTGCAATCGATATTTAACCTATTTAGCTAGAAAAACGCTATTCAAATCGAGATTTTTCGCTTTTTTAATTCAAAGTTTGGATGCTATTCCGATTGATCACCAGGGACTGGGGAAAGAAGGGCTTCAGCTTGTAGGGAACGCGATTCAACAGGGGAAAGCGGTTTTGATATTTCCAGAAGGGGAGAGAACTGGGGATGGGGAAATTCATCCACTCAAACCAGGTATATCGTTGTTGATCAAAAGAATCGAGGCAACAATCGTGCCGATTGGGATTGCTGGAGCATTTGCCTCATGGCCTCGATTCAGAAAATTTCCCGTCCCCGCACCAATTTTTTGTATCCCCTGGGCAGGAACTCTAGCGATCCACATTGGTAAACCGATCCCTCTCCAAGAATTGAGAACTCTTAGTCGTGAAGATCAGCTTAAATATCTGGAAAATAAAATGAGAGAATGTTGGATCGAAGCAGAAAAATTAAGGCGAAAATAATCTCCATGGTCTTCACCTAAAACAAGAAAAACCGAGAATTACAGTCTTTCAGATAGATTGTCTTTGAGACTCTTTCTCTTTTGAAATGGAAAATCAGATTAATTTGTTTGTCAGAACAGAGAAGAGAGTAAATCTCTTCTTGGGGAAAAAATAAGGAGAGACAAGAATGCCTCTCCTTCATGAGATCGAATAATCGGGAAGATTAGTAGATTCTTCCATTCCATTCCCCAAAGCAGCTCTAATCCACTTATTCTGGGACGATCGCTTAAATTTTAACCGGGTTACTCGAAAATCGAAAAGTACAAAATCATAAAAGTTTGTCGGGAAGGCTTGCCCGAATTTTACGAATCGCTTTATACTTTTCATCGCTTACCCGAGCTTCAGAGATCGATAATTTTGCAGCGATTTCGGGAATAGAGTGCCCTGCTCTACTGAGTAACACTATCTCTCTCTGACGTGAAGAAAGGGACTTTGAGGCGATATGCTCAATTTCCTCAAAGATTTCATTTCTCTCTTTCGACTCGAATCGCCAACGATCGGCATAATCAGTGGATAAAGGCTGATAACGTTTACTCCGTTGAGTGCGTTTTTTAACCGTATCAATCGCACGCAAAAACTCTTGGCGTTCGCCTGTTTCCTTCTTAAAAATATCTTGCCATTTTTCGACTTGGATATTTTGTAGTAACCGGGTAAATACCTCTTGCGTGCAATCCGCCCAAACATCTTGAGGAAGATGAGCGTTCTTCCAACAAGTTTGACAATATCGAGTAATATCGGTCATCGCTTTTGGCGAGAGGGTTGATCCCTGAACCCCCATCGCTGGCATGGAAGAGATGGTTGCAGTTACAACCGCTACCGTTATCATCTGTTGTGTTCTACTTGCTGAATTCAGCACTCTTTGAACAATTCTTTTCATTTTCACCCTCTAATTTTCGTTATCTATTAAAAGGATATCATCGGGATCAAATATCTCTTTCCAAGGGATCCATTTTTACCATTAATAAAAAATGAAGCCAATTGGTTATACCATTACTCTTTAGTCGCTTTAAGGCCATCGATATTTCCTTGATCTTGCTTCAATTGAGTTGGAATAGTGGCAGGTTCATGATCGATATCATCACCATGGCAACCATGCCCAATGATGAAAGGAAGTAAAGATAGACTGAAGAACAAAAAAAATTGCCTTCGATTAGAAAATCCAAAAAGCTTCCAAAATCGTGTTGATTTCGAATAATTAGGAAATATCAGAAAAATAGATAATATTGAAAAAACAGACCTGAGTATCATTAAAATATCTTTCGGATCACTTCATTTCCATTGATTTACAATTAATGCTCTCTATTATTGCCCTTTGAGATTTTGTTTCAAAAAATCCATAGTTGCAGGGTTAGTTTGTTTTGAAGCTTCCGCTCCCCAACCATGACCAATATCCTTAAGCTCAATGTACCTAGCAACACCCCCCTGTTTATTCAGTTCCTCTTTGAGTTTACGAGATTGATCGACTGGCACTAGATTATCAGAAGTACCGTGAAAAATGAGAAAAGGAGGGGTCTTCTTGTGGATATAAGTTAAGGGGGAAGCTTTCTTATAAACATTAGCATCCTCTTTATAAAACTTTCCCAGCATCGGTTTGAAGACGCTCTGTTGAGAAGTTTCATCCTGACCATAATAGGTCAAATCGGTAGGACCATAGTAATCGACAACACACTGCACTTGAGAAGAAAATTTAGAATAATCTTTGCCATTCCAACCCGCTTTTTTATCGGTTAAGCCGAGTAAGGTAACTAGATGACCGCCAGCAGAAAAGCCCATGCAGCCAATTTTATCGGGATTCACCTGATATTTATCGGCATTGGCTCGCAACCAACGTACTGCTGTTTTGCAATCTTCAATTTGTGCAGGCCAAGGATCTTTTGGGATCAGTCGATACCCGACAGAAATAGCAAGATAGCCGTTCTCCGCAAGATAAGTAAGCCAAGGGCGGACGTCCGATTTGCTCCCCAATCGCCAAGCCCCTCCATGAACACAAACAACTGCTGGGAATGGCCCTTTTCCTTTTTTGGGTTTGGCTAGATCAAGCAAAATATCTTGGTTTGCAACTTTGTAGTACTTTATATTTAATTGCAAATCGATTCCCTCTTTCTCTTTTACGGGTGGTGGGAATTGAGCATTCGTGTCAAAAGCCGAACCATCTAACCCGACTAAAACGAAAAAAATAATCATCCATTGCAATCTGCTCATGAGTTTTCCTTTCAAATTATTTCAAATTTATCTGCAAGCGAAAGAGCATTTATTCTCATTATACCCTGTTACTCTCTCATTACAGATAATCCCAGACATAAGTCACTTCCCTAGGAAACCAAATCTTCGTTTATTATTTTATATCGATTCTGAATAAGAACGTAAGGCCAAAAACTGATCGTAGAGTCGATCGAGAATATTTTTATAATAATTTTCCTGAGCTGAAGTTAAAGCAGGTAAGGGAGGGGTCAAAGGAATGAAAGCAGCTATTAGAGCAAGGCGCATTTGAACATCCTCCCAAAGGAGCCGAAGCTTGATAACTGCTTGTTCCAATTCAGAAAGCGGTACTCGAATTCCATCGATCAAGACCTCAAAAATTTGACGGAGAGTTGACCAATCGTTGGTCAATTTAGCGATCTGATCATGGACAATCTCAGAAATGGCAAGATCTTGATTGACTAGAGAACGCAGGTATTGAATTTGCGATCCAATCTGCTCCCATTGTTCGTTAATCGTATGGACCGGATCGCCAAGATTCGATCGAGAAATACAGTTTACTGTCCAAAATTCTATTGCTCCAGCGAATTGAGTCAGGATCCTCTCGACGGTATTACGAATTTCGGATTCTGACACTTCATTCATAGAAGACATTCTTTTTTGAATTCGATTGATTTAAGGGCAGACAAAATGGGGATCGATTTTCTTGAAGTTGGAGTAAAATATAGCATCCTCCCACAAATAAAAACTCCCCCTGTTTCCGATAGATTATCATATAATAATCTTAAGTGCAGCGAAGAAAAGATCGACTAATTCGATTTATTTTACAATCTTCAATTCCCGAATTTTCTTGCTGTTAACTCTCTCTAACTAAAATTCCTCATCAGATATTTTTTTCAACTTTGTTTCGATTCAACCAAGCAAAGAACCTCGTCTCATTACCGATTCCATTATCGATTAATCGAGAGCGAATATCGTTTAAAATTTGGGCATGATCAAAAGCCAAAGGGGGTAAATTCTGCAAAGGGAACCAATCTAAAGATCTGGCATCATCCCCTGCCGTAGCGAGGAAATTACTATGTAATAAGCCCAGATAGACAATGCTAACAGTCCACCCCCGTGGATCACGTCCCGGATCTCCATAGACAGAAAATAATTGCAAAGTCAATCCAGAGATATTTGTCTCTTCTTGTAATTCGCGAAGTGCCGCGTGTTCCAAAGGCTCTAACTCATCGACAAACCCACCTGGTAAGGCCCAGGAACCTTCGAATGGGGGACGACCACGCTGAATAAGTAAAACAGAAACATTGTCGATGTCTATAGGGGAGTTTAAGAATTTATTATCACTAGAAGTAATATTATTAGAATTCGTATCCTGCCCAATTACTAAAGTGACCGGAAGAGACAAAACAGCAATATCAACCGTCAAAGCAGGTCGTGGATAGGGATAACAATGAGAAGTAAGTTGTTCCTTTTTCATCATACTTTATAAGTATAGAAAAATTCCTCAAAAGGTTCAAGCTCCTACATTTCAAGAACTTGTATCGATTCCAGAATCGATTTTTGTTCAATTCACTTTCTCATCATGATTCACAGTATACAAAGCAAAACAATTTTTACCCGGACCGGAGAAGGTGATCAGAACAGTTTCATTTTGTTTTGAATATGTTGTCATCTAAAGCAAGTTTCAGAACAAACAGAACCATGATTTCTATAACAATCGTAATCTTGTATGGGACTTGCCGAAATAAAAGAATGATGAAATCGATAATTCCCTGGGATTTAAAGTCGATATAATATCTAAGTTCGTTCAATGAAATCTGATAGGAATCAGATTAGTTTCCGCGAAATTCTTCAATCCCTCGAAGGAAACCAATTGAATCCAAGGAGAACCAAGATGATAAAACGAAGATCTGATGAAAACTTGACGTTTTCCGAAAACGATCCTTTTGAAGAGGATTCTCATAAAAACGACTCTCATGAAACCGACTCCCATGAAAATGATTCTTTTGAAGCAGATCCTTCGGAGAACCACGATGAAAAAGACTACACGACCAAAAATAGTATCCTAGCTCAAGCTACTCTTTCCACTCGGGGTAAGATAGCAAATCCTGCTGACAACAACTCCAATTCTGAATGGTTCGAAGCAGAATCAGATCATATTCGTGAATTACGTCGATTATGGCGTCAAGGCAAATGCGATGCAAGTCTTTTCGATCGTTATGGCAACTATTTCCCCTCTTGCTATGAAGGAGATATAAAAATTCCTGAAAGCTCTGATCATTTTGAACTTATCAACACCATCTTGCTTAATCTTCGTCGCTTATTCAAAACCAGAAATCATGAAGTGATGGTATTCGAAGATATGTTTTGGTATCCCAGCTTGGGCAATCGTAAGTTAGCAGTTGCTCCTGATGTCATGGTTATTTTTGGTCGGCCCCAAGTAAGTTTGACTTCCTACGTCCAAGCGGAACGAGAAGGAATTGCTACCCAGGTTGTTTTTGAAATCGCATCTAAATCCAATGCCCAATCGCACCTTGAAACCAAACGAAAATTGTATGAACACTTTGGCGTCGAAGAATATTACGAAATTGTCATCAGCAGTGAATCACAACAATTACAAATCTGGATTCGCGATGCCAATGGTCAATTCATTCTACAAACGGACTGGAATATTTTTGTCAGCCCAAGACTGGGAATATCTTTTCAAATCGAAAAAAAGTTCCGAACAGAGACTGATGATCAAGGGCAAAAAGTAAAACTGGATGTTGAAGAACTCGTTATTCGCTACCCAGATGGAAAACCTTTTGCTAGAGCAACCGATGAATTTATCCGCTCTGTAGAAAAAGATAAAGTTATCAAAGAACAAGAGAGTTTGCTCAATCAAGCCAAACTAGAAAACTTGAACAATCAGATTTTAATCCAAAATTTAAACAAAAGAATCAAAGAACTGGAAGACTTAAATAATGGAAATCAAAACTAATAGTAGAATGGAGATCTTTGATCAGCTCCAGATATTATTTGAAAAATGAGTCTAATCTCGGAGCGAATCGTTGCAGAGCCTCTCTTTGCACGGTACTTCGGAGAGTGATTTGCGACTGGATCAATTCCAAATTCTTTGAGGAACTTCGGCTTGCCGAGTGGACATAATATTGAAACGAACTACGATTTTTATCTCCAGAACTTTACTAGAGAATTGACCAAACAGATACAATTTTCTAATAAACAAATCGTTATCTTGAAAATTAAAAAGATCAATGTACAATTCCTCGAATCGTGGGAAAAATATCTTCGAGAAGATCGATATCGAAAACCAACCAATCTTGTCCAGCCTATAAATCGTTACTAAAAACCAAGTAAGGAACTAGATAGTTATGATTCAACTAAAAGGGATAATCACCCCCATTGTAACCCCCATGAAAGCTAATGAAGATCTCGATTTAGCTCGATTAGAGGAATTAATTGAGCATTTGATTGAATGTGGCGTTCATGGCATATTTGTTTTAGGAACAACGGGTGAATTTTACGCCTTGAGTGATGATGAAAAACAACAAGTAATGGGCGCCGCAGTAAGAGTAGTCCGCGGTCGAGTCCCCGTCCTTGCTGGTATTGGAGCGGAATCAACGGTTGAGGTCATTCGTCTCGCAAAGATGGCAGAAAAAGAAAAAGTCGATGCGGTTTCTGTTATCACCCCCTATTTTATAACTCCATCGCAGAATGAAATAGCCGATCATTTTCGACGGATTGCAGAAAAAACAGCTTTGCCAATCGTCTTATACAGCAATCCATCGACAACGGGGGGCATCAAGATCGAGCCAACAACCGTGGCAAGATTAAGTGAAATCAAGAATATCATCGGTATTAAAGACTCTTCAGGGGATTTGACACTCTTTTTGGAAACTCTTGCACTAACTCACAAAGATTTTGCAGTTCTCACAGGCAGAGATACGTTAATATATTCGTCGTTACAGCTCGGTGGAAAGGGTGCTGTTCCGGGTATATCAAACTTCGTTGCTAAACCGCTGGTAGAACTATATCGTGCCTTTCAGAATGGGGATTTCAATAAGGCTCTAGAGCTACAAAATCGCTTAGCCCCTCTACGTCAAGGAATGACTCTGAGCACCCCTCCTGGCCCTGTTAAGATAGCCATGGATCTTCTAGGAATGAGTGCGGGACCTAGTCGATCCCCCATTTCGCCAATGTCCTCAGCAAAATTGGATCAATTAAAAGAAAAATTAATCGCGGCAGGTTTAAAGATTGCTAAGTCGTAGATCACTCATAACCGATGTTCGCCTAATTCCCTGGCAGTGATAAATCGACCTATCCAATAATTCATTGATTTAGCCCAATCATTTCTCCTTCACAGAACAGTATACCTCTTGTCGATAGGTCGATTTTGTTGAAATCTGACAAAAATACTCCAATAGCAGATCAAATCCTAGATTTAAGCTCTGAGTTATTAAAAAAAGTAGAACAAATCTAAATCTTACACAAAAGGGATGAAAAATCGGTTCAAACGGTTTAAAACCTGTTTGAGGAAGAAGTAATTGAAAAAAGTCAATTAGATGATCCGCTCCCCAATGATTGTTTTACTTCCCCAGTCCCTATAATAGCTAATTGGTAGTTTTGATTTATTTTAAGGGATCGTTCGAACGAATCCAGTAAATTGATCCAAAAGAAAAATAGGTTATTCGATGACAGTAGCAACGGAACAACGAGTAAAAATATTAGTAATCGATGATGATGCAAGCCACGCGGAAACAGTAGCCGAAGCACTAGAGCGGAAGGGATATACCTGCACTGTTGCGAATAGTGGTAAACAAGGATCGGCATGGCTAGATAAAGAGGATTTCGATCTAGTTTTGACTGATCTACGCATGTCTGAAATCGACGGTTTGGCGATTGTACGGAAAGTGAAAAAACAATCCCCCGAAACAGAAGTGATGGTGATCACCGGGAATGGGGATGTAAAAACAGCGGTAGAGGCGATAAAATTAGGGGCAACCCACTATTTGATGAAACCGCTCGATCTAGGGGAATTACGTGCAATCGTCGATAAATCGAGTGAAAAAATTCATCTGAGTTGGGATAATCGTAATTTACGCAGCCAATTAGATGAGAAGTTTGGATTTGAAGGGGTTGTGGGTAGCGGGCGCAAGATGAATGATATTATCAATCGTCTGCGTGCTTTGGCTCAAACCAAAGCCACCGTTTTAATTCTCGGAGAGAATGGTACTGGGAAAGAGTTGGTAGCCAAGGCTCTTCATAATAATAGCCCGCGTAAGAACAAACCGTTTGTGGCCATGAATTGTGCGGCATTGAATGAAAATCTCCTGGACGATGAGATGTTCGGTCATGAGGCACATGCCTTTACAGGAGCCGATAAAGTTCGCAAAGGGCGATTCGAATATGCCAACGGTGGGACATTGTTCCTAGATGAAGTTGGGGATATGCCGCTGACTTTACAAGCCAAGCTGCTGCGCGTTCTGGAAAATTCGGAGGTAACTCGGCTTGGATCGAACGAGATTATTAAAGTCGATGTACGATTGATTGCTGCCACCAATCGCAATCTAGAAACGATGATTAAAGAAAACAAATTCCGAGCAGATCTATATCATCGTTTGCGTGTAGCTACTATTATTCTGCCCCCTCTGCGCGAACGAAAAGAAGATATTCCGATCCTAGCTGCCCACTTTCTCAAAGAGATGAATCAGCGGCATGGCAAGAGTATCACAGAAATTGCCGATCCTATTCGCAAAGCTCTGGCCTTTTACAACTGGCCAGGAAATGTACGAGAATTACGCAACCAGATCGAGACTATGGTCATTTTTGATACCGATGGCATTTTGGGATTAGACGATCTTCAGGAAGGGGATTCGCTATCAAAAATATCGGTGCCCGGAGAACAAAAGAACAGCGGAGCCGATCATTTGATAGGCAGACCTTTGGCCGAAGTCGATCGCTACTACAAAGAACGAGCATTAGAACTGACAAACGGCAATCGGGAAGATGCCGCTAACTTGTTGGGAATTGGGGAAAGAACCCTCTACCGAGATATGCAAGAGTGGAAACTACAGGATAGAATAAAAGAGGTAATGGTGCAAACACAAGGGAATCTTGCTGAAGCAGCGAAGATTCTCGATATGACAGAGGATGCACTATCCCGAAAACTTAAAAAGATGGGACACTCTAACGCCGACTCTACCACGCAAGAGGACACCAACGAACCTGTAGAATAAGAAATCAAAAATCAAATCTGAAACTTTGACGTTGTCGTATACTTAGGGGATACAAGTGCTTATTCGGAGTTTTTTATAAACGGAGATGGGCACGAGAATAACACGAATTAGGGGAGAATCGAATGAAAAGAATCCAGGCTTTACCTCCCGAAATTGTCAGTAAAATCGCGGCTGGAGAGGTTATCGAACGCCCGGCGAGTGTGGTTAAGGAACTGGTAGAAAACTCGATCGATGCTGGGGCGACCCGGATCGAAATCGAAGTGGAACAAGCAGGGTCCGAATCGATCAAAATCATCGACAACGGCTCTGGAATTCTCCAAGCCGATTTGCCATTGGTGTTTACCAACCATGCTACCAGTAAGCTCAAACAGATCGATGATCTGTTTGAAATCGCTTCGTTGGGATTTCGTGGAGAGGCGATGTCATCGATCGGTGGTATCGCCATGGTGACCTTACAGAGCCGACCTCAGCCTGGGTTGAACAATCTCGAAAACGGAGATAAAGAGGATACGACCGGAGCAGAAATTCATTGTAATGGGGGTGCGCTTTCTGCAATAACCTCTTGGAACGGTGCCTATGGAACACGCATAGAGGTCCGCCATCTTTTTTATAACACCCCCGTGCGGAAAAAATTTCTAAAAACCGCCAATACGGAATTGGGTCATATAATCGAGGTTGTCACACGAATAGCACTATCTCATCCTGGTTTGCATATCGTGTTACGACACAATCAGAAACTGGTTTATGAAATTCCGGGGAACACCGACCTGATCGAACGAGTCGGATTCTTTTTTGATCGCGACATTACCGATCATCTTTATGCCATCGATTTTCGACGAGGGAACAATCGTGTTCATGGTTTGATTGCCGATCCATGTGTCGATAAAAGCAATGGGAAAATGCAGTACTTTTTTGTGAATGGCCGATGGATTCGTGATAGAACCCTGGGCGCAGCGGTACAAGAAGGGTATCGTGGGCTGTTGATGCAGGGGAAATATGCGGTTGCATTTTTGTTTGTGGAAATGCCTGCGGATCAGCTCGATGTCAATGTTCATCCAACCAAAGCTGAGGTCCGTTTTCGCGATAGTTCCAGCGTATTCCAATTGGTTCGAGCGGCGATCCGCGAAAAACTCAATGAGATGGAACTGGTTCCAGAACTTCGTCTGGAAGGTCAACCCATGGAAGGATTGGATTCCAGTAACCGATTTGCTGGAACCACCTTATTCAATTCCCATTTTTCAGGGATCCCCGATCCCCCTTTACCTCCAGTTGCGAACCGGAGAGACACGAGCAATACTGATTCTCCTTTCTTTAAAACTCCGGAAATGACTTGGAATCAGAACAAACAATCCGACTCAATCTCGCAATCAAAAATGGAAACTCCTAAAGACAATCCAATTGCCATCTCACCTCGTCAAAATTTAGCCAACCATACGACAGCCCCTTGGGAAGAATCGTCAAATAATGATACATCGCTGCCGCAAAACCC
>JAKBAI010000254.1 GCA_021809185.1 Planctomycetota bacterium
GGTCGGTAATGCGCAACCGAACTTAGGCATTTTTGGAACTCCACGTAATTAAGATTATAACCCCCCAAAATATACCGTTCTCTTGTCTTACCCAAAATTGCCGCAGCAAGATGACCATCGACTACGTCACGAACATCTACATAATTAAGACCCCCAGAAACTGCGATAGGAATTCGGCCACGCCAAAAACGCAAGCAAAATCTACCCATGATGGACAGTTCCTCATCCTCAGGGCCAATTAAATACCCTGGATTCACTACAACCATTCGATTTTCGGATGAATTTGATAGTACCAACTCTTCCGAGTCCTTTTTCGCCTGAATATAAGGTAAATAGTTTTTAGGCAAAGTGAACTCACTCTGTTCTTGGAGAATTTTCCCGTCTCTAGTCGCTCCAACGGCAACAATACTTGAAGTATGCACCAATACAGAAGAGGGGGAAAGGGCTTTTAATACATTTCTAGTTCCATCTCGATGAACTTCCTCCATGATCCGAATCGCCTTCCCCCAAACTGCTACCAACCCAGCGGTATGGAATATGACCGATTTACCGTGGAGTGCTTTTTCAACTGCATCGCTATCGCGGATATCCCCCCAGATTAATTTAGACTGATGTGTATTCAATGAATGAATAGGATGATTTTTTCTTGGTTCAAGCGAATAAACGGTAACTTTAGCTCCTAAAGTAATTAATTTCTTTACCAGAAGATAGCCTAGAAAACCGGTACCACCCGTGACACCTACCTCTCGGTCCCGCCAAAACGAATCGAATTCTGTTTTATTCATTCCGATCTTCCCTTAAAAATTCTTCTCTTTTACTTCAATCGAGATCTGCGAGAGGATGCAATGTCATCCCGCTCGTTTCATCCAGAATTGATAGGTATCTTGAATGGTCTCAGACCATGGTCTAGGTTGATAATTTAATTCTCTCGTTGCCTTTGCGTGATCATAAAAAAAATACCACCCTAGCATTTTTGCTTGATCGATCGATAAGCGAGGATGTTTCTTTTTCTTTTTGCGAAGGCGAGCAGCAAGAGTTGCCCCGGTTTTAGCTACAAAAAGCGGTAACGGCAAACACCAACGCCGGTGCTGCCCTATCGCTGCTAGATCTGCAAAAAACTCCCTGAAAGTTCGATTTGTGCCACTCAAAATATATCGTTCCCTTTCTCGACCATTTTGCGCAGCTAACAAATAACCAATTGCGGTATCTCGAACATCGACAAAATTGGCTCCTCCTCGAAAGTAAAAGCGAATTTGCCCATGCCAATATCGGCGACATAACCGGCCAAACTCACTGGTAGTCCAATCTTCTGGGCCGATCACCGAAGCAGGATTAACGACGACCACATTCATTTTGCTATTCGAGCTTGAAAGAGCCAACAATTCCCCTTCTCGTTTACTGTTGATATAAGGAATATTCAAGCTTTGTAATTCCCAGCGATCTTCTTCGTTTAACCCCCTTTTTGTTTGTGATGCACCAATAGCTACAATCGAGCTTGTATGGACAAAGCGTGGAATTTCTGCTTTTTGAGCGGCTTGAAGCACAGCTTTTGTGAGTTCGACATTGCCTCGCTTCAAGATATCGATCGATTCTTGAAAATCGACCAGTCCCGCCAAATGAAACAAAATCTCCGTATCAGAAAACTCGCTCGCTAAGGAATCGATATCGGCACAAGAATTTTGAACACAGTTTACACCTATGTCTCTTAATCTCTGCGCACGACTCAACTCCCGAACAATTGCTTTGACTCGGCAACCTTGCTGAATCAGAAGTTGGCATAGATGATACCCCAAAAAACCGGTCGCCCCTGTAATCAATACTCGTTTCTTCAACCAATATTTTGAATCAATGGTCATGAAATACCTTTGGCTCTATTTTTTAATGTTAGTGTAAAGCTAAATTACCTTTACTGTCAAGCGCAATCCCGTCCGCTGGTCTCGCTTCTAAGCAGAGAGGAGTTTTTCCTAAGAGCTGGTTTATCGATAATCCGAAAGGTTTTCTCTTTGCTTGTTCTTCTTATTCTCAAATAAAATAGCATGAAGAAACAGTCCAAACAAAGTGAGCTTGACAGAAACAGATGATTGATTGACAATCGCGCGATAGGAAAATATAGGAAAAGTTGAAATGATCGCCAACCTCAATATAGACAAGCTCATGAATGCGAGCCAGTTGAAAGGGCATAGAAAGATACACAAATGGGTAAGAAAATAACTGGTCGGACTATTTCTCTCTCTCCCCACCGCCGGCTAGTGAACGAGTTACTAGTCCATGCCAAACGGGTTCCGTCCAACCCGATCGAGAGGGATTGCCAGATTTCAGAAATTGCAGAATTGCGAGAGCAACTCCGAGTTGCTCCATCCTGGCAAGCAATTTTCATTAAAGCCTTCGGCATCGTGAATCAGCGTTTTCCTGAACTCCGCAGAGCTTGGATCCCATTTCCTTATGCCCGGATCTATGAACATCCTCATTGCGAAGTTGCTGTTTTAGTGGAACGGGAATGGCAAGGGGAAAAGATTGTTCTTGCAGCAAAAATCCAGCAACCCGAGAATATGTCGATCGATCTTATTCATAGTCATTTGCACCGTTTCCAATACGAAGATATTTGGCTGATTTCTCCGTTTCGACAGTTATTGAGATTAGCAAAAATGCCTTGGGCTTTGAGACGATTTCTGTTCTGGTCCACGCTTTATGTTTCTGGGAGTAAAAGAGCCAAACGATTTGGCACGAGCATGATATCCAGTTTAGGCCGTTTTGGGGTAGATCAGGTTCATCCGATTACTCCGCTTACCACCTACTTCTCCTTTGGGAAGATTGGATCCGATGGGAGTTTGCGCTGTCATCTTGTTTATGATCACCGCGTTTTGGATGGTGGAACTGCTGCTCGAATTTTATTTTGTCTAGACGAAATATTGCAAAAAGAGATTCGCGCTGAATTGTTAGCACTTAAAGAACTTGAACTGAAAAACGTCTCGGTACTTTCATCGAAAGTTCAATCCCCAACTACAATCGCTATGTCGATTCGTTCATAGAAAGAAAATCATCGATGCTGACATTACTGAGAAAATCTTCTCAAAAACCGGTCAATTATTGGCGGAACGATCGCTGTGCTCGCGCTTTCTGGAAACAACACGAATTACCAGCATATCGCCAACTATTAGAGGATACGATACGGTCGCTTCGGATTACCGCCAATTCGAATTGGCTCGATCTGGGTTGTGGCGCAGGTCGTCTGAGTCTTGGTCTCTGGAACCGATCCGCAGGGGAAGTTCGGGAAATCATCGGGATGGATTGCGCTGCCGTCAATGCCAATGCGTTTGCCAAACTGCAACAGCAATTTGCGCAAACATCACAAACAAAAGTCATTTTTCAACATCGTGATTTCAGTGATGGCCTCGGATCTGATTACCACGACTATTTTGATGGCATCGTAAGTGGGCTAGCTATTCAGTATGCCGAACACTACTGTCCCCAGACAAATAAATGGACCGATAAAGCTTACGACTTTCTGTTAGCTGAAGTCTATCGCAGTCTGAAACGGCATGGCCAGTTTGTTTTTTCGGTAAACGTTCCCGAACCATCTTGGGGTGCCGTTGCTCTGTCGGCTTTGCGTCAACTTCCGATCCAGAAAAATCGCTTGAGGAGTTTACAACGGCTTTACCGTATGTATCGTTATGGAGGGTGGCTAAAAAAACAGGCCCGCCAAGGTCGATTTCACTACCTCCCTGCGGAAACAATCAAAGAGAAATTAGCTCGGATCGGCTTCAAACATATCGATTTTCAGATTAGTTTTGCCAACCAAGCTTTTATCTTTAGCTGTGAAAAAGGATAATTCCCAAGCATAGAAACCTCTAAATCCTATTTGATTCACCGTTCAAAGTTTTTTCATAAGAGACTTTCATAAGAGACTTCGATACGAAGAAATAGGAACTAAGCAATAAATGATTGATCTTTTCCAGTTTCAATCAGCTTGTCGATTGTCTTTGACAAAATACTCTTCTGGCCAAACCTCGAATAAAGCTTTCAGAGGGGATTCCATCGAGATGGTCGAATTACAGAAGAAAACAGTAGTTAATAGCCCTCTATTCGGTCAGGAGTATGCAAACGATGGGTAGAACTATATCAGTTTCTCCAGCCCGGCGATTGGTTGCAGAATTGATGGTTCATGCTAAACGAATTCCCTTTGTTGGCGTTTCTAAGAAGATGAACCTGGGGGATCTGATTCAATTGCGCCAAAGCTTGAAATCCCCCCTTTCCTGGCAGGCGATTTTTATCAAAGCTTACGGCCTAACAACGGTGCGCATTCCAGAATTGCGCCAAGCATGGATTCCCTATCCTCTGCCTCGAATTTATGAACACGATCATTGCGAAGCTGTTTTGCCTATCGAAAGAGAATGGCATGGACAATCGATCGTCCTCGCTGCCCGGTTACGTGCACCAGAAAATATGAGTCTTACCACCATCCACGAGCATTTACAACGTTACAAAAATGACCCGATCCAGAGCATCTCTTCTTTTCGGCAATTACTTCGAATTGGGCGCATGCCCTGGCCATTACGCCGATTTGTTTTTTCCTCAACTCTATACTTTTCAGGCTTCAAACGCGCCAAACGCTTCGGGACCGGCATGATCTCCAGTTTGGGTGTCTTTAAAGTAGAAAGTATTCAAGCCATTACCGCTCAGAGCCACTATCTCTCTTCTGGGGGAATTACACCCGAAGGAACTGTTATCTTTCGTCTAACTTTCGATCACCGCTTATTTGATGGTTATACCGCAGCTAAGTGTATGCTCGCGCTCGAATCGATCTTGCAAAACGAAGTAAAGGACGAGTTACTTTCTCTGCAAGAAAATCAAATTAGAATTGATAAAAGCGAGTTTCATCAAAACAATATTCCTGAAGGAAATGTAGATCATAAAGAGGTTGCTTGATACAATCAATTTCTCTTTTTTACTTCCCTTTTTTTATAGTTTCTTTTGATTTTCCTGTTTTTCTTTTTTCTCAGGAATCTGTTTAGGAGGGATGGGAGGATCAGTTAATTTCGACTTCTCTTCAGGAATGCTCGACTTTTTCTCTTCCGGTGTGCCTTGCTTATTCTCTTTTTTGACTGGTGAATCGTTGCTTTTTATGGGTTGATTTTTCTCCCCTTCTTTCTCTTCAATCCGCGCAAATGTTTTCAGAGAACCATCTCCAAGTGCAACCGTTACTGTTTTTTCGTTTACTCGAAGAATAGAACGAATTTCTACTGGTATCAACGGTTGTTTATTGAGAAGCCCGATCGATTTCCCATCCGACAAACGGATCTGCTCTATATGCCCTTCACGGTCGACCAAGAGGAGTATTCCTGAAAACACTTTCGCGCACTTCCAGAAATTCCCTCTTGTTTTAGGTAACAGATCGAGAATTAGATCATCTTGGCTCGATTGGATCCCCCGTTTAATGATATGACCCGATCGATCTGCAAAGACAAAACCGATTTTATCATTCTCCAATTTAAAGAGAATCGGATTTATCTGAAGTTTGCCTGTTAGAAGATGGTCTTTTTCTTCGCAAACCCAACTTTGCAAAGGCTCGCGTAAACTGGTTATGGACCATAAGGAGATCTTACCGCTATTTTCCGTTGTAAGAAGTTGTGGAGCTTTCGTTCCAATCACCGGTATCAAATGATCGATCCGATGAGCCAAAACGACTCCCGCCATTTTATCAAATCTCCCTGCCTCGCTCCCCCATTGCCACTCTTGCAATTCACGGTCCCCATCCGTCGCAAAAAAGTGATCTCCATTCAGGGAAGAGAGATGGCAAATGTGATAGTTTTGTACCACCTGATCTCGCCAAGTTGGCCCCTCCTCTAACCGGAGCATTTCCCCTAAACTGATCCGATATAATCTGCCATTATTCAGCGGAAAAACGATATAATTCCCGGCAAAAATGGCATTACCAGCGAGATTTGCAGGAATAGCCACCCCACGATCATTTACCCCTTTCGCTCCCATTTTAGGATTAAAATCTCGCACTTTGAGACGATAACCGTTTTCGTTGTGAATCGCCGAAATCAGATAAATGATTCTAGTTTCTGGATGAATCAATAATTCGACGGGTGCAATCAAATCAGCAATCGCTGCGGCAATGGTACTATCTTCATGAATTTGCCACAGAGTGGAACTCGCCCAGAGTTGAGTATTCTCTTTTTTGGTTTCCATCGGTTCTTTTGATTCTTCTCGAGGTAATCGATGCAACCCACCACTTCGATCCGTGAAATAGGTATCGTTTTCATTCTGAACCGTTTCACCAATCACATCGACGCCGAGCTGCACTTGCCAATCAATTTCTCCATTGGAAGATTGAATCGAACTGGCCAAAATAAACTTCGAGTTTGCCGGCCTGCTCACCGTCATTAATCGACTACCATCTGAACTAATTTGTACTGGCTGAACGGTATCTCCCAATGGGATAGGAGCTCCTTGTGCCGCTAAGATATTCCCTTTTTCTGGATCAAAACCGCTCTTGAACACGAATAAATATCCGTTAATGAGCACCCAAGTCGACCCCTCCTCGGCGTAGACAATTTCTGAACGGTTTAACAAATCGGTGCGATTAGGACTAGGTAAATCGGTCTGAATCTTAAAGATCGAAGGATCTTGATTATTGAATTGGTTTATACCA
>JAKBAI010000255.1 GCA_021809185.1 Planctomycetota bacterium
TGACACGAAATACGATGATGCGAATCGCAAACTGAAAAAAATGGATTTGATCAAAATCCTAAGCTCTGCTAAAATGGAGGAAACGATAAAAAAAGTATTGTATACGATCATCGATGGGCTGTTGAATTTATCACCCAAATTGCAAGATGATTTCGATTCAGAGTTAAAGAAGCTCCAAGGAGAAAATTCGATGGAATTTATTACTCAAAGTGGTATCAAATGGTTTAAGGAAGGGGAAGCAAAAGGTGAAGCAAAAGGGAAAGCAGAAGGGAAAGCAGAAGGCTTAGCCTTGGGATTAAAGTTGAAATATGGGAAACCAGGTACCATATTCGCTAAAAAGTTAATCGGGATTAATAATCTCGAAATCCTAGATTCGATCTATGAGGGGATCGAAGCAGATTTACCTCTCTCCGAACTGAAAAAATTGCTGAAGCCAAAAGCCTCCGTCAAATAATCAATAACTCGCTATCGCTGTATCGAATTTTTCCAGTTTCTCCCGAAGAGTCACTTCGTAGGATAGACCCATGCAGCTAATGGAAAAGTATTGTTTGTGATCATCGATGGGCTGTTGAATTTATCCCTCAAAGTGCAAGTTGAGTTCGATTCAGAGTTAAAGAAGCTCCAAGGAGAAAATTCGATGGAATTTATTACTCAAAGTGGTATCAAATGCTTTAAGGAAGGGGAAGCAAAAGGGAAAGCTGATGGTAAAGCAGAAGGAAAGGCAGAAGGGAAAGCAGAAGGAAAGGCAGAAGGCTTAGCCTTGGGATTAAAGTTGAAATATGGGGAACCAGGTACCAAATTCGCTAAAAAATTAATCGGTATTAATAATCTCGAAATCCTAGATTCGATCTATGAGGGGATCGAAGCAGATTTGCCACTCTCTGAACTGAAAAAATTGCTGAAGCCAAAAGCCTCCGTCAAAAAATAATTGTCGTAAGCTTAGAATATAGGATAAAGATCGATAAGCGGGCGATATGCTTCATCGACTTTTCTAATTACAGATAATGATTAGAACGATTTATATCATATACCCATAATATTGTGGCCGCAATCGACATAAAGAATTTGTCCCGTAATCCCAGAAGCTAGTGGGCTACACAAAAATATACTGGCATTGGCCACTTCTTCGGGGGTGATTGCCCGCGGGATTGGGGAATGTTCTGCTGTATAAGCAACCAACTTATCGAAATCGGGATTAATCGCTCGAGCTGCTCGAGAAGGATACGGCCCTGCCGAGATTAAATTCACCCGGATATTATGCTTACCCACATTCTGTGCGAGCTGCTGCGCATCGATCTGCAAGGCCGCTTTCGCTGTCGACATCCCTCCACCGTAATGCGGAATCACTCGTTCACCGCCTATATAGGTCAATCCGATAACGGATGCTCCACCCGGTCGATTCATCATATAAGGGGTTGCCGCTCGTACCATGGAGGTTAAAGAATAAGCAGAAATCCCCAAAGCTTGGAGATACGCAGCTCGGCTAGTTTCCACCATCTTTTTGGTGATTTCCCGGCTAAATGCGATCGAATGCACCAGAATATCGATCCCACCGAATTCTTTGCCTATATTATCAATCGTTCCCTGGATCGTATATTCTGGAAATTTGTTGTAACGGCGATCATTCTTGGTCGCTTCATCAATATCAGCAACCGTATCGAATGAGGCATCACAAGCCACGATCTTTTCGGGGTGAAACTCCCCTTTACCAAAAGGCAACTTCCGAGATTCTGCATCTTGTTCGCGGGTGATGAAGGACTGCACAATCGATACCATCCGCGGATGGCTAGCTAGAATGATTCTCGCCCCCGCTGCCTGGAGAGCTTTGGCGATAAACCAGGCGAAACTTTCATTATCTCCCACACCTGTTACTAGGGCTACTTTACCCGTTAAATCCAGCGGGATCATCTTTTTCTCCTATGTTCCGTGACCGATATGTTCCGAGAACGATCGGTCCTTTTTTGTTCATTCAATTCCTAGAATGGGTTGATTGTATGAATCCAGTTCCCAAGGGAAAGTAGCTATTCAAGAGAAGCAGAAAAACATCTTGATTGAGAGTGAATGTCCTCAGATCTCTTTCTTTTTGATGATAAACTTGGTAAAATAAAAGTGAATTCTTTTATAAATAAAACAAAAATGAATTATTAATAGAGATCTAAAATTGCTATGGCAAACGATTTATACGAAATCTTGGGAGTTTCTCGAACCGCTACAAACGAAGAGATCAACAAAGCGTATCGGAAACTAGCTCGAAAGCTACACCCCGATCGAAATCCAGGCGATAAACAGGCGGAAAATCGATTTAAAGAAGTCCAGGCAGCCTACGAGATTCTTAACGACCCTCAAAAACGTGCCCAGTATGATCGATTTGGTAAAGAAGGACCACCCCACGCAGGATCTTATGGCGGGGCAGGTGGATTTCCTGGAGGTTTTTCTGGTAATTTTGGCGGAGCCGAAGTCGATCCTATGTTTGCACAAAAGATATTTGAACATTTTTTTGGCGGTTCGGTGAACACAGACTCCTTTCGAACCTCTTTTGGAGGAGGAACTACTAGCGCAGGGCGAGGGAATCGCGGTAGTCGAACTAGAAGAAATCCCTCCGAATCCTACCCAGAATCGGTTGAGGTAGAAGCCGAAATCCCCTTTACTACTGCCGCATTGGGTGGAACCATTACCCTCCTTGTTGAAAATCAGGAAATTGAAGTTAAAGTCCCTGCTGGGATTGGCGATGGGAAAAAACTTCGACTTTCCGGGCAGGCCCCTGGCAACGGTGATATTACCGTTAAAATCAAGATTCTACCTCACCCCTACTTTAAACGAGAAGGGAACGATCTTTTGCTCGATGTCCCCCTATCTTTTCCCGAAGCTGCTCTGGGCACCACCATTGAAGTCCCTACTATCTCTGGTAAAAAATTGGAAGTCAAAGTCCCACCCGGTACTTCGGCAGGAATGCGACTTCGATTACCCAAATTCGGTATTAATAACGGCGACCAGTTCCTCGTTTTCCAGATTATCTTGCCGCGAGGAAAACCAGATGATTCTACCCGGCAATTGATCGAATCTTATGCAAAACAAAATCCGATCGATGCCCGCAAAAATATTCCCTGGATATAGGCGATTACTCTCTATTGGTATCTTATTATCTCTAACGTTATGGCCAAACTCCTCAAATTAGAACATCTATGCAAAGATTCAGAGTTCCAATCGGTCTATCAACGCAAACGGTCTCTGAGCGATTCTCATTTGATCCTGTATGTGATCGATAATCGGCTCCCTTATTCTCGTTTTGGTCTATCGGTATCTAAAAAAATGGGGAATGCCGTTCAACGCAACCGCATCCGCCGATTGTTGCGCGAAGCTTATCGACTCCGCAAAAGTGATATTCCCACCGGCTTCGACTTTGTAATCATCCCTCGATCAACGATTATCCTCGAACTTCGAGTGCTCCAGAATTCGTTAGTCCAACTAAGTAAGAACCTTGTCCGAAGAATCCAGCGCGAAGGCCAATCCAACTCCTTGGAGACAAAAATCCCATCAAATAATAATCGATCTACTTCTTAACTCTTTCAAAAATATTTCTATGGCTCGATTACTACATCTTTTTCATTCCTGTCTTCGCAACGGTTTTATTTTGCTTATCCTTGGTTATCAATGGTTAATCCGGCCTATTTTACCCCCGACCTGCCGCTTTCAACCAGGATGCAGCGAATATATGATCCTGGCCATCCGCAAATACGGTTTGTTCTGGGGTTTCCTCAAAGGAATCCGACGAATCTGTCGCTGCCATCCTTGGAATCAGGGTGGCTACGACCCGCCCTGATATTTTTTGAGAATGGAGAGACTGTCCCGGGTTGGAGAAATCCCCCGTTTTTGGTTGTTTTTAATTATTTGCCACAGAGATCACAAAGATTGGACTCTGAAAAGGGGAAGTCTTGGATAATCGTGGGCGTTGTCTAATTATTTATTTTCGGTTGCGAAGATTCGAACTTTACCAGAATAGCAATTCCTCTGAAGTTTTTCTCTCTGTGATCTATGCGCCTAACTATTCTTGAATTTCCGCATCGATGATCCAAGAGATTAGGCTCCGAGATAGTCCATAACTTGCCTATCTATTTGCCTATCCTTCCAAAGAATCATTCTTGGCAATTGAAATAAAAGTGGTCTGCTCACCAGACTAGATTTAACTATAACAACTGGGGAGTAGAATTTTCAAAATATGATCGATCTGGGAGAAATTGGAATGTCCGTACTGGTGGGTGTTATTATGGGATCGCGATCCGATTGGGCTACTCTAAACCATGGGGTCGAAATTCTGACTCAATTTCAAGTACCTCACGAAGTTCGCATTGTTTCGGCCCATCGAACACCGGACTTATTATTTGACTACGCTAGCACTGCACAATCTAGAGGAATAGAGGTATTAATCGCGGGTGCGGGAGGCTCCGCCCATTTACCAGGAATGGCTGCCGCCAAAACGACTCTCCCAGTGCTAGGAGTTCCCATCGAATCAGCGGTTTTGCGCGGAGTCGATTCGCTTCTCTCCATCGTACAGATGCCCGCTGGGATTCCCGTAGGCACTCTTGCCATTGGTAAAGCAGGGGCCATTAATGCTGCATTGTTAGCCATTTCTATTCTATCTCTTAAATATCCCGAATATCAACAGCGTTTACAGCAATATAGGCAAGAGCAAACGAATAAAGTATTAGCCGATTCCGATCCGCGACAAACGGAGATCAAAAGTATATGACCATTGGAATTCTTGGTGGTGGCCAATTGGGCCGTATGTTAGTCCTGGCCGGTTATCCTCTAGGGTTATCCTTCCGTATATTTGAACCAGCAGAAGAATCTTCTGCAGCTCAAATAGCATCCCGAATTCGGGCGGAATACGACGATTATCAATCGCTCTATCATCTGTCGCAAAATACCGATGTAATTACTTATGAATTTGAAAACGTCCCTACCCAAACTGCTAAGTGGCTATCGGAGCGGGTACCGATTTTTCCAGGCGTTCAGGCACTCACCATTTCCCAAGACCGGATTCTGGAAAAGTCGTTCTTTCGCGATTTAGGTATCCGTGTACCCCGTTTTGTTGCGGTCGAAAATGAACAACAATTTCGAGCGGGGGTGGATTCGATCGGTCTTCCTCTAGTGTTGAAAACCACGCGCTTTGGTTACGATGGCAAAGGGCAAATGATAATTCGTCAACCAGCCGATCTTGCTACCGCTTGGACTAAATTGGGGGGGCGCCCACTTATCTTGGAAGAACTCGTCCCCTTTGATCGCGAACTCTCTCTCATATCCGTCCGCCGCAAAAATGGTGATATTGCATATTATCCGCTCGTCGAAAATCATCATCATGAAGGGATGTTAGCGCAAACCATCGCCCCTGCCCCTTCCTGTTCCACTAAACTGCAACAATTGGCGGAGCAAATGGCACGTACTACTCTTGAGGCCTTAAATTATGTAGGGGTTCTCGCTATTGAATTTTTTCAGATCGGCGAAGAATTATGGGTCAACGAAATGGCTCCCCGAGTTCACAACTCTGGTCATTGGACCATTGAAGGAGCTGTCACCAGCCAATTCGAAAACCATCTCCGGGCTATCCTCGATTGGCCTCTGGGTTCCACTGCTGTTATCCGCCCCACCGCGATGATTAATTTGATCGGCTGCCACCCGTTCGCAGAAAATGCTTTAGCTCTCCCTGGGATTGCTTGGCACTGGTACGGTAAATCGGTACGTAAAAATCGTAAACTTGGTCACATTACTATCTGTGCCAACTCGGAGTCAGAACGCCAATTCCTGATCGAAAAAATTAAATCTCTGCAATTGCAGATAGAAAAAAATAATCCGCTTGTTGCGGATTTAAAGACTTAAGCTAATGAATGATTAAATTAAATTTCGCATGAATATTAAAATGATATTCTTCATCCACCAATAATTTCAGTTCTCAGATGAATCAACTATTTTTCACGAAATGATTGTCTTGATTCAAAACGAATTTTGATGGGTATATCCAAGAATTATCTTTGAAAAATAGATATTCTTAGATATTCCTTTATCATCCGGATTGATTAGATAAGTTTACAACTCGTGGTTCCATGGATCGATCCTGCGGCATTTGCGCGGTATGGATCGCTACCAGACAGATAACAATAATCAGACCAAGTAACAAAGCACATTCAACTGCTGTAGGACCATCTTCCTTTTTCAAGAACCCAATCACCGGTTGTAACATCTTATTCGTAATTTTCATCTTCTCAGCTCCCGCATGTCAATCAGTAGTCTATCATGGTGTTTTTTGGATATTTCTTATAATGATTTTCCTTTTCGTCGCTTTAAGTCCGAAAAATCTTATTAATCCATTTAGAACCATAGAACAAATTTTGCGGATTGAAAAATAATTTTTGATTATTATTTTATTTTCATATTCGCTGATTATCTTTTCTGCATTGATAATCGCGATTACTATTCATCCCCTCGATTCATCGATTAAACAAATTATATGGATAACACCAAAAGTTTTGCTTTGACCATAAATTACACTCACACATGAATCCAATATCACACAACAACCTAGAGTTTTCAAAACGTGATTGTTTGATCGAAGACGGATGAAAATCAATGCAAATCGTAA
>JAKBAI010000256.1 GCA_021809185.1 Planctomycetota bacterium
CATTTCTGCCGGTGACAAAACCAACTCAGAAACAGATTTACCTACTTTTTGACGATCCCATCTCGCTAACTCAGGTATGAGCTTGAGAATTCCTAGAGCTTTGGCTGATTCGAAGGAGCAAAGAAACATCCTTTCCGCAGCAAGATTGAATAGCGATATTTCACGATTCGCGTTCAGAGTAATAATCGCATCTCGAGCAGAAGTAACAATGGCCTGTAAATGAGCCTGGGAATATGCGAGCTGATCCTCTACATCGATCTCAAGAAATACTCTTTGAACCACCTCAGGAAGATAATCTAAATATGCTAGCGATTTGGTTACATAGTCACGCACCCCAGCTCGAAACGCCCGGATGATCGATGTATCGTCGCTATATCCGGTTATGAGAATAGTTGGCACTTCCAAGTGTAGCGATTTTAGTTTTTCGAAAAAACTAATACCATCTTCTCCTCTCGATAATCGATTATCTAATAATAGTAAATCGATTTTCTGATTTCGAATGGTACCTAGAGCAACCTCGCTGTCCGAAACGCATACCACCTCATACCCTACTTGACTTAAACGTTTCTCTTGTAATCGTGCTACTCCAGAATCATCTTCTAGGATTAATATTTTTTTCTTAGTAATCATTGGCACTCTTTGTGAGAGTTTCTCTATTCATTTCCATTCAAGAATTCATTTAAGATCGGAATTATTCTTTCGGAGGAATTATCATCGTATGGTTAAGATATGGAACTTTTATAATTTGCAACACCAATCCGAGTCTTTTTATCGCATCTGCAAATGCCTCGTATACAACGGGTTTGGTAATGTAAATACTACAACCCAGTTGATAGCACCGATCGATCTCTCGAGGGTCATCGGTAGTCGTCAAAACGATAACAGGGATTTTGGCAAAAGAGGGACTTTCTTTCAACCACTTTAAGACATCATATCCCGTGAGTTTTGGCATATTGATATCTAAAAGCAAAAGCAATGGTGGATCGTTCGAACCTTGCGATTCGAGCAAATGAAGGTAGTCAAGAAGCTCTTGACCATCCTTGAAATGGAGTAACTCGTTCGACACCCCTGCACGGCTCAAATTTCGTTTGATCAAAGTGGCATGACCAAGATCGTCTTCTGCAAGTAAAATCTTCAAATTGGGATTTTGCATTCTAATTCTCACCTTTTTCTTGGGAGATTCGGTCGTCGGATCGATAGTCCTCTCCATCTTCAGATTGAGGTTCTGGAATGGGCAACCAGAAATGAAAGCTAGTCCCCTTATTCTCGATCGATGTAAACGAAATTTCTCCTTGATGCCGTTCAATAACCCTTCGAACAATCACTAACCCAATTCCTTCTCCGGAACAGATCGTGGGATGCAATCTGCGAAACGCTTGAAATAACTGAGATTGATATTTTTCTGAAATACCCAGACCATTATCTTGAACTGTAAATTCGATTCTTTGTTTGGCTTCATTTATATTTGAAGTAATCGAAATAACTAATGGTCTGGTCGGATCGTTATAATTCAGTGCATTCCCGATGAGATTAGCAAAAAGTTGTTCAATAGCCATACTATCCCCCCAAACCTCAGGTAAATCAGCAAATTGAACTTTCGCTTTTTTTTGTTCAATCGTGGTGTGCAAAGAATCCACAACTGCTTGTACTATTTTTTGTACCGACAACCATTGAAGTTGATACACGACTCGCCCCGCTCGACTCAATCGCAATAACGCATCGATGATCCTACTTAATCGGGCTACTCCAGTTTCGATGTAATGGATCGATTCGACCATGTCGGCCTCGATCAGGTGTTGAATCTCTTCTTTTTTCTCAACAAAATTCGGGAAGTCAAGATACTTCTTCAACGTCTCACAAGATCGCAGTAACTCATTACTGAACCCTTCTAGATTTACTAATGGCGAACGTAAATCATGAGAAACCGAATACACAAACATTTCATTCTCTTGATTTTGAACAAGCAACTGGCGATTACTTTCTTCTAGTTCTTTGGTCCGTTGAATAACACGATCTTCTAGTTCCCGATTCAGATTCAAAATCTGATCTTCATAATTCTTTTGAACCGTAACATCTCGAACAATCGCCGTTAAATAGATTTGGTTATTCGAATGAAATCGAGCAATAGAGACCTGAGCAGGAAATTCCTCCCCATTGGCTCGGCGACCATAAACCGTTCGCCTTTCTGCCATTAGCCGAGAAGTCGAATCACCTATTGCAAACTGCTCCACTAGTCCAAAATGCGATGGCGAATATCGCGAGGGTAATAGATGATCGATCGTTTTACCCCGAATCTGCTCGAATTCGAATCCAAATATCTTCTCAGCACCTCGATTGAAAAACACCACTTCTTGGGATCGATTGATGATGATTATCCCATCCTCCGCTATTTCTACTATCCCATAAAATCGATCTTGTTCGGTGCTCTTTTTAATTAATAATTGCGACAGATTGCGGAGCAACATAAAGCTTAGGAAAATTCCCACCCAGAAATAGCCAAGATTCTGATAGTGGATCGTTAGATCTTTCTCATACAAGATCGATCTTCCAACTGTTACCCAGAACCATGACATGATCAGAATATTACCAGCAATATAAAATGTATAAAGCAATCGTTGTGCCAAAATAAAGAAGATTATAATCAATCCGATCAAACCAAAAATAGATATTGTATCCAATATTCTGATCATATGCATTTCACAATCTCTTAATTCTCTTGACCTAAATTCTTGTTATCTATTTTGACCCTGTTTTATCAATTTTGTACTTTTTTTGGAATTTTCCTATCCTTTAAGTATTATCGAGCAAGCAGTTGAAAGACTCTTCTCGAATTTTTTCACAAACACCTTCTTTTTCAATCTTTCTAAATATGATGAGTATGTGCGTTTTGGTCACACTCTGCATTAAAAGTAGATCTACCAGAAACTAAACCGATTATCGAAGATACAGAAAATGAATAATAAGCAATGATCGATGCTTGATCTAAATTACTATTCGATCAATTCAAATCGAGAAGTTTATTATTGACACGTGCTTTCGAACTATTGAAAGATAGCATTTATTCGCATTCGTTCAAAAATATAAAATCAGTAGAATTTCTCTCTAAAAGCCAAACCTTTAGGCCTTTATCTCTTTAGGCCTTCATCTCTTTAGGCCTTCATCTCTTTAAGCCTTCATCAATACCTCTCATAGCCTGCCATGTCACGAACAACGATTCGCACTCACGAATCATTCATTTTTTGGGACAACAAAAATACAATTTCGAATAAAGTCCATGGCCTCCTGATCAAGTTTCAAAGAGATTTTCGATTTGAATGCCAAAGATAGGAGAAGTAGAAAACCCTCTTATTTTAAGTGACTATCTCATAACAATTATGAATATTACTATTACTTCAATCGGAAATAGACTTAAAACTATTTATTACTCTCCGTTAATTCCGCGATCTGATGGCACAGATAGTCTTTGCTGTCCTTACTTTTACCCAAAGCTAAACAAATCTCTTATATTTTGACAAAAAATCAACTGATTTTTCAAAAACAATCTCTTTCAGGGACAAGATCTCTTTACGGATGTTGTTCGAACCTCTTAATAAATATAGATAAAACCAAATCTTATTAAATGGGACAGATTCTTAGTACTCCTCTTCATTCGAGTAAAAGTTTGATCGTCGAGATTTGTAAAATAAAGCTTTTACATCTTCGTTAAATAATTTCACAAGACCAACGATACCGATTGGTAGACCTAGAAGACAGCAACAATCATGAAAATTGATCATGGCTAAAAGACATCCCGTAACCGCAACGGGATACCAGAAGGTTCCAATCATCGCGATGCCAGCTAAGACAGTCATTGTTGAAAAAAATAAACAGATTATTGAACTTGCAGTTTGAAGACGAATAATTTCATCGGCATTTAAAATTGGTTTATTTTGGTCTTTCAAGAGCGCATCCATCACTTCTTGCTGTGATGCCACAACCTCGTCGGGATTCATGATGCACAAGAATAGTTGATAAGAATTTAGAAGAGCTCCTAATAATCCGACAATAATTAAAAAAATCCCAATTGTTTTTGGAGCTTGAACCCGGGGTTGAGATATTCTTGATCGACTTCTGGGATCCATCCTTGAACCGAATTCACGATCTGGATGACCATCGGTTCTATTCGACTTAATACCCCCTTCCGTATCTTCATGATCAGGTGACTGTTCCTTAAAGATCTCTTCTAAATCAGGAGCGATAAAATGTTCGTGACAAATGGGACATTCAACCCTTTTCCCTATTAGATGAAGTGGGATTTTCGTTTTCTGATCACAATGCGGGCACAATACAATTTCGAATACCATAAAAGTCTCTACAAGCTACAGTTTTAAGCCGACCGAGTTTTAACAAGATAAACGATCGATATTTTAAAGATTTATAATTTAATATAATAACATTTCAAAGAAATACTTGTGGGAATTCATTTTTTTAGAGTAAATGATAGCTGAGGCTACACATCTAAATTTATTTATGCTTTTTTATTATAATTCGTTCGAGACATTCAAAAAAGAATTATTATTCTTAAAATCTACATTTTATTTTATTTAGAAAGAATCAAAACAGAAATAAAACTATTTATTTGAATGAGATTTAGTTAATTCAAAACTTTGATTTAATTCAGTAAAAATAGTGATGAAATCAAACTTATTCAGAAAGATCTGAAAGAGTTTCTAAGAAAGCTCAAGGAACCAAACGAACCTCATTAAACAAATGGATAAAGATTATAACCGGTTGATAAGAATATTTTTCTGAATAAAGGGAATAATCAGATCCATGAATAAGTTTGGCAAGCATCGTTTGAATCTATAAAATGTAAATAGAATATCGGTTATTTGAAAGTAACAAGGGAAGGAAATAATGAAAGATCAGATCCAGGGGAAAGTATATGTTTTAGGGGACAATGTCGATACAGATCAGATAATTCCCGCACAATACCTAACATTCAACCCGATGAATCCAGAAGAAGTAAAAATGTATGGGAAATATGCCCTTTCTGGAGTCCCTCCGGACCAAGGTGGGTTACCAAAAGGACACATTCCTTTTCACAGTGCGGATGAATTTATCAGCGATTTTCAGATCATCATTGGGGGTAAAAATTTTGGCTGTGGTTCATCTCGTGAACATGCTCCCATTGCTTTAAAGGAAGCAGGGATCACCCTCGTTGTTGCAGAATCGTACGCACGAATATTTTATCGAAATTCGGTCAACGGTGGTTATCTGACCCCGGTTGAATCTGATGAGAGACTGATTGACCGTATCTGCACAGGGGATGAGGTATTTATCGATTTGAATGAAAACATCCTTCGAAACGAAAAAACAAAAGAGACTTTTTCATTGAAAAGTTTAGGAGAAGTTGCTCTCATTATCAAAGCAGGAGGAATTTTCCCTTATGTTGAACAAATGGGCATGGAGAATGAAGTTAGTTGATAAATTGTTTTGGATAGCTATGCAGAAAATGTATCTGTAAAAATTATGATTTATACGCTGTTGCGGCAACTTTTCACAGAATCTATGTTCTCTGTCGATTACGAGTTATTAAAAGTACCTGAGTTTAACTTGTCTACGTTGTGATCGGTGATCGAAAACTAGATATGTTTAGTTGAGACTGTCATTTAGAGTTGAAGAGTTAAAAAGAACAGCATGGATTTTCCATGCTGTTTTAATTTATCTCGGGATGATAAAATCAGGTTTTCCCTACGTGATTGAGATTATGGGTAACCACCAGCTCTTCGAATAGGGGGGGTATTTGGGTTTGGCGTTCCTAAAGTAAAATCAGAAGAGGGATTTCCGAGAGTAGTATTTTTTGGTGAATTAAGGCGATTGTTGACATTCGAATTATCCCCACTTGGATTTCTTGGAAGAGAGCTTGGACGAGATTTGGGTTGCAATTCTGCTAAATCGACTCTCTTCTTACTCGAATCGCTCGGCAAGTTGAATAATCGTGCAAATCGATCTTGTTGAATCTGACCATTGATTGTTACACGACTCAACTCGATTTTTAAACTCATTTTCTGGATCGGATATTCCAAGGATACGGAAGAGGGATAAACGATTTGTGTTCGATCATCTAACGTAACTTTATTTATGGAAGCCGAGGCAATTAATCGCTGGTTATCATCATAGATGCGATAGGCTAAAATCTGGGGTCTCGGAGGGTTGGCATGTCGAACATCGAGCCGATTAAAAATGACTACTTTTGTGATCGGGCGCCCCTGCAATTCGGTTTGCTCGCTCAACTCTATAGCATTTTGATTTTCATGCACCTGAAACTTAGCCAAATCGACTTTTGCAGAATTGGTTTGTTGCATTCCCAGAACTTCTAGTACCCATTCCGGTTGAAACGGGAACGGTAGCTGAATTCCTCGATTATAATTATCGTAAGAACAGAAATAGATGTTTGGTTCGCCGTGCATCCAAAACCAGAAAAGAGATTCATTAGAACCAAAATCGATGGCCTCTACCCCTAGTTTAGAAGCAACCAGTCGAAAATTCCTAGATTGATCGCAAACCATCCAGCCATTAGCTGTATGCGACTCCCCAGCAACAGCTGCTGATAAATACACACTGCGTGAATCGATTCGTTTGATGGCCTTC
>JAKBAI010000257.1 GCA_021809185.1 Planctomycetota bacterium
TGGAACGGCAGATATAGTAACCGGTGTAGCCAGTAAAAAGACAAATAAGGATTAAAATAGGTGCGATTTTAACGTTCGGAATTCGAGGGAAGTTTGGCATAGTTATCAATCGTTATTCAATTGCTTCTTAATTGTTACTTAATCGCTACTTAATTGCTATTAGAAGACGAATCAAGGCTGTATAAGAGAAATTCGATCGAGAAACTTACTCATGAACCGTGCCAATAAATCAGAATCTTATCGAAATTCAATTTGCAATATTACCACGTAAATTATGAAACATATTCCAGATTGGCAACTTCCTGCTGGGGTAGACCGAGGATTGTGGGATTATATCCATCATCGCGGGCTAGCAGAACAGTATGATCAGATTTTAGCAGGAACTCCCCTATTTCAGTTAGATACTCTCTGGGCAGAAAGGTTCTTTACTACTCCGGGTGATCTCATCGATCTAGGTTGCGGTACAGGTCGATTTTTACATTCTTTCGCTCCGCGTGGCTTTCGCTGTACGGGAGTAGATATTTCCGAAGAAATGCTAAACGTAGCGAAAGCAAATGCCGATCGACTTGGCTTGCCGATTCAATGGCAACAGGCCAATTTAGTCGATGGGCTAACTATTTTTGCGGACCATTCTTTTGATTACGCGGTCTGTCTATTTAGTACATTAGGGATGGTTCGAGGCGAATCGGCAAGGCAACAGCTATTGTGCCAAGTTCGCCGAATTTTACGCCCTAATGGTCGATTTTTGTTGCATGTTCATAATTACTGGTACTACTTAGGTCAATTAGTACGATATTTGCGCTGGTCAACGGTGGCAAAACATTTGCTATTCCAAAACCCTTCGATTTCTCCTCTGACAAGAGAGAACAAGGGAAAGCACACAGGAGAATACAAAGAAAGATACGCAAGTGGTGATTTTGCGATGCAACAATCTTATGGTGGGGAACCAGTAACCATCCATCATTTTCGCCGGAGGGAAATCATAAACACACTAAATCAGTCCGGGTTCCAAATCCGCAAAATCATACCGATCGGCATCGGTGCCAGTGAAACTCTCTCTTTCCCTTCGATTTTATCAAACTTAAGGGCATATGGCTTTCTTATCCTTGCAGAATAAAAATTTGTTGTCTTTTCTGGTCACTAACGAAGTTAAACAGCAAAAGAAATCGCATCATTTCATCTAACTCATTTTTCTCTATCTCGAGATGTTAGTCCTAAGCAATTGCTTCAGGAAGTTCAAGAGATCGAGAGATAAATGACCACAAGCGAATGATTTCTGCAGAAAGGCTTGATAGCTCAAACATTTCTACAGAAATCAAATCGATTAGGTTATGGCAAAGGGGGAACCACTTCTCCGTTCGCGCGAGTGATATAAGCGATAATTACAGGTAAACTAGTGGAATTGGTAAGAAAGTGAACCGAGCCATCACAGGCAAGAGCATTCACTCCCCCTGGATGGAACGAGAATAGTTCATTATCGCTCGTGCAATTCATAATACAAGAACCACCGCGAAGACCGCTATTATTGGTAAGCGCACCGTTGAGGTGAAAAAAGCTGAACGGATCGCCCCAGCCACCGCCACCACCACCAACTGGATTGATGACCCCATCGACCGGAGCATAACCTGGACCATCGCCGTAATCGGTAGAAAAGAGGGTGTGCGATTGGTTATAGCCAATCGGGCGGGCGGCATCTTCCCCAAAAATAATCGTGTTCGAGGTGCCATCGATGACATCGGTAATACGCACCGCATTACCGATGATGGTGCCCGAATCACCCGCGGCACCAGGCAACATACTGGAAGGGAGATATTGCAGAACATGGCCGTCGGTTCCGGGTAGAGGCCCGTAATCAGAACGAGCAAAAATCATATTGGGCGGACTGGTAATACATGATGGGTTCACGCCCCAACCCGGAGGCCCAAACAAACAGTTGTAATAATTGATCGAACTTGGTGCCGGGGAGGATGGGCAGATAAGCGGTTTGATGATTGTCGAAAATGCAGGGTTACTGCCCAGTGGGGCCGGTAAATTAATGGGATTAAAGATCGAAGCTTTGAGGTTGATCATATTGTAGACATTGTTTTGCTCGAAATACGGCAAGATCAAGGTATAAACACTGTGGCCGATCACATTGTTACCGGTGGATACAGCGGTAGCTAGTGCATTGGGATCGGGGGGATTGATAATGGTCATATCGGGCGGAAATATATCCATGGCCGAATGATAATTTTGCAAAGCGAGGCCGATTTGCTTCAAATTGTTGGTACATGACATCCGCGCTGCTGCTTCGCGGACTTTCTGGACTGCGGGCAGTAGCAATCCGATCAAAATAGCGATAATGGCGATAACGACCAAAAGCTCGATCAGGGTAAATCCGGATCGATATTTACGCAAACTCAACATAAATCTACTCCTATTTATAAAAATCTGAGCTGTTATAAACTACTCAGAACAAAGCCGGATCGAAAGTCGGCAAAAACAAAGTATCAACAGAATTCAATAAAGCTCAATCTTAATAACCAGATTAACTGTCGGATAATTCAATCATCTTAATATCTGTTTTCCCGGACTGGAGATCAACCGTAATGAGGGGATTATTCCGATCCTGATAACGATTGTTTAACCGGTCTGCCGGGATTCCTAATTTACTTTTTCGCATCCCCGGTTTGGTATCTTTGGCAGGTTGAATTTTAGGGTCTTCCGGCCAGTGAACCAGAACGATATACTTGCCCGGAGCCGGAGGCTGTTCGCCTTCTCTTAACTGAACTCTTAGAGACCCATCCTCCGCAACAACACCGCTATAGGCCCCACCTAACCCGCTGGAAGCAGAATTGCTGCTGGTTGCCTGAAAGGTGAGAATTGCACCTGCAGCCCCTTTCCCTTTATAAACTACTTTTCCTGTAATTATGGCTTTCCCATCGGAACTGCCGCACCCGGGTAACAGCATGAATAACGCCAACAGGCAAATGATCTGCTTCGCCATTCCCCTCGAGGAGCATTGCTTGATTATACATTGACTACTCAAGTATTGCTTTATATTGTATTGCTTCATTATGATGAATCCTCAGATATCCCCTATCAAAAAGTAAACAGACACAGAAATAAATCAATGGTACCGTTTTACTCTATCTTTTAACTCTATTCCCTTAAACGCAGCATCATGACCGTTAAACGATATTCAAGAACCGTTCGGCGACTGATTTATATCGATTCCCATTGCTTTATAATTATCGCTATATTCTTCTCAAGCCATCTGCATTTTTAAGCAAATTCGATAAAATCTGTTATACACAGTTTTAACTATCTGTTATTAGTATAACCGAATGATCATGATGGTTCCACTCAGAATCGATGAAGATTATTTGAGGTTTTATTTTTTCCATAAACAGAAAAAAATGGCAAAAATTGGACAATTTATTCTTTATAAAGCGATTTAATTGTTGACAATGATGAATTTTATAGATAAACTGTAATATACAGTAAATCAACTATGATTACAATATTGTCAAATGATTTTTGAATCAATTGACTTAATTAATAATTGAGCAGTTAGATTTAACCATTCGATCGGTAACCGGTATGAACAAATAATAGTAAGAGCACGATAACATCGTCTACAAAAAAAATTCAGAATGAATAAAGGATCTCGCGTGTCAAATTCAGAACCGATTGCCAAGTATGTGCAGATCGCAGAACGATTGCGCCAGGCAATCCAAAGCGGTGTTTATGCGGAAGATCGTCTGCCAAGCATTCGTGAACTAGCTAAAGATTATGCCGTATCTGTAGTAACGGCATCGCGGGCATTGCAAATTTTGCGCGATGAAGGGATGATCCGAACCCCGTCACGCAGCAGGGGTTATCTGGTTCCCCCAACTTCAGAATCGCTAAAATCGTATTGGGGGATCTGTTTACATTCAACTCCCGGACCTTATCAGCATGCCGGAGATGCGGTAACTCTGGAAGGGTTTCACACTCTCAATCAGAATGGAGGAGAGCAGTTTCAGCATTTCCCTTTCCCCTCTCAATTACAAAATAAAGAAAGGCGAGTTCGGTACTTTCTGCGTCAACAGATCCAACAAGGGATGCGAGGCTTATTCTTTTTGCCTTCTCGGATCAGTGAACAAGCGAGCGAAGAAGATGCTCATTTTTTGGCTATTTGCCGGATGGAACAGCTCGGCGTTGTGTTACTGGAACGTAATCTGCGCGGAGCCGATCGCGACTTGGATTATGACCTAGCTGGGACCGATGATCTCGCTGGAGGTCGAATTTGCACTCAACATCTACTTGATTCTCAACGCTATCCAATCGCCTTTGTGATCGGCTCTCCAAGTAGTAGCCACCATGATCGATTGAGCGGGTATTTACATGCTTTGTGGCTGCATCAGTATAGTCATGGTCTTCAAGAGAGAAACGATCTCTCTCTTGCCGATGGAGTAGCTTCAAATTCGATCCAAGCAGATTTGCCTCCTTATCGACCAATTGTGCTGATGCAATCGAATCAGATCAATCAAATGGGGAATACGAAAGAGGTATACAGTTCCTTGGTGGATGAATTGTTACAGCTCGGGGTACGAGGGGTGATCTGTTATCATGATTATATCGCAGTAGGGGTATTGATGGAATTACTGCGCCGAGGAATCCGCGTGCCCGATGAAATCGCTGTCGTTGGTTTCGAGAATATGGAAATTGGTGATATTTTTTCTATCGGTATTACAACTTTTGCCGTTTCGTCTCTGGAAATTGCCAATCATGCGCTGGCATTAATGAAAAAGCGAATTCAACGCCCTTCTAGCCCTCCTGTAAAAGTATTGGTACCGGGACGACTAATCATTCGCGAAAGTAGCTGTAAAAATCCGAAATAAAAATCTAAAATAAAATCTATACTAGAAGTATCTCGAGAATTCTTCGATTCGACTTCCTAGTAATGCCAAAAGAAAGCAAAAAGAAAGCAAAATTCGATTACTCTTGAAAATGAATGGTGAACGGAACGCAAGACGAAGAATTTTTCAGTTGGAAAGAAAATCGATATTCATATGAACACTAATCAGATTAACAGCGATATTGCCCATGATCAAGATTGGGATGTTGCCCAAGATTGGGATGTTGCCATTGTAGGCGCAGGTATTGTGGGGCTAGCCCATGCCTGGTCAAGTGCCAAGCGGGGAAGATCGGTATTGGTACTGGAGCGTAACAACTACGCAGTGGGGGCATCGATTCGCAATTTTGGCATGATCTGGCCGATCGGTCAAAAACCGGGACCGCTCTATCGCCTCGCCATGGAAAGCCGTGTGAGCTGGAACGAATTCGCCCGCCAATCGCGAACCTGGCTACAGAATTGCGGCTCGCTGCATGTTGTCTATGAAGAAGATGAAGCCGAAGTTCTAAAACAATTTTGCCAATTGACCGCAGCAACCCATCAATGCGAGTTTCTAGATGCAACCGAAATCTCGGAACGATTTCCAGCGATAAATACCAATTCCTTAGTAGGAGGGTTGTGGAGTAACACGGAGTCCGTTATCAACCCGCGCCAAGCGATTGCTCAATTGGCGAACTGGCTCTCTCGGGAGTATTCTGTTCAGATTCTTTACCAAAAGCAGGTGAATCAGGTCGGCCCGAACCTACTCCGAACTAGCGATGGTCAACACTATTCGGCAAAACAGATTTTTATCTGTTCGGGGATCGATTTTCTTACATTATATCCAGAGGTTTATCGAGAATTAAAGTTATCTCGCTGTAAATTACAGATGATGAAATTGGCAGCTCAACCTCAATCGTGGTCGTTTGGGCCTCATTTGGCGGGAGGGTTAACACTAATTCATTATCCTGCCTTTCAGATTTGCTCTAAGATAAAAGAGGTACGTTCTCGATTAGAAAATCGCTCCCCGGAGTATATCGATCACGGAATACACGTTATGATGTCGCAAAATCAGGATCGAGAATTAGTGATTGGCGATTCTCATCATTACCAGGAGAGAAGTACCCCGTTTGATCAAGAAAGAGTAAATCAACTTATTTTGCAATATCTAGATAAAATGATCCATCTACCGAATAAAACAATAAGCGAACGCTGGCATGGATACTATGCCAAACATCAATCACAAGCGATTATATATAAGGATGTTGAGCCAGGAATTACGATTGTTACCGGCATAGGCGGCAACGGCATGACCATGTCGTTTGGCTGGGCAGAAGAGTGGTGGCTCCATCATGAAAAATCACCAACCGTCCCGTTCTCTCCTCAACTGCTAGGAGTGGAGTAACTTCGAACCAGCTTTTTCCCGCATACTTTTCCCGCATACTTTTCCCTCATACTTTTCCCTCATAGTTTCTCCCCATACTTCGGATGGACCTAGATTAAAAAGCAATAGCAGAATCTTCGATCGGCTATTGCTACAAAAAGCTCCCGAAGTAGATGCAGCACCCTTCCGCGATAAAGCTTATTGCGCACCGAAATAAAAACAAATATTCAGAGTCGATTCCTCTTGATTTCCCCTGGGAGCGCGGGCGTCCCGCCCGCATTTAGTGCAATTGCTCCTAAAGAAGCGTGTAGGTTATCGAGAGTCAATCCTCCTGGGAGCGCGGGCGTCTCGCCCGCATGAAGACAATCGCTCCGAAAGAA
>JAKBAI010000258.1 GCA_021809185.1 Planctomycetota bacterium
AAAGAAAAGATCGATGCCGATACTATTTTTCCATTAGCTTCATGTAGTAAGGCATTCACCGCAACTCTTTTAGCTAAACTTGCCGATGAGGGGACACTATTGTTAGATGATCCAGTTCAAAAACATCTCCCCTATTTTCACCTCTCCGATCCTGTTGCAGATAAATTAGTAACCCTCCGTGATTTACTATGCCACCGCACCGGTGTAGCTGGGAATGATTTATTATGGTATCATGCCCCTTGGTCTCAAGAAAATATAATTCGAAGAGTCGCTCATCTCCCTCTTTCAAAACCGTTTCGAACGGCGATGCAGTACCAGAGTATTCTCTATTCTGCTGCGGGAACCGCGGCAGGTAATGCTGCGCAATCGACTTGGGCCGAACTAATTCGTGATCAAATTTTACAACCTCTGGAAATGAACCACTCTTCCTTGGATACGAATGGTTTTTCGAAACAAAAGAATATAGCTTCGGGGCATCATTTTGATTCTAAAGATCAATTGAGTTCAGTACCATGGTATTTAATCAAACATCCCGACCCAGCTGGTTCTATTAATAGTTCCGCAAGCGATTTAGGCAATTGGCTTCAATTTCAATTGAATGAAGGGAAATTTAAAGATAATCGAATCTTATCTCCCTCATTAATTAAAGAAACTCGTAAACCACATATTGTGGTTCAATTGGATGAAGATGAAGATAAAGAGCTTTTTCCTGAAACCAATGTAATGAGCTATGGCTTAGGGTGGAATATCCATGATTATCGCGGTCAATTAACTGTTGCCCATTCGGGATGGATTGATGGATTCTCGGCTCATATTCGCTTTTTGCCGAAAAAACAAATAGGAATGGCTATTCTATCTAATCTCTTTGCCTCACGATTTAATCTTTCAATCGCTAATCAATTGACCGATGAACTCCTTAATTTGCCAGCGATGGACTGGGATGATCGATATCTAAAAATAATCGAATTTCGAAACACACAAAAAAGAGAAAAAGAAAATAGATTACAAAAACAAAGATTGAAAAATACGCAACCCTCATTACCATTACATGAAATTCATGGCACTTTTTATGATCCTGCTTATGGTATAGTCAAAGTACGTTTCGACCAAGATCATTTAGTACTTTCTTGGAGTAGTTTCAATTCTCCTTTAATCCACTTTCAGCTCAACTCTTTTCGATTATCGAACGATTATTTAGATGGGCAATTTGCCAATTTCCTTTTTAATCGCAAAAAAGAATTAATTGGATTGAATTTTCTAAATGTTAACTTTTCTAAAATGGAATTTATCGAAGTCGAACCTCGAATTCTCCCAAACGAACAGGAACATGATAGTCCATAAAAGTGAATAAACTTACTTAATTGCTCTTGTTTTTTTTCAATGAATAATAGAATAAATCTACGAAAAAATTAACTATCATTAGTCCTATAATATAGTAAGACATGATGATTATGGAAGCAATTCATGGGCAATTGGTTCCAACTGTTTTAAAAATATATAGTGTTGTAAGAGGTTATTTATGGCAAAAAAAGGAAAAGAGGCACGTTCACATATAAAAATAGTGAGCAGTGAAAGTGACTATTGTTATTATGTAGAAAAGAACCGAAATAATACTAAAAATCGGTTGGAAATAAAAAAGTACGATCCAACTATCCGAAAACATGTTCTTTTTAAGGAAAGTAAATAGTTTTAATATTCGAATTTCTCCTTTAAAGGTTCACTAATTCTCTTACGGATTCAATTAAACTTATTTAATAGTTTATTCCCAACAAACACTCCTTATAAAGAGTCATTATAAACACTAATTATAAACACTCCTTCAAGCTGGCACATGCCAGCTTTTTTTCTCTACAATTTCCCAATTTTTATCCATTTTTATTTGATAATTTTTCTGAATTGAGAAAATTAATCAAATAAATTCTAAAAAATTTGAAATACACTTTAGATGATGGTGTCTTTTCCCGGTAAGAAGCAGTTAACGATCGGAGTCTGGATCGTTTAATAATTAAAAATCGGTGATATTTAAACGCCTATTTCAAGATTGGGATTGTAAAAAAGAATATTTTTAAAGATAATTCCTAGAAAGAGAATATTTTAGAAAAGTTTTAAAGAAATATTAATCAAAAATGGATGCTGAAATAAGTGATCATAATTATGATAGAAACCAATGACTATATAGAATCACATCTCATTTTTAATTTGAGGACTAATTAATAAGCGGAAACTTTTGGAACCGAGTCCATTTTACGACCTGGGATTTTAATACGATTCCCTTGAAAAATGATCACCAAGACAACAAATACTTTCTAATTGTGGATAAAAGGAAATGAAATCGATGAATCTACAACAATTTAAAAAATGTTCGGTTTTAGTACTTTCTTCAGGTCTGTTTCTTATTTTTTGTTGGAATAGTTCCATTTTCTCGATACTTTCTTTCGCTGATTCCGACTCCCCTAGCGATAAAATGAAAAAAGTTGCTCCAAAATCATCTGCACAAAATTCCTCTTTTTCATCAGGAACAAAGCTCAACGAGAATTCGAGCTTTCCCATCGTCAATCCTCTTATACCTATTGTTTGGCAAAGTCAGATTCGACAAGAAATTAAAGTAACGGAGCTTGTTAAAAAAATTGATGATCTTACAGAAAAGTTTTGGGTCAAGAATAAGATCAAAACTGCTCCGATTGTAAGTGATGATCTATTTTTACGCCGAATTAGTCTTGATTTAATAGGAAGAATTCCATCCCTCGATGAGATTCGTGAATTTCAAAATGATCCCAATCCAGCAAAACGAAATGTCTGGATCGATCGGCTTTTGAATCGCCCTGAGTTTGCATCTCATTTTGCTTCGCTGTTAAAAACGGAATGGGTCCAGGAAGGAAAAGACTTTGAATTGCAAAATCAATCAAGATTGTTTCAGAAATGGTTAGAAAAGCAGATCAAAGATCATCAAATGATGGACAAGATTGTACAGGAAATTTTAACTGCACCAACTCTCTACTCCCAAAATTCGATGAGCATGAACTCCAATTCAATGGGGTCGGTAAGAAACTATCCTTCCCCGGAAGCGTTTCTTGCTCTCAATGAGTATAAACCTGAGATGGTAGCATCAACAGTTGCTCGGATCTACATGGGTATCAAATTAGAATGTTGCCAATGCCATAATCATCCATTCGCTTCTTATAAACGTGAACAATTCTGGGAATTAGCTGCGTTTTTTGCAGAAGTCGATCCCTTATACGGATCATCGGAGCAAATTAAATATCATCGTCAAATTAATCTAGGGGATACTGATAAAATCGTTGAAGCAAAGTATCTAACCGGGGAATTGCCTAAATGGGAAGAGAACATCAGCCCGCGCTCTACATTCGTTAAGTGGTTAGTCTCGAAGAAAAATCCTTACTTTGCCCTAACGGGGGTTAATCATCTATGGCAAAACTTCTTAGGTTATGGCTTTTTTGAATCGACCGATGAAGTCGTTGGGGAAGATGGCCATTTGAACAGCGAAACAAATAATGTTTCGCGACTAAAATCCACCGATTCCAATAAATCAGATCCGAAAGAGGGTAATGCTGCAGAGAACAATCCAAGCTCCGAAAATATTCGTATTTGGGCCAATCTGGAAAAAGTTTTGGCGGATTTCTATGCCGATTCTGGCTTCGATTACTTCCAGATGATTCGTGCCATTACTCGAAGTAAAGTATATCAATTAAGTAGTGAGCTTTCCGACCCTAGTCAACAAAATCCGCGATTTTATGCTCGGATGAATATAAGGCATTTAACGGGGAGACAAGTCTTCAATAATTTTATTCAAGCAACGGGATCTAGGGCCCCAGTCCCCTCAGAAAATCGATTCGTTTTTTCGCAAGATAACAATGGTGCAACAGCTATTATGACAACCTTTCAAATTAACGGAAAAAAGTCCGAAGCTCAGAGTACAATTTTACAAGCTTTATTGATCATGAATGGTAGATTTATTTCTAAACAAACCGTATTGGCTAGCAGTGACACCTTTGCTGCGGTAATGGATGCCCCTTTTCTCGATATTGATCAAAAAATAAATACGCTATTTCTGTTGACCTTGAATAGATCCCCTACTCTTAAGGAGTTTGACCAGCTCCGAAGTATGATCGATCGAGAAACTGCTCAAAACAATCAGGTTCAAGCCATGAGTAATCTGTTCTGGGCACTACTGAATAGCACCGAATTTGTTGTCAATCATTAATAAGTTATTCAAAAAGTTTAAACAAATAATGATTGAACCGGAATCGAATAATATATACGTTCTTTTAGACAGATGTCATGATAAATAAGCTGAAAAAGCCGAAACTAAAATCACTCATTCGAAGTAAATATTAGTAAAGAAAAACAATTGGTAATTCAAACAATAATTGACGGAGAAAAAAATGTTCCTGAAAAACAAATTCAATCGCCGCGATTTCATGAAGCAAGGCAGCAGTAGCTTATTCAGTGCTGCCTTAGGAACAACCCTAGGACTTTCCAGTAGTGGATGGTTCCCTGCGTTTGCCAATGCCGCAACCAAAGCTGCAACCAAAACCACGAAGAAGAAACGTTCCTGTATTCTCCTTTGGATGAATGGTGGACCGTCCACGATCGACCTCTGGGATGTCAAGCAAGGGCATGAAAATGGCGGACCAGTAAAAGAAATTTCTTCAGCTACTCCTGGGCTTAAATATAGCGAATATCTACCCCAATTAGCAAAATGGTCTAATTCTCTAGCAATCCTTCGTGGTATGTCTACCAAAGAAGGAGATCACGGTCGCGGCACATTTATTATGCACACAGGCAACACCCCATCAGGGAATATTGATTTCCCTTCGATCGGTTCGTTGATCTCTAAAGAATTGAATACCGATGACCGTACCGACTTGCCAGCCTACATTTCCATTTCCCCATTCCGATTATTTAGCCAAGAAGCTTTTAATTCAGGATTTCTCGGACCTCAATTTAATCCTTTTTTTATCGGTTCAACTAACAATTTCTTTGAAGATCAATCCAATGCGGACAAACTTTTACGTGTCGATAATATTAGCCCTCCCAAAGAATTGAGCGCGGATCAAAGACAAAATCGATTGAATCTTCTCCGCGAATTTGAAGATTCGTTTGCTGCAACCCATCCCGGGCGAATAACAGATACCCACAAATTGGTTTATGAATAAGTGAATCATATCATGGAGGGCCTAGGTAGAAAAGCTTTTGATCTAAGTTGCGAACCTGAAAAACTTCGTGATCGTTATGGCAGGACTGTCTTTGGCCAAAGCTGTTTAATGGCTCGTAAACTAGTAGAAACTGGCGTCCCTTTTATAGAAGTAAGCCTGAATGGTTGGGATACACACTCCAAAAATTTTGACGCGATGAAACGCTTAGGGGGAAATCTAGATCAAGCTTGGTCTAGTTTGCTTGCCGATCTCCACGATCGAGGACTTTTGGAGACAACAACCATTCTTTGGATGGGGGAATTTGGGCGTACTCCCAAAATCAACCAAGGGGATGGGCGTGACCATTACCCAGCGGCTTGGGCTACTGTTTTGGCAGGCGGTGGCATTCGCGGAGGGCAAGCAATCGGCAAAACGAGCAAAGATGGTACTTCCGTGATCGAGCGCAAAACATCAAATATCGATCTCTTGGCTACTCTCTGCAAAGCTCTCGAAATCGATTATTTACAAAGTAATGTTTCGAACATCGGTCGACCCATCAGGATTGTTGATAAATCTGCAAATCCAGTGACGGAAGTCTTACTTTGATTCAAAGATTTGAATCAAATGAGTTTTCTCGATTTGATCAATTCAAAATTTTTGGACCAGTACTGTTACATCAGTGCTTTGTCCTGAAACTGCGCTCTATATTTTTCTAATTTTGCCCTAATTAGCTCGGTCAGGATTTACACTGATGTTCTTATTTGCAAAAAATAAAACGATTCAACTAGCTAGGTAAATCACCATGCGCTTACTCGGATTATTACTCATTTGTTGGAGTTTATTCTTTTTTACGACAGGGAACTCCACCGAACCCCCTTCGAGCATCGATTCCTCTCAGGCTTTCTTTGGATTTTCTTCGCAACCCAACGGTAAAATATCAACGACTTCCACCTCGAAAATTATTTCCTTGGATCATTGGTATACTCGATTTCCTCGGATTCAAAACGACTCGATCCCACTGCCACCAAGTAAGCTCATGTTACCACATCCCACCCCTTGGAATCCGAGTGCCAATCCCGATAATCCGACTCGAACTATTGGCATTTTACGTCCCAAAAAATCGATTTTTCGTCAAGAAAACAAACTAAAAACAACGATTCCTGAAACCGAAATTATTTTTTTGACTAATCAAGGTCCGATTCGACTCCATCTCCATTTTCCTAATTTAGAAACGCAATTATCGAACCATTGGGAATTGGCTTTAAGAAAAATGTTTGATTTCATCGATCGCGATAAAGATGGTTATCTCAATTCTTTTGAAGTCGAACTAGCGCTATCTCGATTAGGAATGCAACAACTTATCCGAAGCGGAACCGCTTACCCCAACATTAACGACCCCGGGCGTGGACTTGCTGATTTTGATCAAGATGACGACCAACTTGTTTCTTTTG
>JAKBAI010000035.1 GCA_021809185.1 Planctomycetota bacterium
TCGTAAAATCTTCACTACCACAACAAGCTTCCGCAATGATAAATCCGCCTTCATCGACATATTTCGCCAATAATTCTATCTGCCGATCGCTCAGATCGGGATTCTCATGACCATTGAGGTACAAAATGGGTGTCTGTAGCAACCCCGCTAACTCTTCGCGAAACACCACATCTCGGTTCAAATCGGGTAAGCGCGGATCAAATACCTGCCAAGCCAAGGGGGTCTTTTTGAACAGCTCTTTGCTGGCAAATTCGACGAGATTGCGCGCATCGTTGTGTTTACGATTCCAGCCAACAGGATTTCGACTACTGTTGTCATATGCTAGTTTACTGATTAAAATGGGAGTGCGACCTTTGGCCAGAAACATCATCGAAAAACTGGTACTCACGATTGTCATGTTATCGATGACACCAATCCCCCCCCAGGAACCATCGTTCTTTTGAATTAATTCAGGATAGCGAGGGTTAACTCCGGTTAATATTTCGCACCCCTCCCGATACCAATCGTGATCTCCAAAAAATCGTTGCCCTGAAAGACGCCCCACACGTTCAATCCCATAAATGTTATAATATCTTGCTTGGGCATGATTGGTAAATGTGTAATTTTTGGCTAACCAATTTAAACCGGCTCGAATCGCTTTCTCGTTATCGTAGTTTCCACAATCCCTGGCTATTCCGGTCTTTTCATCGAGCTTTTGATTCCCGGTCCCTAATCCGATTCCTGCAATATATAGACCTGCGACTCCTGCTACCGTCATTGTATGACTCGTTACCTGACTTGTTCGTTCATCGTAGGCCCAACCACGTGCCGATTTATTCGATTTTTCTTGATTTTCGATATAATATTGTTGAATATCTTCCCATATTTTACGATCGATTTTGGCTCCTGCATTCCTACCGGCCCATAGGCCCAGCAAAGCATACTGCGTATTCGAGTTATCGGCATGGGTCTCTCCTCCCCCTTTATAGGTCCAGCCTTGCAAGTTACCATTCCGCGTTATTCTCCGTTGGATTAACCAATCGACATTGCGCTGAATCATGGCCAGATCCCGATTCTCCGCAATTTCTGACAAAACGATCGTCTGCAAGCTGACAACATAAACACTCGTTGGTGGCAAATCACGCAAATACGGTAATGCTCGTTGAATAATTGGATCGTTGGCAGGAACCCCAGATGTAAGCAGCGCTAACATGGCAAGAGCTGATTGTCCTCCGGGATATAAAGTGCTCAATGCTGCTGATTCATTTTCCCAGTTCCATTGTTTGCCACCGCGATCTTGCTGACGCGATTTTAGATATTTCACCCCATTCTGAATCGCTATTCGCACCTTATCTACTAGGGGATCATCCCCAGTTCTCCCTTTTTCCTGACCTAAACAGATGTGTTCCCCTGAAACCATTAGCGATAATAAACAAAATGTTACCAACGTTTTCTGCATGTTTGGTGTTTTCATTTTATGATCCTTGGAATATTCTTGGACTGTTACGGTTTCTGCCAGGCTAACAGGAGTGCTAAGTTTTGAGTACTGAGTTAATCTCTCTTATTCTTCAAGAATAAATCTTTTCCTAGTCTCTTGCTTCTTGTAAATGCCGTAACTTAAGCTTATTCCTTTTTGCTCGGGTTAGTCCCTTTTTTGATTTTTTATACATCGATTATTTTATAAGTTTGATCAAAAATTTAGTGAATATACTCAAATTCTTTGAAAATCTTGCTCTGGTTTTCAATCAGGTATTCGTTCAATGAATAGATTTATTCAGACTTTTCTCTTAAACACAAATCGCCTTCACAAATATTTTTTATAGGATTAGGGGCAAGTTTATGTCGACAAACCGTTCTTTCATCAATACGAACTTTAAACTTCTTATTTCTGATTATGCTTTGTATCGAGCATCAACTAGAACTAAAATCAATAAGGATAGTTCAATTTTGATGAACCGATATTGAAGCATCAAAGGGGCTAAATATCGATGAATAAATCGATATTGCCAAGCAAATATCAACGATCCCTGATTCGATTTAGAATTCATGAATGACCTCAAATTCAGGATTCCACTTGCTTCAAGCAATAATTAACAAGCATCGAGTAAAATCAATTGAATGTAAAGGGAATTGAGCATTCGTAGAAAAATCGGATATTTGCTGCTCATAAAAGAAAGATTTTTCGAATGGACCCAAAATTTCTCCTTAAACTATCTACTAATAGGAATCAACAAAAGAAATTCCGATTATCAACGGGATGCAGAGAATTAACGAAACAAACGACCCAAACGAAGCAAAAAGTAGATTCTGAAAGTAGATTTTGAAAGCAGATTCCTAAGCATCTACTTAAGCAGATTTTTAAGCAGTGTGGATATCGACAATCGATAAAATAATCGAAACTCGAATAATTCAGAAGCAAAAATAATTTTTAGTAATAAAATAAAATAACCACGGGATGATCGACCAATTTTTTTCTGATTTGTAAAATTGTTTTTTGCATGATCGGTAAAAATTTAATAAGATAAAAATGAACTCTTCCATTTTAATGTGAAAGGCATAAGACCATGCGTCAATTTTTTTCGTTGTTGATTCTTGGCAGTCTGTTTGTGTTCTTCGCTACAGCGGATGAACCGCTAGGCTCCAAAGCAAAAACAGCTCCCAAAGGGGATGGTAAAAAGGAATCAGATACTCCTAAATACGTTTCTGAAATCGATGGTAAAAAGTTAGATTATTGGGTTAAACAGATCAGTTATAAACTGAAAGTAAATCATGATGCGAGTAAAAGAGAAGCTGCTCTAGCATTGATTCCTCTTTTCGACCCAGAAGATTCGCATAAATTAGTGGACGATGTTTTGCTGGAAGCTTTTCTTGAAGATCCAGACCATGGGGTGCGCATGACGGCTATGAGTGTAATAACAGCGATTGGCTTCGCGGACCAAGCACATATAGACCGCGCGATTAATCGCATGATCGCTCTGGTTCGAATGAACTCCATTCACACAAAAATGGAAGCACTCACTGGATTGCAACGCTGCGGTCCGCTCGCTAAAAAGGCGATTCCAGATATTGTCGAATCTGCTCTTCATGAACGAACTTCTTGGCAACTGCGCAAAGCAGCAGCGAACACCTTAATGATTATTGCCCGAGCATCTGCTGCGGGGGAATCATCCGATAATCTGGCCATTACCAAATTGATCATTTCTCTGAACGATCAATGCGAGCAGGTCCGCAAACAGGTGATCGATACCTTGATTGTTCTTGGAAAACCGGAAAATCCAGCTACTTTAACTAATCTGAAAAACGCCTTTGAAAAACGGAAAAAAGCCAAAGAGGAATCAACCACCAATAAAATTTGGTGCTGTGTTGGGCTTATTCGCTTGAATCCCAAAAATGCTACCTCTAAAGATACCAATGTCGTCGAAATTAAAAATTATTTGGCCTCTTCCACCGTTGCTGTTCGTTTCGAAGCAATTCGTGCTATTGGTACACTTGCTTCCGAAGTCGATTTCCTAATTCCCGAATTACAATCGATTGTTGAAAATGATAAGGAGGTCTCGTGCCGACTGGCCGCTTTAGGTAGTTTGATAACGATGGATTCTCGGGCAGATCTGGTAACCGAATATCTCGAAAAATACAAAACACGTTTAGAAACGGAAGGGAAAACTCTCAAAACGGACGGAGATAAAAATCTGAATAAGAACATGGTTGCGGCAGTAGAGAGCACTATTAAACTTATCAAGGATCGGCAAAAAGCGCTTAAAGAAATGAAAGAAAAAGAAAAAGAGGATCAAAAAAATGATCCCAATCCCAAAGATAAGAAATCGAATCCAAAAAAAGGAAAAGGGGGTAATCCTGTTTTGAAGGGTAGTAAAAAATCGGGTAATTAATTGGAATCGATTCAAAGCCGACTACCGTTCAAAAATCTCTTGCTAAATTTATCTCCGACCGATCTCTATCAGGATTTTCTAATCCCTTTTGGAGATCGGTTTTTCTCTAAAGTCGTATTGTCTTCGTATGAATTCAAATTGATCTTTCCAAGAACAAATACTAGCAAAAATGGAGCAAAATCGAGCAAAATCGATAACTTCTCCTAACCATCATCATGAAATCATTCGATCCCAAAAAAATTAGAGAGCTGATCAAAAATGCCCGTAGCTTACCCATGGGTCAAACCGCCCTCGATGTGCTTTTAGAAGCGGTTCGCTTAGCCGATCTATATCAACTAAATCAGCTAAGTATCGAAGCGCGATACCATCTCATGTATGTGGCACGCAATACTTTACGCGGCGATTTATTGATATCTGCCTTTAACTGGTCCCTGGCCAAATTTGACCAAAACCCAGAGTTATTTCATGGGAGAGATTTATTCTGGGAATACGAAATGGTAATTGGCCAAGCAAGTAATCTGGATGCCATTCCGCGGACTAAAATTGAATCATTGGTCCAAGATTTTAGCAAAAGATTGCAAGAATATGGTCATCCAGACGCCAATTTACTTCCGTTGCGTTGCCAACGCTCGATTGCTCCCGATCTTGGTGATTACCAGCTCGCTCAAAGAGTTGAAGATCAACTTCGTTTGGAATTTCCTAGCGCTTATCGATATCCGCGCGACTTGATTGAAGCCAACCATTTTCTAGGGAATGATAAGCTCATCTTGCAAACCGTTTCAGCACTGCGACCGCAAGATTTTGCTTTAGAAGATTACGGATCGATCATGGGCAATGCGCTGCTGTCGCTTCTGAGAGATGGCCAGGAGCAAGAAGCGATCAAAGCGAGTAATCGTTGCCTTTTAACGGTGGACACGAATCGTTGTTACTACTGGCACTATGGTGAGATAATGAAAGTATTTACTCTCTCTGGGCAAATAAACAAAGCGATTTCATTGTATGCGCGCTGTCAAAATGCTATTAAACCTTTTACAGATCCTCTCACCCGTTTACATCTGTATCTCGATACCCTCGTTCTGCTCGATCGCCTGCTCGCCTTGGACCAAAAGCACCTCGCCGTTCAACTCCACCATTTTGACGGGCCGCCCGCAGAGGAACAAGGCTATAACATAGAACAATTGCGAAATTATTACGATGGCCAGTGCCAATTGCTCGCCCAGCGCTTCGACCAGCGCAACGGCACTACTTACTTTACCGCGCAAATCAAAGAACGGGAACGGTTGCAGTCCTTGGCTCGACCGCTCAAGTCTTAATAACAATAATTATAAGCCACAAAAAATCACGGAAAAATCATTGAGACGAACCGCCAAATTTGGACTGGCTAATAATCAAATGACTTACCCCGGCCACGGGAAGCGGACAACCATATAAACCATTGCCGATTCATAATGATAAACCGACGCATAAGAGCCGCGGATATCGGCACCCACGGTGAACCACGGCTTAACATCACAATTGAATGCCGCTCGCCCGGTGTTATAATTGTTGAAGAAATTGTCAAAACCAAGCCCATAAGAAAGGGTATACCAGCATTGATTGGAGTGGGCGAAGAAATCGCGGCTCACCCATTGTGTCCATTCGATCCGAGCTTCGCCATAATTGAAAAATGAGGGGGCGAAATACGGATGGATCGCACCGACAATCGGATCTGGTCCTGTACCAAATACGGTCTGAGAGCGATAAGTAAGCATATCATTGACTAATACAAATTTCAACTGATTCGGTGCAAAATAGATGGTGTAATCCCCGGTAAAATAAAATTCGTTAGAGGCATTGCGATCTGAATACTGAGCATTAGTATAAGTTCCTGAAAATGCCAGTCGGCGATTGAATTGATAATCGACACCGAGCCGACCGCCATAGCGGAAAATATCTTGTCGTAACGATTCGCCGTTCTGAACCACATTTTCCAGAAAAAGACCAGAACGGAATTTCAACTGATCGGTGTGAGTGTAAATATCGCCAATATCAAAAGTTGGCCGGGTTTGGAACCGATTGGGATACTGTTCTAGATTCAATTGACCGTAAGCGATTAACTGGGGGAAAAGCATCTGTTGAACACGTAGAAACGGGATATTGCCGGGTAAAACGCGATCATCCGTTGGGCGATATTCCGCGCGCGTATAGCCCATCTCGAAATAATCGGTTTCATCGCCATAGGGCAGTCGCAAACTGGTCGTCAATCTCAAACTATCGATCGAAGCTAAGCCGTTTCGACCACGCTGGCTAAAGAAGTTAAAATTGAAATTGGCTTGAGGATCCAATTCGTAATTCGCGCGATTGATGGCGACACCAGGTTCGCGTTGAAGCGGATCGATGCCCAGATCCTCGTTGTAAGTATTGATGGCATTGTGAGTTTGCCGCAAAACGGAATACGATTGGCCTAAATCAAACCAGACAGAGGTATTGGAAGCTTCCAGGTCGAGCAATTTTCGGGCAATGGGCTGGATATAAAACGGGCGCCATTGATTATCTTTGATTTCCCCTTCGAGACTAGCCAATGTGGCTTCGTTCGAGCGAGCTTCGGCATCGAGAACTTTGCCGTAAATAGCTTCACCCAGAACAGGATTAGCCGTTTGGTTCATTACCTGCAAAGCGAGCGAGCGCAAATGCGGAACGCCACTTTTACTGGCAATCGCAGGTCCGATCATTTGATCAAAATAGGGATCTTGACCGAGCAAGCCAGATAGCGATTGTTGCAAAAGGGCTTCCCCGCTAGGAGTTTGTGCTTGTAGATAAGTACTTTGTCCCATTTTGAATTGCGTAAACGCATATTGCGAGCGGGCTTTTTCTCTCATGGGAAGGAGCAGATCGGGATCGGCATTGATTAGCAGATCGTAATTTTGAATGGCCTGAATCCATTCCTGAGTAATTGTATAAGTCCGCGCTAGGTTCAAGATCGTTCTGCTATTTTGAGGTGAAAGCTTAAGTATCTGTTGCATGGTTTGCAGCGCGGGCCGTGTATCTGCTGACGGTCGCGCCTGCCGCGACTGAACTTCCGCCAGGCGAATTAGAGCGGGTAGATGGTCACGATTGCCGTGTAAAACCGCTTGCAGGAGAGGAACCGTAGGGGCATCGGCAAAATCCCCAATAAAGATATCGCTGAGCAAAATATGATTGCGAGCAAAAACTATAGGCAAAAAGGGTGGGTAACCGAGAGTCAATCCGGTTTGAATAGCGGCTCGACCGGCATCCCCTTCCCCGACTCCTTCCAGACTTCGCCCCAATCCATAATAAGCGATTAAAATGGAACCCATCGGCAGTTTGACTACCTCTTGATACACACGAACAGCATCCGCATACAAGCGATGATCTACCAAAACTTTGCCATAGCTCAATCCAAGAGGTATCTTAAAAGCGCGCAAATTACCATAATGCTGATTGAATTCGCGCAGAGCAATTCGGGCATTTTCTACCTGGTGCCATTTACCAAAAGTAGTGATCATCTGAGCGAGAGCATAACCATTACCGGGCTGAATTTGCTGCAATTGCCGGCAAACCTCCACCGCTTCGGGAAACCGGCGCTGATTCGTAAGCACCACCGCTAACTGAATTTGTGCCCGCATTCCGATGCTCTTTTTTTTGGGAATTTTGTTTAATTCCGCCTTTGCTTTTTCATCTTCTCGCATTACCTCCAAAAGATTGGCATAATAAAAACGGACTTCGTAATCTCTAGGTTCCTGTTCCAAAAGTCCGAGATAAATAGCGCGAGTGGCATGAAATTCCCCTATCATATAGTGATAGTCTGCTAAAGCAATTCTTTTTAGACGATCGCTTTGCGGATTATCCGGACACTGCTGCAACCATCTCCAAGCCTCTTCTGGTTGATAGAGTCGAATATTTGCTCGCGCTAAGCTTAACATCGCTGTTCGATTGTCAGGATATTTGACCAGTAACTGCTGAAAAGCAATTACTGCCCATTCGTAATTTTCGGTTCCGAACAGCTCCTCTCCTAATGTCAAGAGATCTAATTTGCTTTCGTTTTCTTGTCCAAGTTCGGTTAATCTTTTCTCCGCTTCTTCCCATTTACAATGGGCAATGGCAAATCGAACTTGTTGGCGAAGTCGAAGGCGTTTAAGAATTTTATCTTTTTCATCGATTTTGACATCGAGCCAAAAACCAGCTAAATCGAAGCGGTGTAAATCCATTAATAGGGAAGCGAATTGGCGCGGTTCTTTGTCGACGCCTGGTTGCAGCTTGCAAAGTTTGGTATCGTAGATTTCCTGGGCACGGAAAAAATTCCCCTGGAAAGTGAATGTGCGAGCTAGACGGACCCAGTTATCGTTGTTTTTTTCATCTAATTTTACCGCAATCAGATATTCCTGGAGTGCCAATTCGTTATCGCGAATCAACAGACCAAAATCCCCAAAATTCACATGGGCGGAAACATCCGAGGGGAATCGCAATACCAAGGCGCGAAATTCCTTTAAAGTGTCGATATTCAATTGCAACTCTAACAGCACTCCAATATATTCTAATCGTAAAGCCACACTATCTTTGTATTTTCGAAAATAATTTTCGTAACGCTGTTTGGCCAACAATAATCCTTTACCCTTAACCGCATTCCGAGCAGAACTCAGAAGTGCTTGGCGTTCGACATCGTCGTCCCCTTCCTCTTCTTCTTGTGATTCTTTCTTTTTGGTCTCTTCTAATTTCGGCGCTTTTTTTTCTATCTTTGGTTCCTGTGAATTTTGAGGGTCTGGCAATCGATCGGGCGAACCGGTCCCTGGAGGATTGACTCGTTTCGGCGGGAAAGGGATGGTCTCAGGCTGATCGTTCTGAGATTCATTTTTAGATGGGATTTTGGGGACATCTTGCCAATTATCTAGCGATTTTTTTTCTGAGTTTGGTACTAAGCTTTTGGGCGTTAGAGATTTTTTCGATGGATTCGGATTAGGATCAGCCAATCCAGAGGGAATGATTACACCGGGTGGTATTTCTCGATTTTGGTTCGGAGATTTCAGAATCGGCCCGTCGATAGAATCCATGGAAGCAGAGGAATCAGTAGAAGCAGAGGAATCGGCATTTCCTGGTAAAGATCCTAATGGCAAAAATTCCTCCCCTATCGGTACCGGTTGGAGTTCAGAATGGTGAATCTGCTGAATGGGGGATTTTTTCTCCTTGATGGCTCTCGGCATGGTGCGCGGCATCGTAGAATTATTTTTCTTTTCTGTTTGACGTGGTTGCCAATCTTGGTCCGAATCTTCAGCGGTTGCCGATAGGTCAGAAAAATTTGACTTTTGGGTTATCTGATTTCTAATTTCCAACCCTGAAGTCGAACTGGGATTCGAAACGATTGGTCTTTTTGGCAATCGCTTGCTGAGCAGCGAATCATTTAATTTTTTAGGAACAGGTAATGGTTTATTTTTTGACTTTTGATCAGTAAAGGACTCTAGTTTTGATTGATCGATTAGCTCTAACGGAGTTGCCTTTCGAGATCCCTTTTCCGAACGATTGGTCGATTGCCAATCTTCAACGGAATCCGAAATTATTTTTTGGATCTCTTCCTCTCCCGAACCTGTTTCATTACCCGTTTCATTTGTAGCGGTTGAAGTACTCGTGTTTGAGGAGGGCTGAGTCTTGCTATTCGCTTCTTCGATTGGAAATGAATCAATCAAATTTGTTGTTGCTGCTTGTAATTTTCGGGCAGGCCAATACACCCCAGTGACTGCAATCAGCGCAATAATCGCGCCGAACGATAGGCAAAAATATCGATGCCAGAATAGTTCAATATAAAGGGGAGATCGTTTGCTAACAATCATTTGGGTACTCAATTACGATTAAATGATGGGCTTGAATTCGATGATGAAGTACTATCATTTTTATCGGAATTTCTGTTTTCTTGTACTTCAATAGCGACAGATCCTAGTTTCAATTGAGTCATGCCAGTTACACTCTCAAAGTGCACTTTGCCGATACCAATCTGTTTGCCAGAACCACTCCAGCTAATAGTTCGAGATTCATTGCTTTTCAATTTTCCAATATTCCAGCGTATAGCATGAGCCTCGGGTAAATAGTTCCCTTGATCGGTCGCGCGTTGAAACGCGATCTCGGCAGGGAGTTCCACCAGGAATTCAACATTAGAAACCGTTGTCGGGTTTGGATTCAGAAGGACGATTTCATAGATGCCACGCTTTTCAAGCTCGAGCTTTCTGGGGCCATCTATTTTTAATTGTAAGGGGCTTTCTACGATTTCGAAGTGGACGACTTTTTCGAGAACAGCAATCTGGTTACGAAGCAGATGGACTTCTGCCATCGCCTTTCCCGTTTCGATTGAATTCAACTCCAAAGTGACAACCTTGGTGCTATGCGGTGGAATCGGTGCGAGCTGCTTCTGCAAATTATTGCCACGCGGATGGGTTAATTGCCGAGAAAATTGACTTTGTAAAAGCATCGGCTCCGTTTCGACATTACCAGGATTTTTGATGCTGATTTTGATCGGCACTTTCTCGCCCAGATTTACCTTGGTAGGAATTTCCATCTTCAGCTGAGGTTCTGGAGGGCGTACGCGCACCGCCGATCGATGGATCTGCGAAATCTGATAGCTTACCTGTACTTCATAAGAAAATCGTTCGGGAGTTATCTGTATTTCTTGTGGTTTCTGAACTACATACGAATTTGAAGAACTCTGCTGATTCCGTATCAGTGGCGAAGGCTCTGAGCTGTTCTGATTGGCTGGATTCTCTTTTTCTGGTTGCCATACCACTTCAATAACAACTTCTTGCCTACTTCGTAAGTGGGAGACAAACCAGTGATTATGTTCTCCTCGCTTCACAGGTTCTGCGGAACTGCGCAACAGGGTAAATCCTTTCGGTATTTTATCTTGAATCGTCAAATTATCAACATCGATCGATCCTTGGTTTTGTACATGAATGACCACTGGGATATTTGCCCCATCGGCTACACTTGCTGGAACTATCTGTTTAACGATAATCTGAGGTTGCGAAACTACTTGTATCGACAACTTCCGCTGCGGATTTGCAGGGAACTGAATAGGCAATGCCGTTGACGGACTCTTGCTATTCTCACTTCCATTTTCTGTATTCAAGTTTAATGGCTCTTGCCCATTCCCAATCTCTGAACCAAAAATGAGAAGAAAGAAAATAGTTCCGATCAGATTATTCCAAATTTTGGAACGATCGAATCGGACTCGCCAAATCATTTCCTTATAATTGAACACACTTTTACCCCCAACTTACACTCTAATTCTTATTAAGTCTTATTCAAGGTGATACAAGACTTGGAATTCCGCCAAGCCCCCTATCTCCTCTGAATGATTCCCCTATTGCTCAATAATATTGGTGTAATTCGCGATATAATAAGATTTAACTAAAGTTTCAAGATCAATCTTAATTGCTTGATTCATTCTTATCCAGATAATGAGGTTAGCTTAGCTAAAAAATTGCACAGAAATATGTTAAAACAATTGGGGAAATTTAGGATAATTAACAGAGATCGTAAAACTTTGGAATCGGCGTTATTTAAGCTTAGAGTATTTTTAGCTCCGTCTCTTGATTATAAATTAGGTAACTTGAAGCTTTTTAGAAGCAGAGAGAAATTGTTTTGTGGGATCCTTAAATCCCCCCATTTTGTTCGCTATTCAACTCGTCTTCGATCTTCGCCGGTTTCCTTTTTTTGGTTGCCACACCCGAATTTTTTTTAGACGAGAGGGACTTGGGAGCATTTTTACTTGAACTAGCTTGATTCATTTGAGCTAAAAGTCGAAAAACTTCTGTTAGGTAATCGATTACAAATGATTCGATTCCCGGAGCTGATAATTCGGAGTTCCCAGCGACATTTAAGATATGGATCTGATTTTGGGATAACCAATCGGCGCATTTTGCGGGTTCGATTGGGAGAGCGATGTCAACGGCAAAAGCTGGCTTTTTCAATTTCTCAATCGCTTTCAAAGTGAGCAGTTCCCCCTTGGAGTTCCAATGTAAAGCAAATCGAATCGTAGCATCGGCCTCGGCCACATTGGCCCATGTTCTTGGTGGGTATTTATCGCTCGAATGTTCTTTGAGTTGATACTGCTCTCCATATTCTGGCCGATTACCTGCCAACGTTCGAAAACCGTTAGGAATCCAGCCCCCTGTTTCGATACCAGCTCGTTTGGCTGCAATTAAGCCGGCTATATCTGCACCTGTTTGACCTCCAGATATGATCTGATTTAATGGAAAATACGCCGGTTTTTGTTTCTTCGCCAATGCACTAACTCCATTTTTTCGAAAAAGAATATTTATTTCTATTGAAATTAAGTTTAGTGGTTTTATAAGCTTTTTGCCAATATATACCCTTTGGATTCCATATTCCGAATGCCGCCAAATCCGATAGATTAGTCACAAAAACTTTGATCTATAATGCCGAATTCGCGGAAATTTCGGAAATTTTTGCTCAAATTATCTTGACGCCTCGCCTATCAATCTTGACAATTCAATTAAATATTTATTTAACAAAATTGTATATTCGCAGTATATTTTGTAAAATCCGTGTAACCTCATTAAGTAGATGCATTAAGAAGTATTTTAAGGAGTACTTTAAGAAGTAGCACTGAGTCGGAATATTGAGTAGAAACATAATCTTATTAAATTAGATATTTAAATTAAAACTATTCCTTAAAGAGATCATTATTTGGATTGAATCTTAACTTAGAAATGGGATTTTCAACTCTTGATGATAGATAGGCTCTCCGAAAAGTTCAAAGAACGATAATTCTAAAAGCCCGAAAAACGATAAGCCCGAAAAACGATTTGAACGTTGATCGAGAATTCTGAAAATTCTTTACATATGATAAACTTTACATGAAATCTACTCGACTCACTAGTTTTTTTCAGAGTATCATCTGAGATATATTAATGCTATCTCCTCAAAATTATTCGAATAGATTAATCAAAAATTCATGATTTAATCTATATTAATAAAATAAATAGAGTAAAATAATTAACATAGACGAAAATTGAACGAGATAGTGAACTAGATAAAAGAGTGAATCGATAGATTCGACTTTGGAAGTAGTTAAATCAAAATAGATTTTGATTATATTCCAGGAAAAACAATGATCGAACAGATCGAAATTTAACACCCATTCAACTCGAAACTAAGCTGAATGGAATAGTAAAGTTCTCTGTAAAGTTCTATAGCGGAATTTGTTGGCAAGAAAATTAAATAAAGTTTAATTGATTTGAAACTTAAAATTAAGGAGAGAGAAGTATGACTCCACAACCTCGTCGGAAAAGGCTTGAAGTAGAAGATGTCGGGGATGTTGCCGTCGTACATTTCGTTGACAAGAAAATCCTGGAAGAACAAAATATCCAGGTAATCGGTGAAGAATTATTTCGCCTAGTTGACGAGAATAAGCGCGAAAAAATGGTATTGAATTTCTCAAACGTCGAGTTTCTTTCCAGCGCAGCTCTTGGTAAATTGGTTACCCTGGAACGAAAAGTTAAAGCGATTCATGGCAAGCTCATTCTTTGTGGTATCTCGAAATCGATTCAGGAAGTTTTTAAGATAACCAAGCTAGATCGCATTTTTATTATTCGAGAAACCGAACAAATGGCGATGCAAGAATTTTAGCATCATTCGCTAGGTGAGTTTGAAAAATCGAATGCTTCCCAGTTATACTAGATATAAAGTTGGTAATTCGATGTTTGTTGATCGGAGCACTTAGAAATCATTCGGCATCCGTTAGATTGGTTTCTATCCAGAAAAATTGAAAAAGGTTTCGGTATATTCTAAACGATAAAATCATTTGGACTGATATAAGTTCAAATCGAGAACGGAATGAATTAAAAATTTGGTTAACAAAGAAAATAGATAAAAGAAAATAGATACCGAATAAATTGCTATGAGCGAACTTTTGTAACCTTTAATAATTGTTATCAAATTTCTGGAAAGCTCTTGAAAAATGAATCAGATAGATCCTGAATCAGATAGATCCTGAATCAGATAGATCCTGAATCAGATAGATCCTGAATCAGATAGATCCTGAATCAGATAGATCCTAAGCAGGAAATGCAATAAAAAATAGCTCCAGATACTTCGATCAGTAAGTATAAAACCGAAATTAGAAAATAGAATAACGAGAAAATTGAAATCGTATTGCGCTCCTAAATGATCCTTAATGAATTGACAAACCTAAGAAATAGCTATTCTGGTTTTTAAAGATGGGATATCATGAATAGTTCGGCTTCGCCAATTATCCGAGAAATTGAAATTCCGAGCGACCTATCTGCCGTTCGTACCCTACAAAACGAAATAGAAGAACATCTTCTCACTTGTCGATATGGAGAATTCGACATTTTTGGTATCAAAATGGCGCTAGAAGAAGCGCTAGTGAATGCCATCAAACACGGTAATCAGCTTGATCCCGAAAAGAAAGTAAAGGTCTGTTTTTCAATTTCCGCTCATTATTTTGAGATTTCCATTATGGACGAGGGACCAGGCTTCGACCCCGAAGATGTTCCAGATCCAACAGCTCCTGAGAACCTAGAACGGCCATGCGGTCGCGGTCTTTTATTGATGCGATCTTTTATGAATCAAGTCGATTTTATCGGCAAAGGAAACGCCATTCGGATGTGTAAACATCGAGAACTCAACGAAAACGGAGGTTCTTAAGGCGTAACCTGTGTTGGATTTGTGAAACGTCAGCTCGCAACTTGTTGTTTCGTTAGATCATCGAGAGAGTGGGAAGATTGCTAACGGCAATATCAGTAGAATTACGTAGACTTACAGCATAAGAGGTCGTAGTTCAATAGGCTAGAGCATGGGACTTGAAGGACGCAACTAAAGTAGAAACAACTTCGTTAAATTCTTATCTCCGGTGGGTTGCTGGCGTTTTTGGGAATGCTGGTTTTCGTAGAATCTAGCATATTCGATAAGGCTACCGCTTGAAACAAATCGCATTAATCCCGTACCAAGTTGCTGTCAAATGGAGGTATAGAAACACTTAGATGGCAAAAACATAAAGTGAAGGTATAATTCAGACTACAACCCCGAAAGGGGCGGCTAAAGTCGAAGTGGTAAGCATAATACCTTAGTTCGAGACCGAGCTGTCTCACTTAATATACCGTATGATGGAACAAGTGGCGAATCCCGGTCAATAACTCGAGGAACTGAGGCTTGGCCAATAGTTTAGGGTGAATCTCAATGGCGACGCACGATCAGATCAAGGAATTCTCGAAAGCCACCGCTAGAGTGATTTGGGGAGACTGCCTATATATATTGACCAACCACATTTCGAACGAATCAGTTAATCTGATCTTCGCTGATCCACCGTACAACATCGGAAAGAAATTCTCAACTTTCCAGGATAGCTGGCCTTCGGATCACGAATACTCTGTTTGGTGTGAAAGCTGGCTATCACTCTGCTTCAGCAAACTAAAGCCAAATGGCTCGATGTTCGTAATGACAAGCACACAGTCAATGCCGTACCTGGATTTATATATCAGAAAACATTTAACGATTCTCTCTCGAATAGTTTGGCATTACGACAGTTCTGGCGTACAGGCGAAATCGAAGTTCGGATCTATGTACGAACCCATACTTCACTGCGTCAAAGATGTCAACAACTATGTTTTCAATGGCGACGCTATTCAGGTTGAAGCTCGAACCGGGTCGCAACGTAAGTTAATTGACTATCGAAAGCCAGTTCCCGCTCCATACAACACCTCAAAAGTACCAGGAAATGTTTGGTACTTCCCTCGTGTCCGCTATCGCATGGACGAATACGAGAATCATCCAACACAAAAGCCAGAGTCACTGCTAAAGCGTATTATTCTTGCAACCACGAACCCTGGCGATGTTGTTCTTGATCCGTTTTCAGGCACATTTACAACTTCAGCAGTTGCCAAGAAGCTTGATAGGAATTCAATAGGCATTGAGCGTGAAGCCGAATACGTCAAAATCGGACTTAGAAGGCTAGATATTTCCGATCATTTCGACGGTGAAGTACTAAAGCCTTTGGACAAGAAATACGAACGTAAGAATGGTAAGACGAGTAAGAAAAACGATACGTTGTCCTTATTTGAGTAAAAACAAATGGAACACGCATTCACTGCTAGAATACTGACGATTCTCGACCAAAAATTCGGGAAGCTTTCCAAGGACATTTTTAATGCTAGTCCGCTCTTGCAGTATTTGAATATCAAATCTCGCTCCGCAGGCAAAGGTTCTAAAGCTCGTGGAGCATTCGCTAATCATTATGCTTTATACGTCCTTGTCGAAGACTATATCAACCAAGGGTATCACAAGACTGGAGACTACTCCAAATACGAAGGGGCGAGATTTACTGAGCTGCTCAAGCGTCAGCGAGAATTGCCCTTTGGGGCTAAATTGCAAAACCACGCATTGAATAGTCGCCTGAATGATGAATTTAGAAAGTTATTCTCATCATGCCCGTTTATTCCCATTATGAGAAACATAGATACAAACAGGTATTGGATAAACGAGAATCTTCTGAAAGTCGAGTTGGCTGGGAAGTTCTACAATATCGCAGAAGTCATCATCGCAATTATTGACGCATATGTTGTTGTAAAGAAGGAAGCCTTCGAGGGGTTCATCGAAACATGCGAGAAGCTTCAGCATCTTGAAGCTTCTCGCAATGACAAAGTGCAAACGTTTGTAAAAGAACTTCTACAGCCAAATGTTGATGCACGAGTGTTTGAGATTGTAAGCTTTGGGATTTTGAAGCAATATTATGCAGAGCAGAATATTTATTGGGGCTGGACTGCAGATGTTATCAACGAGGATTCGCTTAAATTATACAAGACCGGTAGGACTAATGCGAATGATGGTGGTATTGACTTCGTAATGCGCCCTCTTGGCAGATTTTTTCAGGTTGCTGAAACAACAAATGTGAGAAAGTATTTTCTTGATATTGATAAAGTTCAGCGATTTCCGATAACTTTCGTTGTGAAGTCCACTGAGTCTATTGAGCACCTATTCACAAAAATGCAGATTCAAGCAAAAGAGTTATATGGGGTTGATTCCATAGTTGACAAATATATGTCTTGCATCGAAGAGATAATAAACATACCGATTTTGCTCCAGCGGTTCGAGGAGATTGCCCAGGCCGGTAAGCTTTCCGAAGTGTTGGACGAGATCGTGACTCAGAGTAAAGTCGAGTTTAATTATCCGAGAATTGAACCGGAAGAATCAGAGGGGGACTCGAATCCTGAAGACAGTGCGTAGTAAAACACAATAACATAAGACAAGGTTTAGAACTTGGACGTGACCTTCTATCACCCATCTCGATAGTTGGCTCTAAGTCAAGATGGTTACAACCCGGGATGATTCCGCATTTCTTCAAATCGATCGATCAAATCTATTATTGAGGTTCGTTTGAGTTCTCCTAATCCACTATTTTCTAGATGTGCATTTAAGGAGTAATCCGCTTTAATTGCCAGTTTCCTTCACTGTTATTATCATCAGATTTATTAACCCAGCTCAACAGATATCTTTGATGAACTCCAACACACAATTGGAGATAATCGATCGTATCAAATACGCATTCGATCAAACAAAAATTCGAATACGCTGACAAATTATCAGCATGGACCAGCAGAGGGGGTTGCCAGGAATCTTCCAGAGACAATTCCTGCCCTGTGGCAAAGGGAGTTGCATAGCATACTCGGCTAATCGACTGAGCTTTTTGCCACCATGCCATTGTCAAATCATCTTGATGGTGTACCGTAACCGTTACAGGAATTCTCAACTGATGGCGTAAGATGGGATCATAAAACATCAATTTCGCTTTCGCATGCGCTTGGAGTTGTTTAACTTTGGGGCTGCGAATATCGGTATGAAAGTGTACAACTCTCCGAACAGGATCAAAATGCCGCAACACGACCGATCGAACATCCGGCAAGCCATCTAGATCGATATTGGCAATCGTCATAATATGAAACGGTGGTTTCTGAGATTTTGCGGCTTCGACTAGCAATTCGGCTAGATAATCGTAACAATTTTGTGCAGAATGTTTTTTAGGTTCGAATTGAAAACGTATCTTTTGAGTTAAAGCCGATTTTTGATGGTTTGAATCATTTGCACAAAAAGTATCCCTCGGAGATTCTGCTGACAGAGAATTATTCTGAAAGGATTTAGAAGTTTGATCTGAATTTGGAGATAGAGAGGGTGTCATACTAGTGAGATTTGCCTCATGGCTGGAAGGATCTGAAACAAGTGGGGAAAGGGAAGAAGTAAGAGAAGGCGAATGAGAAGTAACAGGAGTATTCGAGTTGGGGTTGCTCATCTATTCTTCTCACTTTATCCATTCACTTTATCCATTCACACAAGGGCAATTTCACTATTTTCATCGATAGCAACAGAACTTAGTTCGTTATTATCTTTGCAAAAATGAACCATGGGAACGATAATATCATCTTCAGGAACACGTTCGGTGGTCACCCCGGTAGCTAGATAATTGATACTACGAAAAGTACCCAGTGTTTCCGTATTCCATTTTCGGGCACCAACGCGCACCCGTTGAATGATCCTAATCCGTTGACCTGGTTGCAATTGCCGCAGAATACCGAGCTGCTGCGCGGAGATCTCTCTACTCGGCAGAGCGATTAGCTCAGGTTGATGAGAATCGGGATGTTGAGAACCAGATAGATTAGAGTTCGTAATCGCCATTAAATTGACCCTCCAACGGAGACACCGCGAACCAGCGCGATTCGCCCGGTTCTTGCCAATTCAACAATACCATAAGGACGCATTAACTCGATAAATGCCTCGATTTTGCTTTCCTGACCGCTAACTTCGATCATGATGGTATCGAGGGTAACATCGACCACTCGACCACGAAACATTTCTACCAGGAGCGAAATTTCGGTGCGTTGATGAGAAGTTGAATGAACTTTGATGAGCATTAAATCCCGTTCAACGAAATTTTCGCTGGAAATATCAAGTACTTTAACAACCGTAATCACTTTGTCGAGCTGTTTACGCACTTGTTCCAACTCAGCGTCATCCCCACTAACCACGAAGGTTATTCGCGAGAAATCATTCTTTTCTGTCTCACCCACCGCCAAACTATCGATATTAAATCCGCGCGAGGCCAACATCCCGGTTATTTGTGCCAGCACACCAGGTTGATTTTGCACCACTGCGGAGAGTACATGTCGCATACCAGCGCTTTGAACCTCCTAGTAAGTATTTCTTGAATTATTATATAAACAAGAACTCAAACAACAATATCCGCTTGGAATGGAAATGCCCCAGAACCAGAAATGCCCCAGAACCATTCGTATGGTTTTATAGCTATATTCATTCCAGATTCGATATTTCAGGATTTCTGAATGCTTGATCTGTTAAGGTAAGCTGATTTTTCCTTAAAACAAAGGGGATTAGGGGTGTTTTCTCCTCATGAGACTTATTTTGGAAGGCATTTTCGAGATAATTTTCCAGCTATTTTACAACGAAAACAAATCCTCATTTTATGAAATAAAGCTTGATTCGAACCGTTTATTTCAGTAAATTGCTGAAATGAGGCTAAACAATTAACATAACCAATAATTCTAAGCCAATAATTCTAGCCTAAATTCTAAGCCTAATCCCACCATGGATGAATAATGAACGATAAAAATCTAAAATGGATAATCGCGCCCCTGAAAGGAAAAAATTTTATCGGGATTCAAAATTCTTCCACGGACCTTTCCACGGACCTTCTTACATAACCAATTGCCAATATTGGGAACAGCTCAGCTGATAAGAAATCGATTTTACCAGATAGGACGGACAATTTATGAGAATATCGAGAATAGATAAATTAGGATGATAACCTCTCTATGATCAACCACAAACAGAAGTCAAGAAGACAATTACTAAAATCGGTGCTGACAAGTCCGGTTTTGAACTCTCTAATGCCTTCTTTAATGTCCCCTTGGAGAGTTGGGCAAAGCCAAGTACAGAAATTTTTGCCAAACCTAGCGACGTTGTCAACGGCAGCTAGTATGGTTGCCCTGTCAGGTTGTTCTAAAGAAGGGAACGAAGAACCGAGTAAGGTCTGGGGGAAACGTGGGGTTCTTCCCGGGGAATTCGTACGCCCTCGAGCAATGGTATTTGATGGGGGTGATCGGATTTATGTGGTCGATTTTTCGGCCCGGATCCAGGTATTCGATCAACAGGGGGAATACATCGGTCCAACCTGGCAAACCCCCGATTATCGCAAAGGGCGACCGAGTGGTTTGGGTTTATCGAATAGTGGCGAACTCATTGTCTGTGATTCGCATTATCATTGTCTCCGATTTTATTCCTCTCAGGGGGAATTACTGAAAACTTTGGGGGGCCAGGGGGGGCACGAACCGGGTCAATTTGGGTATATAAGTGATGTGGTGCAAGATGAAGATAACTATCTCTATGTCTCGGAATATAGTGTCAATGATCGAATAACTAAATTAACGAGTGACGGAAATTTTGTTCAATGTTGGGGACAATTGGGGAATCGTCCGGGTGAACTGAACCGCGCTCGTGCTCTAGCGCTGAGCAAGGACCAATTCATTTATGTTGCGGATGCCTGCAATCACCGCATCCAGATCTTTTCACGGCATGGGGAGTTTATGAATGCCTGGGGCGAACCGGGGCAAGAACCGGGGCAGCTCAATTATCCTTACGATATCTGTTTTGGTCCAGATGGTAATGTCTATGTCGCAGAATGGGGAAATCATCGAGTACAAAAATTTTCGCTTGAAGGAAAATCATTAGGCTGTTGGGGGCAACCAGGAAAATTGCCTGGCCAACTGCATGGCCCTTGGGCTTTGGTTGTTGACCGCGCGGGATATGTTCATGTTGCCGATACCGAAAACCATCGAATACAAAAATTCAAATTATAAAGATAATTGTTGTTCGACTATCTTTATAAAAAACACCTGGTAATAAACTATTCGGGAGGAATAGGACAAGGGTATTTTCGGGGGACATGACAATTCAGATAAATTCTCTTCCATTAGCCGATATTAATAGAAGGTATTGCTAGAATGGATGAGGGAATCGACTCATGATTTTAACAATAAATGAGCGAATGGATACCATCCGGTTTTCCATAAATTGGGGAGAATATCAGACAAGATTATCATCGGCAAAATTTTAATGTACTAAAATAAACCTAACGCTTAAAATGCCAACATGGAAATTGCAAAAAAGCGGTATACTGTCTAGTTATTTTGCGGCAAACGCAAGCAATTAAGGAAAAGTCTGTGGCGACGATTTCTATCTCGTTTCTCTTATCAAAACTTGGATTATCGATCTTCCTGGTCGTTATTCCCTGTTTGCGCTATCTGTATAGCTGGTATGCTAATCGCAAGACTAGAAACAGTCAGGAGGAGGAAAGTAAAAATGGGCGATTGCTAAATAAAATAATACTAATTGTAGCTTTGGGGGGAATGACGAGCGGACTGTTGCAGGTCAATGATGCGAAAGGTAAAAGCGATTATTTTTTCTGGCTTGGTCTATTTGGCTTGAGTTTATGGTTGGTGCAATTGTTTTTTCTAATTCTGAGGGGGATCTGGAGCTACTGGACTTCGTGGGTTAGTGCTATTGCGATATTGTTTGCTAGCGGTGGCCGCATTTTACCTGTAATTCAAGCTAAATTACAAGAATGGCTGCCGGCCTTATTGCGGATCGAATTTTTGCGACCTGCTTGGCTATGGTTACTCTTGGGGATTTTGTTGATTATCTATTGGGGGTGGCATTCGATTCGTGGTCCGGGGAGCGAGCCGCGGTTCCGCCTCGTCCTTGGGTTGAGAATCTTAGCTTGGGTTTTACTGGTAGCTACTCTCGCTGAAGTGCGTTTACAACAGCCTAACGAGACAACTGCTATCATTTTTGTGGTCGATCGCTCCACCAGCATTCCGATGGAATTAAGCGCTTTTGCGGAATCGAATGAACAAACCGGAGGTGACAACGCACCCGCCAATGGCAACAATGGCAACGATCTTACTAGAAATCGCACTTGGAATATTCTGCAACGATGGATGAATGACGTAGTTTCAAAAAGGGGATTGAGTCACCGCAAAGATGCCTCGGGTGCTTTATTATTTGCTCGCTATCCACGCCTAGTGATGCCCGCTAGCCCGGTAGAACGTCTGATCGTTCCTGAATCGTACGCCGGGAATCTCGATCCGAATGAAACCGATATCGCCGCTGCTCTCAAATTGGCGATTGCCTCTTTTCCCGAAGGGACCAGCAAACGAATTGTCTTGATCAGTGATGGCAATGAAAATCGCGGCAACGCTCTGGCTCAAGCCTTGATAGCCAAAAAAAATGGAATTGAAATCGATACCATCCCTCTCGGAACAAGCAAGAGCAAACATTCGGAAGTCTATATACAATCGGTGGATGCCCCGCCAAGCATCAAAGAGGGAGAAAGGATCCCCATTCGCGTTATAATTCGCAATACCCATCCGAATCGAGTGGTCATGGGAACTTTAGAACTTCTCAAAGAGAAAGGGAATGGCCAGCAGAGTATCCAGATTCAACCCAGTAGAAATGTACTCGATCTGAAGCGTTCCCCAGCGCTCGTGCAACTGGAACCCGGTCTCAATTCCTTTACTTTTGAAGATGCAAACGATCAATCCAAAAAAAATAGCTTGAATTCTAACTCCTATCGTGCCACATTTTCTCCGATTAGTTCTAAGGATGCGGATGGGCGTAATATCATTGCTGGTTTACCGGGCGATCGTAGCCAAAATAATCGTGGCTTGGCACATGTCATCTCCCATGGTCAAGCGCAGATCTTGTTCATCCACCAACAAGATAAAACGCAAGATCACCGTTTTCTAATCGAGCAACTACGATCGGAAAAATTTCAGGTCTACTCCCTAGAAATAGAACGTTTACCGCGTGATCCCGATGCCCTTTCTATTTTCCTTAGTAACTTTGATCTGGTCATCTTAGCGAATATCCCTGCCGATAAGATTACGGAACGCCAACAAGAAATTATTCGCGCGAATACCGAATCCCAGGGTTGTGGACTAATTTTCATCGGCGGAGAGGAGAGTTATGGGGCCGGGGGTTATCAGGGTACTGCTATTGAAAAAGCTCTCCCTGTCGATTGCGAAATCAAATCGATTCAATCCTTAGGTAAAGGGGGATTGGTTTTGATCATGCATGCTTCAGAAATGGCCGAGGGGAACTTCTGGCAAAAGCAGATCGCCAAATTGTCCGCCACAAAATTATCACGCCAAGATATGATCGGCGTACTGGATTTTAGTGGCTTGGTTCCGAATTGGTCTGTACCATTTCAAAAGATAGGTAATGATAGCAATCGCAAAGAGATCTTCCGCGCCATCGATCGAATGACACCCGGTGATATGCCCGACTTCGATCCGTTTCTCGTACAAGCAGAGTCGACTTTGAATAATCCAAATTATCAGCTTGCCGTCAAGCATGTTATTGTTATTAGTGACGGCGACCCGCAATTTGGACCTCTTGGCAAAAGTGCCACAGCCAAAATGGCTAAAACCGGGATCACCTGTACCACCGTTGGGGTTGCAACTCATGGAATGGCCGAAAATACTCGTATGTCAGAGATAGCTATTTCTGGAGCCAAAGGGGGAAAATTTTATGAAGTCAGGGATTCCAATCAATTACCGCAAATCTATATTAAAGAAACACGCCGAATTAGCCAATCTTATCTATATGCTCAAGAATTTTTACCTCGACTTGTTTTGCGCGATGGTCCTACAGAAAAATTAGATGTCAGCTTACCTATCTTAAACGGATTCGTTCGCACATCGATGAAGAATTCTCCCCTGGCAGAGATGTTGATCGAAGGACCAAGAACTTTTGATCAAAAATTCCCTATCCTTGCCGCTTGGCAATACGGTTTAGGACGAGCGGTCGCTTTCACTAGTGATGCCGCTTCGCTCCCTCCCGATATTCAAAAATGGGATCGGCACTGGGCTGGCTCTGAAATGTATTTGCGCTTCTGGTCTCAGGTGGTGCGTTGGACTATGCGCTCGATTGAATCTGGAAAACTAAATATTTTTTCGGAATTGCGTGATGGCAAAATCCGTGTGGTTGTCGAATTGGATACCCAGAGTGTACCAGAAAACACTATTCCCAAGATCACCGGTTCGGTCATGTCGCCCATTCGAATAGATAGCGAACATCCCAATATCGTAACCAATGAATCTAGCAAATCGATTCTTTTGACATTTGTACAAAAAGAGAAAGGGGTTTACGAAGCCGAGTTTTCTCCCGAAGGAATCGGCACTTTTGTTATCACCTCTGCATTGAAATTCGCAACCCCATTTACCAGCAAAAATGGTCCACGATTTTATGGCCGAACGAATAGCGGACCGCAGAGACTCATTCCTGATTCTACTCGAACCGATGAGGGCAGATTGCAAGATGGGACAAAAGTCAAAAAAAATGATCAGGGAATTTGGTCTTATGCCGATGATATGTCCCCTCTGCTCCCGTTCGACTCCATCGAAAAATTGGTAGAAACCAAACGGAGTGCTGTGGTTGTTTCCTATTCTTCGGAATATATCGATCTCGAACCGAATATCTCTTTAATGAAGCAGCTCGCGGAAGCGACTCATGGTAAAATGTACGACGATCGACCAGAAACTCTAGAGAGACTCGCTCAAAGCGGAGAATTATATCGTTCGATTGAAAGTGGAATTTCCGAATTCCAAAATTTGAACTACTGGATACTCGCGATTATCTGCATCATCTGGTTTTTTGATATTGCTTGCCGTAGAATCGGCGTAGATCGAAATGAAATCATTGCATTCTGGAAAAAATGGTGGCAAAAATTAAGACAGTCCCGAACTAAAACGATCACCAACGATGCCTTTATGACGCGCTTAAAATCACGGAAAGAATCGGTTCTGGAAAAATTGGAAAAAGAGGTTACTTCACGCCGATTTGAGGGGCCATTAACCGAAAATTTACGTTCGCAGTCCAATCTTGAATCAGACAAACTCACTCCCGTACCCATTACTCCTATAGTAAAACCACCTACCAAACCATCACCCAAACCTGCGACGAACCCCACAAGCGAACAGCAGGGCACCGGCCAAGAAGAGGACTATTTTGCTAAATTAAAACGCGCTAAAAATCGTGCTCCAATCGAACGTCCTTCTCAAAACGACAACGACCCCTCTCCACCAGGTTCTTCTTGATCATTTAACTAAAACTACTCGATCTGAACGATTCGACTTTAATAATGAAATGGGTACCACCGATTACAACCGATCAGGATATTAAAATCAATATTAAAATGCACTGCTTAATAAATTCAATAGATAATTTCATATAGATTAAATGGGTCGTTGGCGATTGCCATCTCTTGTCGATGTGCTTCGCAATCCGCTTATTATTCGATATTATATTTGATATTTTAATTTACTTTAAGATAACCTTAATACCCCCAAGGAGAAGAAATTGTGGCAGAACCAAACACCCCATCGAACCAATTGACCGAACCTGAAAATAATCCTGCGGAAAAAGCAAAGCTATTCCGGGAACGGTTTCAGCAAATTCAGTTCGAGATGAACCGAGTCATCGTCGGGCAACCAGAAATTGTCACTGCGGTATTAACGAGTTTATTTGTGGGTGGACATGTTTTACTTGAAGGGGTACCTGGTCTAGGAAAAACTTTACTGGTTCGAACCCTTGCCCAAGTTTTAGATCTCCCGTTTGCCAGAATCCAATTCACTCCTGATTTGATGCCTTCCGATATATTGGGTACCAATATCATTAGCGAAGGACCAGATGGTCGGCGCGCATTCTCTTTTCAACGCGGACCTATATTTGCACAGATCGTCCTTGCCGATGAAATCAATCGAGCTACTCCCAAAACGCAATCGGCTCTGTTGGAAGCGATGCAAGAACAGAGTGTAACGATTAGTGGAACAATTCATCAGCTCCGGAAACCGTTTTTTGTCATGGCTACGCAAAATCCGATCGAACAGGAAGGCACCTACCCACTTCCGGAAGCGCAGTTAGATCGCTTTCTATTCAAATTAGTGGTTCCTTTTTGCAGCAGGGAAGAACTGAACACCATTCTCGATCGTACCACACGCAATGAGTGGGCCCACCCACAGGTTGTGATCTCAGGGGAAGAGATTCTGCTATGGCAACGATTTATCCGAGAAACGATCGTTGCACCTCAGGTTCAAGATTATGCGATTCGGATTTTATTAGCAAGCCACCCAGGTTCTCCATTTTCTGTACCAATTACTCGTCAATATATTCGATCGGGAGCCAGTCCGCGCGGTGTTCAAGCTATGATTCTTTCCGCCAAGGTATTTGCTCTTCTCGATCATCGCTTCCATGTCAGTTTTGCAGATATTCGCAGAGTCGGTTTACTAACCTTACGCCACCGAATCTTACTTAATTTCGAAGCCCAAGCAGAAAATATTTCCCCCGATACCATCCTCAACGAGCTGATGCAAAATGTCCCCGAACATGAAGGAAAATCCTCCTAAGTTCCTGCTGCCAAACTCATCATTGCTTCGTTCCCATTTATCTCGAAGGTTGTATTTAATACCGACCGATCAAGAAGCAGTTGAAAAGTAGTCATCGGTTGCGAATCCTAGATTAAATTCGCAATCGCTCGAAAATCGATGCAGCTTTATTTTCCGCTACGACAAGAAAAATGAATTTGTCAACGAACATAAGGATAGATTTTATATAGTTCAAGCATGACCGTCTCCCAAGATAGACTTAATAGGACAAGAGTACGTGCTATTTCAATCGATTCCCCTAAAATCGTCCCAATCGCTCGAAGATATGATAAACAAGGAGTAACCCCATCTTTAAAGTGTTGACGATTCTCAATGACAAGCACACCTAACGATAGCCATAGTCACCGATTTAGATATTCGCTTTGAAAATGGCTAGTCGATGAATCGATTCGTCGTTGAACAAGGTTTTAGCCTGAGGGTAAGTAAATCGAATTACAAATCTGATGATTACAGACTCCCGCCGCCCGTCTCATTTTGCCTTGCTATTTTATTTGGCATGGTATCCATCTTTGAAATCGGTTTAGAGGAAAGCAATGGCTCGATGTCCAAGGTTGATATAGATAAAGGACGAACGGAAGGAGCTGGAAATGATTGCGGATTTATCAGCATTGAAGATGCATCAAAGGGGCTTCAAAAACCCGAGAATAAGTCTGATGATTTTAGATTTTTTAACATTTGATGGACGGCAATACCTTAAAAATACACTCATTATCCGTGAATAGTTACCTTTTTATCTTGTATCGTTTACTCTCCTCTTTCTTGACTTACGATCTTTTAGTTACAAAACTTATCAAAACCGATTTCTTTTTACATTCAAATTAACTTCTGTTATTTAACTGCTTTCGAATTTTATTCGGAGCATAAGAAATAAGTTGGAAGAGTAAAGCTTGCCAAAGGATCGTTTTAATAATATAAAAAAGAATTATTGAATAATCTGCTCACTGCTTGTTCGGATTCCATCCAGAATATTGAAGTTAATTTTTTTGTTCGGTCTTGATTTAATATTTTTTTGTAATTTTATGGATACTATTTTTACCATCATAACTTTAATTCAAGATTAATTTTGTGGAGACCTCTCAAATGAAAAAGATGCGTGGTTTAATTCTTTTCATGTACAGCATCATTGGATTATCGATTTTTCTGGCAACGACTAGAAATCTCGATTGTCAAGCTGTTCTTCAAGCGCAACCGGCCCCGAACGTAGTTGAGAAAGATCCACTTAGTCCAGAACAGGAAAGAATGCAATTTACTGTTCCGAAGGGATTCAAGGTGCAGCTCGTTGCTTCAGAACCATCGATAGGCAAACCGATTCAAATGTGTTTCGATACGCATGGTCGGTTATGGGTAACCACATCGCAGGAGTATCCTTTTGCGGCCAAGGATCGTCCAGGAAAAGATAAGGTATATGTTCTGGAAGATTTTGCCGAGGATGGTCACGCCAAAAAAATTAATTGTTTTGCTGATGATCTGAATATCCCTATCGGTGTTTGTCCCCTTCCTAGTGGTAACGAGCTAGTGGTATACAGTATTCCGTATATTTATCTATTACGCGATACCAATGGAGATAACCGAGCCGATGAGAAAAAAATACTTTATGGGCCTTTTGAAACGCGCGATACCCATGGTATGGTGAATTCGTTTTTACTTGGCTTAGATGGTTGGATGTATGGTTGCCACGGATTTTCTAACTCTTCAACGGTCCAAGGGAGCGATGGTCAAAAATTACATATGCAGTCAGGCAATACATACCGATTCCGGTTAGATGGTTCCCATATCGAAGCTTGGAGTCGTGGCCAGGTCAATCCTTTCGGGTTGACTTTTGACCCTTGGGGAAATTTATACACAGCAGATTGTCACAGTCGACCAATAACCCAACTTATTCATGGTGCTTATTATTCAAGTTTTGGTAAACCGCATGATGGACTGGGATTCGGACCAGATATGATCAATCACGATCATGGCTCTACGGCTTTGTGTGGTTTATCCTGGTATCGGATGGATCACTTCCCTAAAGAGTATCAGGATACCATGTTTTTGGGGAATGTGGTAACCAATCGGATAAATTTTGACAAAATCGAGTTTGTCGGCTCAACTCCAAAAGCGATCCAAAAACCCGATTTTCTAGTAAGTAAGGACCAATGGTTTCGGCCAACTGACATAAAAATTGGTCCCGATGGAGCCATTTATGTTGCCGACTTTTACAATCGCATTATCGGTCATTATGAAGTTGATCTCAAACACCCTGGACGAGATCATCAGCGCGGGCGAATATGGCGAATTATTTGGGCCGGCGAGGATGGGAAAAATCGTCCGCAGATGCCTAAAGGCTTAATGGCAAATGCGACTGATGCTGAACGATTGTCCTTGGTAAATACTCCTGATTTAACAACTTCTTATCTCGCTGCTTTACAATTAATCGAGAAACCGCCACAAAATTGGCCTGAACAGAAAACAATCGCGCAGCAGCTCGTGTTGTACTGGGGATCGGCCCGAAAAAATCAATTATCTGCTACCGATTTGATTCCTATCATCAATAAAGGGAACCTATCTGAAAAAATCCAAGCGATTGAGATAGCAGGGATGAATTCGGCATCTATCTCGAATCCAGAAATAATGCAACTTTTCATCTCATTTCTCCAACCAAAATCAGAAGA
>JAKBAI010000036.1 GCA_021809185.1 Planctomycetota bacterium
TGCTTGTGCGGTCTCGATACTCATCGAGCGCATGGTACCGAACGTAAATTCGCTCGGTCGCCCTTTTTCTGTTGATGGGGATTTTGCAACAGGTTCCCCTTTGCTGATCCCTTTCTGTAAAATGCTGGAAGACCTTGCACCCACTTCTGCGGGATTCGCAGAAATTGGAGTTCCGGCAGTTAGGATGCTTAGAGTTCCCCCTATAGCTATCCATGACCGGAGGTCTTTAAAGAACGTCTCAAAGAACACGAATATTCTCCTTATTCTTGTAAACCTGTATTCTTATAAACCTAATTCGGGTGAACTTTTTGAGTAGTGAAAAACTTAGCAAGGAGAACTTAGCAATGATTAAGCTGTTCGCTATAACTCTTTGATTAAAAATACTTTGAATCTAACTTTTCAAATAGTTTTAATGGTTATCTTTACTAGATTATTCTTATACTCCGCAAGTTTGAATGCCCAAACTAAATTCGGCTTGATTCTACAAATAGTTCTACCAGAAGGACTTTCTGTAGGATTCAATAGGTTTGAGGTTGTGGAATATCTCATTAATATAACGAAAAATACCTCATTTTCTAACATGGGGAAAGCGGATTTCCTCAAAAAAACTTTATATTATTTGTCTGTTTAGCCAAAAAATGAATGAAAATTAGAGAATAAATGATTTTTTTCATTCTTTTCTCATCATTGAGCTGCTCCAATCCCTTCTTCGAATTTGCTTTTTCCATCATTTTTTTTGGTTTAGGAGTTCAAAATCGATCGAAAAATAATGAATGAGAGAAGGAAACTTAGAATAGAATTTTTGGGAAGTGAAGATTAGGAACAGAGCCATTTTCTTATGTGCAAAAATGTTCTGTTCCAAAAATAGGATTGGGCGATAGGGCGAATCAGTACTGTTATTTATTCTTCCCTGTCACAATATCTTTCACCATCTGTTCGATGTGAATCTGTTTATCGGAAAGATCTCGGAATTCATTTTTGATATTCGGGTCGCTGGTCTGTTCCCCTTTGTATTTGGTGGCCCATTTTTTGGTGCGGAAATTGACTCGTTCTTGTAACGATTTAATCAATTTCAGCTCGGCCAATTCATCGATCAGTTTTTGATTTTGATTACCACTCGAAGGGCTGCCGCCACTTCCAGGGTTTGATTTCAAATCTTGCTGAGCTTTTTTAACCGCTTTTAGCATCTCTTCGAGAGAAGCGATAATATCGGCTTCGATAAATTGGGTATCCGAATCAACAATGGCACTATAGAGCCTTTCTTTGACTCGCTGCATATCTTTTCGAGTCTCTTCCAGAACTTGCGGGAAAGCGACAACACTTCCCTCATTTTTAAGCAAGTCGATCGTGCGATCCGCTTCGACAATAATATCCCCTTCTTTATCGGATTGTTGTTGCGTTCGCTGATATTCTGCTTTCGGCAATTTTTTATCCATCGATTTTTTGGCAATGGCATCCAGAGCTTTCGTATTCTCATAAACATCTTTTTGCATCGCTAGCATACGCGATAATCGAGCTTCGAGATTGGATAGCAATCGTTCTAACTCTTCATCTCGTAATTGTTTAAGACGTTTCTCCAGCTCCTGTCGTGCTTCGATCAACTTCTGGATCGCATCATCTTGATTTTTAACGGCATCGTCGTTTTTCTTTTTATCAATGTTATTGGCGGCATCGTTTTCATCTGGAACTGCTTTCTTTACCTGGTCAGTTCCTGGGGTTGGCGGCGGTGATTGTCCTGATTTCCCCTGATCGCTGTTCCCTGATTGACCATCTTTCGGTTGCCCACCCCCTTTACTATCTTTTCCGCCTTTACTATCCCCTTTGCCACTCTTCCCGTCCTTACCATCTTTTCCGCCCTTGCTATCCCCTTTGCCACTCTTCCCGTCCTTACCATCTTTTCCGCCCTTGCTATCTTTCCCGTCTTTGCTATCTCCCTTACTATCCTTTCCATCGCTTTTGCTATCTTTACCATTCTTTCCATCTTTAGAATCGGGTTTTCCTTCCATCGCTTTGCCAAGTTTATCGGTTCGATTGGCCAAATCCTTCTGATCTTTTGTGAGCTGATCCTTATCCGATTTTCCTTTCTCGGTGATCGAACGAACGGTTTTGCTATCAACGATGATTCCCTTCAGTTCATTCAGGAATTTTTGCAATCTTTCCCGTTCTTCGCGAATTCGGGCCAGGTCATCGTCATTCAGCAAAATATTGATAATCTGGTCGAGGGCATGCAACAATTCTTGATTTTGTTGGCCTGCACTTTGAATATCATTAAATTCGGGTAATCGGTCTTTTTTCAGAGTGCGAACAAGAACCGTAAATTTGTTGTCGACCCCTTCTTTTTCAGCTAACTCGATCGCTTTTCTCAGGGATTTTGCTTTTTCCTGATCTTCCAAACGGTCACTTTTCTCTAACCGTTGAGCAACCAAAAGAAGATTTTTGGCAAACTCTTTCCATTTGCGGGCAATGAATTCCTGGTTATTCCCAATATTTTGAGTTGTTGGGTCAGAAGTAGCCGGATTTGCTGGTGGATCGTCTCCATAAACCGGTTTTTCTTTGTTCGGTACCAGTAAAATCAAACACATTAAAACCGGAAACAGAAAGAGTCGAAGCACTGTAATTGAGTGAATCGCTCGATTATGGTAATGTCGCATCGTTTTCCTTTTTCTAACAAATTATTCTATTTAATGGATATTCTTTAATGGGCTAATATTTGCAGGCATAATCTTTTTATGCCAATCTCTGGTTATAAATCTCTTTTTGGTAAGCTTATCTTTGAAAAAACGGTTACTCTTCCTTCAAGATAGCTCAGGAGATACTCAAACAAAATCGATTTTGAATCTAATTTTAATCATTATTATTCTATCGTTGATTCCAGAATATGCTAATTATCGTATATCTGGATGATAGAGACGACGATTTAAGAACGATTTTACAACGAAAATATTAATAAATCCTAACTCAATCCCTTGTCAAGATTCGATTTTGGGAATGTTCAGAAGATATTAAAGTCGAAAAAATGAATTTCTATCGACTCAAGAACTTCTAGACCCCCAAAATTAAAACGATGAAACTCGCACTTCCGATTGATTGGATACGAAATTTTCTCCCATCTTCAGACTATTTTGGTAACGGAGTATGGGTAGAACTGATCGATTTTGGGCAAACAATAGCAATTAAAAGTTAACTAGGAAGTTCTGGAAGTATTGATATTTACGCTTTTTAATTCATAGAATAGTACTTGATTATAGGATTTATACCACTCTTCAACTTTAAGCGAATCATCTTCGCCATTATTTTGAGGTCTTTTTAATAGAACTGATTTACTAGCTTTTTCAAAAACCGATCGGCCAATGTGATAACCTAATTCGCGGTAGCTTTCAAACATCTCTTCATTGAAAAACTGATTCAGAGTAGGATCGTGTGGAAAACTTTTATTGACACTCGCATAATTAAGAATATCAGGGGGTTCATCCCCTGTTAAGTTACCTCGAATAAAGACAAGTATCCCCTTAATCCTATCACGCTCATGCACCTGAGATTGAAAATCGTCATAGTGAATAGTCCCGATTGCGACATGAGACGTTGAAATCCCCGATTGATCTGGTTGCAGGGGGGCGGTATCAATATCAATGCGGATACCAAAATCTCTGCGGACATTGCGAATCAAAACTGCAAGGTTCCCTGATGCTCCGTTTAGATCTTCAGAACATTCCGAGTAAATAATATAACGACAGCGGCGATTGATCAGTTCGTAGACTCCCGAATTGTCAAAGTGCCCACCATCGGATAAGTGGACAAACTCATCAGAATCATTGGTATTTCCAGTAAGCTCTTTGAATAGCGGCCAAGCATCTGCTGGGGTTGCGCCAACCCAGTGTCCGTTCGACATTTTTGGATTCTGAATCCACATTCCAAGCCGCAGATTTAACAATACCAACAAAGCAGTAAATGCAGAAGATTGCATAAATCCCATGTTCGGATCAATAGCCGCACCGGAAGTGGTAATTGCTTGCCCTAGAGTTAAAGAATTACTAGGATCCTCTGGATTGATTATATCTGGATAGAGTTTTGCATAACCAGTTACTTTACTTCCACAATAAAGCGAGCTGAGGAAGAAAGAATCCCCTTTTCGATCCTGATACCCCAGATCTACACCCGAAACAAGATTAATGGTCGTGTTGAAGATATGGAAAGGACCAGTATATTTCTTACTTTGATCACTATTATTTTTGAGAGTACTTAGTGGGAGATCATCTTCAAATGCAAAACCGGTTTCTGGATCGGGATAGCGAGTTGGTTCTTCTACTCCAGTAGATGTCCCATAATCTTTGCTGTTTTCTTTGCGACAGCTCGCACCGAGATAAGCTCGCGTGAGGCGATTACAATATAAAGCATGTAACGAAAAAATGTTTACATCAATTATCGATATAAAAAACAAACTCAGAACGAACATACAAAGGAGAACATAAAACATATTTTCTGCCCCATCAGCCATTTCGAAAGTGGGGTATAAATTTAACGATCCATTTTCATTTCCTGGACAATTATAATCGATATCGATATTCATTCCAGGAATGAAAGCGTTAACAAGAATGGTTACGGATACAAATATTGCCAGCAAAAATAAGCTGCTCAGCATAGCAATAACATAACGACCCCATCCGCTATTGATTCCTTCTTTTATCAATCCGAAAGGCTTTTTTAAGAAAGCCAAACCCAGAGTGCTAGAACCTAATGTACTTGATAAAATCGAGAATTCGTGACCTGAAAGCCAATTAGGCACAAAAAGCACACATGTACAAATAATTAGCCAAGCGATTCCCGCTACCATAAAATTCCCTAGGAGACGAGAACGATATTCTCGTTCTATTTCATTGGCTACATACCCCAACAAAACCACTTCAAGCCAACCCACTAATGCTAGCATTAAGAGAAATGATGGTGGCCCCAAGGTAACCATCATTGCGGGGTGAGTGTTTTTAAGAAAGTTATTTGAGTCTTGTATCGAAATTTTTGGTGGTGATGGATCGTTCTTTGGGAAAAATTGTTTTGAATCTTTTGCGACTGAGGAATTGTTCTTTGGCTTGCCTTGATTTTCTAAAGAAATCTTCGCCTTTTCTGGGTAGGTAAGATTATTAATCCACAAAGTGTTCAGCAAACCTAAACAAATCCCCCAAGTGATAACTATAAATGTCTCACGAAACAATTTCTCAGAAAAACGATTTAATTTTTTTGATCGAAATAGTATTCTAAATCCACTAAATATAATTAAATAAAACACTCCAAGTACTATCAGAAGTTGGTATTTAAATAACTCTTTACTCCAAAAAATTAGAAAGCTAGCACAAATTAAGAAGATTATATTTATAATCAATAATGATATTTCTTTTCGTTTAAATAGAAGCGAATAAATGACCTTCAGCCAGAGAGCCAAATATGCAAAGAGTATAGCAGCAGTGCTGTAATTATACACATTCTCATCCATGTTTTGGCTTGGATCGTTTTCCGAGAAACCAAGTTTTTTTTCAATATTTTTGATCAAATCAATCACATTTTTTGGAAGCCGGCTTAACTGATCGGTTTTCTGATTCTGATTATCGACAATTATTCCTGGATTTCCACCAATAACCCATAAACCAAATAAGCTGATGAGAATCAGTACCCATGGAACGAACCGATCACTCAACCTCATTTTATATCGGATATTCTTTGAGCAATTATTGGTATTACTTCTATTCATTTCTTTATTTCTTCGTGCTAAGATCTTTCGTCGAAATACTAATTCTACAATTAGAATAAGGAATAAATACACACCAAAAACAAGCCAAGAATGCCAGTCTTCAATTTTTGGGAAAGTGAAAAATCTTGTGATAAATCTAATCAGTACAATGACTCCGATGATAATAGGTAAAAAGATCAACCAATTTATAAATAGATTGCGTTGATAAATGGTAACAAGAGACCAATTATCCAACGAAAAGAATCCTCCCATTCGTGGAGTGAGATAACGACTATAAGCGCGAAGATGCTCTATCGGTTCTGCATCTTTGTCTTGAGGAGTATTATCGAGTAATTTCGGTTCTGCATCTTTGTCTTGAGGAGTATTATCGGGTGATATTCGATTCGCCTTTGCCTGTTCGCAGCGATTGGGGTTGAGTTGCTGTTCTACATTGGCCAGTGGAGAAGGATTGAGATGGTTTTCGCTATCTATTTCAGAGTTTTGTTCCCGTTGGACCCAAGCGGCAAACCACCCCGCCATGTATCCACCTCCGGATACACTCGAAAAATAGTCGATGCGGTTCAAGAGTTTAAGACTGGCCAGAGCTTGCAGAATCCCCAAAGTAAATGTACCACTGCGGATTCCCCCTCCAGAAACGGCAAGACCGATCATATCTTTTTTCAAAGCCAAGCAACGAACATCTTGCAGTTTTAAATTTTGATCATTTTGAATAGGGCTTTGATAATTTTGATGAACAAGTTCTCGCCTTTTTTCCACGAAGTTCAATTCTTCAAGGAGTACTTTTTTGAACTCATCTTGTTCGGAAGTATCTTTTTCCGGTGTTTCGCCTTGTATCTGAATGTTGACGTTTTCTTGTGGCTCGACTGTTGATTGTGTTTCAGCGTTTTCTGATGGCATGGACGGCTCCAGGAATATCGATTTTATAGATCCATAATGAAGATTGGAATGCTTCTTCCTGAAGAAATGCTTTGAGTATTGTTGTTTGGGACAAAGAAATATTGCGGTCTTTATTCCAGAATGAATAGGGTTAACGGGGCAACAAACCAGATTTGATCGTTTAGAATGGATTACAGAATGATAGCGATCAAGATCTTGATTTCGTTGAAATAACCGGGCAATTGATTATTTTTGATGACTCGAACGAATTCCATTTAGCGATTTAGGTTGGGAATTCGGTTAGAGATAAACTCCTGAGATAAACTCCTAGGATAAACTACGGAAAAAATAAATCGAGGACAATCACGTTCGAGACATCTGCTCGACATTGATAAAATATTTCGTGTATTCGTAATTTCCCATGTTATCGTATTCAAAGAGATTCCATTTTTGATTGCGCCAGACCAGGAGATCAAGAGTCAAAAACTGTTCAGGCTCATCAAAAGCCGTGATAAAGGCTAATTCATTGAGCATTTGAATTCCTTGGATAGTCGCGGTCGAAGTAAAGATAACGGTATCTCGTTCTGGCACCGCAAGGACAATTTCTCCCCCCATCTCGCGTTCCAAAGAGTTCCAAAATCCGGGTGCTAGGAGGGTACAAGCATTCAAATTACGCCCGTCCGTGCGAACACAGCGCGTAGGCATATCGAGTACTTTTTCGCAAATGATTTCTGGAGATTTTCGTTTCAAATTCTGCAAAGCGATGGAACGAAGATCTTCTCGCTTAATCTTTAACATCTCCAGATGTATTTCCATAAAACCGATGAAGATACCAGGAATATCAAAAGCATAAGTAACGATTAAAGATCCAACTAAAGGTTCAATAATGGGTAAAGAGGCTCTATTAACATTCCCTATATTTGCCTGATTTATCAAGTTCAGATAATTGGTGCTTTTGATTCGAGGAACAATCGATTTTATATCCAAATTATCGAACATATTGGCGGCAGATCTACCATCCATCTTCTCGAACATCAGAAAAACCTCTGGATGAATAATTGCTTTCGATTTCTACTGTAAAGTCTATACAAGCATACGAAGCCGGCCACTATCAGCAGAAAAATAAATAAAAAACTCGTTTCTAGATTAAAATAATGAAAAAAAATAATGAAAAGAATCAAGAGAACTTCCCAAGGAAATGATGGTCCTTAAAGTGAAAAAGTCGTAGATTAAGAATAAAAATAGTCAATGGTTAGAACATCCCCAATTGAATTCAGAAAGTTGAATGATTGTGAATCAGAAGAATGTTAGCACTCCTACCGATCCATGGTTCCAGGATTTGTTCGCGGAGCGATTAGGCGGTTCGAATTACGGCAAAAGTACCGAGATTTATAAATTCGAAAAGATTAAACGGGCAAAACGAGCTGCCCTGGCCGCTCACCCCGAACGAAAATTACTCGATTTTGGGATTGGCGAGAATGACGACCGAGCTGCCGAAGTGGTCCGCCAAAGACTAAAATCAGAAGTCGATCGCATCGAAAATCGTGGCTATGCCGATAATGGTATTCAAGCCTTCAAGGATGCCGCTGCTCAATTTATGAAAAGACAATTTGGGGTTGACCTCGATCCTGTCACCGAAATTGTCCACGCTATTGGCTCCAAACCTGCTTATGCAATGTTGCCCGCGGCATTTATCAATCCGGGTGATATTACCCTGATGACCGTACCGGGCTATCCGGTTGCTGGCACGCATACTCGATACTACGGCGGGATTGTCCATCGCTTACCGCTGTTAGAAAAGAACCATTTTTTCCCTGATCTAGATGGTATTCCAGATGAGGTCAAACAAAAAGCCAAGCTAATGGTGCTCAATTACCCGAATAGTCCCACTGGGGCAGTAGCGACGAAAGAGTTTTATCAGCGAGTGATCGAATTCGCGCATCGCCATAAGATTGTTATTGTGCAAGATGCGGCTCACATTCTGTTGACCTACCGCGGTGAACCGCTCAGTTTTTTGCAAATCGATGGCGCAAAAGAGGTTGGCGTCGAGGTCCACTCGATGTCCAAAGGGTTCAATATGATCGGTTGGCGCATGGGTTGGGTTTGTGGTCACCCCAAGATTGTTCAAGCATTTGCCGATATAAAAGATAACAGCGATAGTGGTCAGTTCATGGCCATTCAACAAGCGGCAGCAGAAGCCCTCAACCAACCCGAAATTCCCAAACAGATTTGTGAAAAATATCGGCGCCGATTGCAAAAACTGGTTGCTGCACTGAAACAGGTCGGCTTTCAGATAGAAATGCCCGGTGGTACTTATTTTCTTTATGCCAAAGCTCCGGTTGCTGCGGGGAATCGAGTTTTTGCCAATGCCGAAGAGGTTTCCCAGTTTTTGATTACCGATCAATCAATCTGCTGTGTTCCCTGGGATGATGCGGGAGCTTTCCTCCGTTTTTCGGCAACTTATTCTGCCAATAACGAAAGCGAAGAAGATCAGCTCATGGCCGAAACCGTTGCAAGAATGACTCAGCTTAAACTGAAATTTTGAGCTTTGGTTGATTTTGTTTTGAAAATAATAGATTTTTAGACACGAAGCCACTGAATACCACCGATTAAATACATCAAACTAAATGGAAATAAATGGATTCCACAAATATGCAAATCAATGCAACCAAGTTATTCCATTTAGTTTAGTGAATCGGCTAGATGTCAATAAACAAGTTATTTTTCCCTATTTGTGACCATTCGCAATTCGTTTTTGTTATATTTTTATCCTTGTTATTCGTGATTAAAATCCTTCCCATTTTTTCGATTCGTTTTTAAATGGTATCAACTTTTCCATTTTGGTTTTCTCTATTATTCGATTCGTGAACAATGCCGAATAGGCTATACGCTTCGCCAAGAGACTATGAGAAGCCATTCACTCGCTGACTATAAATTTGAATCGAAATGAGGCCCAACCCAAATGAAATCCAATCCAAATGATGAATTCAACACGAATCGCGATAGACTTTTGCAGTAGAAAAAATTTTACGATGACGGATTAAAAATAGAGATAAATGGCATCGATAATTCGATAATTGCCATGATCAAACTAGCCAGAAGAAAGAAAATATAATAAATTCAATCTATATATGCTGGACCATGATTCGTTTTTAGCAGCAATCTGGAAAGCACCCGAAGAAAATTTACCCAGGCTGATTTATGCCGATTATCTGGATGAACGAAACGATCCGCTGGGCCAATTTATTCGCATCCAATGTGCGCTAGAAGATTGCACTATATCATCATCCCGACGATGGGAATTGCGCCAGTTTGAAGCAGAATATCTTTCTCGCTATGGGACAATCTGGGCAAAACCGCTGGAAGGATTAGTAACCGGGTACGCCTTTCGACGTGGATTCATTGAAATGGTACGAATGGAAGCACGGACGTTTCTAGCCCGGGCGCCATTGTTGTTTCAGCTCGCCCCTGTTAGGCATATTCAATTTCTGGATTTGGGAAGTTCAGCAGAAAAAGTATTTCATTCTTCTTGGTTGCACCAACTTTCAACCCTCACCATTTATGCACAGCATGGCGGTGCCCAACTTGGCAATCTTTTGGAAAATATCTCCTTACCAAGGCTCACCACCTTCAATCTGGGCCGCAATAGCTTGGGCAGTTTGGGATTGCGTTATCTGATGCGAAGCGAAGGCTTCCCCGCCCTGGAAACTCTTTATCTCCATGAAAATGAAATTAGCGATTCTGGCACCGAACTGATTACTCGCTCTAAATATTTCCCTAAGCTAAAACGATTACATCTCGAACAAAATGATCTTACCAGCAGAACACTTGCTTACTTAGCACTTGCCCAGAAAGAAAATCCGATTCAGGAGATCTATTTGGCACGGAATCAACTTCATGCGAGTCCCAAAGGTCAATCAAATCTACTTTTACCTGAGTTATGTTTTAATAAGCTACACCTGAAAGAAAATCAGCTCAGCGCTGAATCTCTCAACGAGCTGATACAACCAGGTCATCCTGGCCATATTCGTTATCTGAGTTTAAGTCATAATCGCTTGCGCTATGAGGCTATAGAGCAGCTTTTATCTTGTTTATTTATTAATTCTTTAGAAGTGCTGGATCTGGAAGAAAATTGGCTCAACGACGAAGCGGTTCGCTTGATAGCACAAAGCGATAAGCTTAAATACCTAACTTGGTTGAATCTCGATCAGAATCCGATTCATGAAGGGGCGGTGTTGTCTCTACTCGAAAATAATACTTTGACCGCATTGAAGTGGTTGAAAATACCAAAATTAGGAATCGACCCTTATTTAAGGCAAGAGCTGTCCAAAAAATATACGCTAATCGATACCGATCAACCTAACTCATTTCCCAGACGAATCGAACCGCATTTACCCGAAGGCATCGAAGAGAATTGGGATCTGCCAAGTAGATGGTAAAGTTACCGAACACAAAAGCTGAAATGAAAGATAGATCGCTATCGACAATCGGTCGTTTAATTAAGATAGATCAACGATATCTTCGCTGGTGCGAGGTGAGTGAGTAGAGGGGGAAGCGAGAACAGGAATGATCACTTAAGCCATCGAAAACACCAAGGGTTTAGACAAGTCTAAAATTACTCTTGGTGTGCTCGATGGCTTAATGTTTGTTATCATATTTCTATCCATAATGATCTCTATCAGTGATGATAGAGAGTTAATGATGGAAAGTTAATGGTTGAAGAGGAATGCTGGGCTATTGATAAGTGCCCAGGTGAGATCTTGTAGACCAGTAACTCGTTTGTCGCTGGGCGGGGGACTCGCGGTTAGATTGAGTAATCTGCGGTATTCTGGATCTTCTTCGCGATGAAGTTGAAAAAGTCTCTGCTTTTGAGTTTCGGTGCGTTTTTCTGGTGGAATCTTAGCAAGGACTATCGCTTCGGTAGGAGCTGCGGGTCCATAAACCGGCATGGGATCATCGGTAACAGAAATCCGGAATCGTCCAATCGTGTGTAATTTACCCGTAAACTTCTGAAGCATACGAATGGAAAATATCTGGGTATTGGCATTCTCCAAAGGTTGTTTGAAAGTAAACATCGCAACATGGTTCGTACCGGTTTGCGGAACAATGGCCCATGCAGTTTCTGGATTATTGTCGATTGCCCCAGCGATATCAAAGGAATTTTGAGAAAAATCGGCTTTGGGATTCATTAAAAACTGTTTTTTCAGAATCGGGATTTTTAAGCCCATTGGCCGAGAGAAAACAGAAAAGTCATTGAGAACAAAGTTACCGTTCGGGGCACGACCTGGGCCGCGTCCTGGTAAACGATCATCCGCAAGAGTTTCTAAACGAATGGCGGTAACCCGGCGAAGTTTGGTTGTGGTCGTTAGAGAGTAAGTTTCTGGCGTTCGATTGGGACCGATCACAAAAACCGAGCCATCGGGTTGTGGGCTAAAGTTAGGGCCTTTTTTCCCTTGGCGTTCCCCTTTTAATTGCAGAACTTGCCAGACCGATTCGCGTTTCAGCTTGTTTTCCCAATCGATCTGTTTGCTATCGACCTGTTTTTCATATGCTTTCAAATTCGCAACTTTTTGTTGATATTCTTTCTGTTGCTGGGCATAGTCGTCCAGACCATCCTGAATTGCCTGCAAACCGATTTTAATCTCCGCTTCCGTGGGGTAACGGTTCAGAATATCGAGATATAATTCCTCGATCAATTTGCGATTATCAGCAAACTTGGAAGCTAGGTCTTCCAAGCGATTCCCGCGCCGGCGAATCGCCTCCCCTACAACTGGTCCGTTGACAAGATTCAGAACCGGCCCAAGCATGAGATTGTTCGATCGTTCGCATTCACAAGCCGATTCTCGTAGTGGTTTACCAAAAAGTTCCAGAAAGCCACCGGGCAGGGGAACCGTACCATCCAACACTTGAGCAGCGCGGGCATTGGGGGGTAAACCAGGGATATCAAACGGAGTTCCGGTTACTTCATGAATCGCATCGAAAAGCGATTCGGCAGAAAGTCTTCTGGCAACCGCATGCGCATAATTCATATCATCCCCCTCGTTCCAGCGATTCGTCTGGATACTAAGCTGATAGGTTCGTGATTTGCAGATTAGTTGCATCAATCGGCGCACATTGAAATGGCTATCGATGAATTCCTTGGTGAGATAATCGAGAAGTTCAGGGTTAGTGGGGGGATTACCTGCTCGAATATCATCGATCGGTTCAATAATCCCCACTCCTGTCAAATAACTCCAGATTCGATTTACATAGCTACGGGCAAAATATGGATTATTAGGGGAAGTAATCCACTTGGCGAGCTGAACGCGCCGAGTTTCCTTGCTATCGAATTGCAAGGGGAACTCGAAAGGGAAATGGGGTTTGGCAATATCCCCGGTCCGCTCGTTTTTAACATCGCCTGAATTAATATCCTTGATAACTTCAACCAGAGGAACGGCCCCTTCAACCGCGGTTCCACCAATCCGTTGACCTTTGAATTTCGGATCTTCGCTACGAGAGACCTGGGCAAAATAGCCAGATAATTCAAAATATTGTGTCTGGGTCCAGCGTTCAAAAGGGTGATCATGGCATTTATTACAATTGAACCGAATGGCCAAAAAGAGATGGGTGGTATTTTCCATCAAGGCATCCGGGGTCCGCAAGATCTTAAAATAAGAAGCTGTCGGGTTTTCGACATTCGAGCCAGTTCCTGTCAAAATAGAGTAGGCAAATCGATCATAGGGCATATTTTCGCTAATTGCCTTGCGGATATAATCCCGCAATGATTTGGCCCCCGGATCGCCTAGGAATTTTCGATTGACTTGCAATAGATCGGACCATTTGTTGGTCCAATGTTCGATGAATGGTTCACTGCCGATGAGTTTATCGATTAATTCATCTCGTTTCTGTCGCGTTGGTCGTTTGTCGGTCAAAAATTTGCGGACATCGTCACTGCTTGCGGGCAAGCCGGTCAAGTCGAGATAAACTCGGCGAATAAATTCGGCATCGGTACACAAGTCGCTCGGTAGGACACGGATCCGCTTTAGTTTTTGGTAAACCAATTGATCGATCTGATTATATGCTTCGGTCTCTTTCCACTTAAAGCCACTGCGGTCCCCCATAACTACCATCGTGCTTGCGGTATAAGCCCCTTCATACCGAGCCAGCATGGTTGCTTCACCCCGGCGAATAGTGGTGGCTAGACCGGTCTTGTCAACGGTTGCTGTTTCGCTATTACTGCTTTCGATAAAGGCTTCACGGGTGACATCTCTACTTATCCCATCGGGATAATATGCAATGACTGCAAATTGTTGTTTCATGCCGATTTGCGGAATGGTCGGGGATTGTGGATACATTTCAATGCGTTGAACGCGAGTGGTCTGTAATTCCGACTTGGCCCCCGCAGCGATCCAAGCTTTCAATAATTCATAATTCGGGTCACCAGGTTGCCACAATATTCCCCCCGCGTGCGGTACCCCTCCTGCTGGTTTAAGAAGCATTAAGGATTGTTCTGGCGCAGAACGGTTAAATCGCCGCCCTTCGAGATCATCGGTCAATGATCGGTGATCGAAAAGCGGATCGTAACCACGCAGGGACAACTTGAATCCGTTTTTACCTTCTGCAGCACCATGGCACGTTCCTGCGTTGCAGCCCAATTTCCCTAACACTGGCATTACATCGCGAACAAAACTTACTGGTGGCTCTTTGTCCCCATTCGTAACTTCAATCGGAATTTTGATCGATTTTCCCCCAAATGCAATATCCAATTCCCCTTTCGTATTCTGTTTGTTACTCCAATCGGGGGAAACTATTCGCGATGACGAAAGCTGCACCCCTTTGGGAAGTTGGATTTTGGCTTGATGGGTCACATCCAATACATCCCCATTTTCTAGATGGGCGGATAGCACGAGCTGACGATAAGCAAATGGAGAATTCAATTGAATTTTTTCTGGAAATGCTTGCAATCGAACCACTTGGTGGCCAGCTAATCCCTTCTCTACTGCCCCGCTTTTTTGGATAGGGGAGAACAAGCCAATTAGAAAGGCAATTGCTAAAATTTGTTTTCGAAAATTCATTGCTCTTATCCTAAAATCTGATTCACTTTAAGAATCGTTTGTGTAAATCGTAGCAAATTATTTTGTAACCTATTTATTTTGTAACCTATCTTGTGCCTGAGTATCCATTTATGCTTTAAGGAAACTATTTAACTATTCGAGGTCATTTATTGTTAATATATAGTTAATGCAAGTTTAAAGGTACTTATTTGTACTCATTTTTTTGTTCCAGTTGTTGATCAATTTCTTTTCATTTACCGGAAATCGAAAATAAGAAATTCGGCGGGTGAGTTTAATTTACCGGATTTGTTCTTGATTTTCAAGTAGCAATCCAATGAAATTGAATCATCTTCAATTAATTCGAATAGAAATGACCAACATCAGAAATTGCAGAAAATTCACTTTCATCGAACATGCCTGAGTCATTTCAGAAATTTGGGAAATTTTCGTACTTTGTTACCCAGTGGGATCGTGTTGATAAAGTCTATATTTAATTTAACAGATCATGCCTCTATCACCGAAATCGCTTATTCCATTTTTAGTAAGAACTTTAAGATTTTATGTAACTCATCTTGTCCGATTGGATAGAATCGGATGTGAAGAAAAATTCGAATGGAATTTCTTGATCCATCAGAATTTTCCCATCCGGTATTTATGCTGGTGCAAAAATAGATTTATTAGACCTTAATTACAAAAAATGATACCAGATTCAAAACAAAATTCTGGTAGGAAAATAAGATTTTTCCACGAGAAATTGAATAGTTTTTGTCTTGTTTATAAAAGGTAAATCACCAGCAAACTATTGAAAAACGAGGAGTTAGCAGAATATAGCAATCGAATCATAAATTGAATTGTCAAGTTAAACCAAGTTGATTTTACCATACCATGAAAATGGATGATACTAATAACGAAATTTCCATCAAAAATAAATCTAATTTTGCTTTATTTTAATCCTTTTAAAGGGATTTTTGAAGAATCTGGAAGATTTTGTTAAAAAACCAAGAAAACCTCTTGATTTCAGAATTCCCATGCGGTAAAATCAAATTTCCTTATGGTTAAATTAGAGGATTATTACAAAACGTTCGGTTAAAACCTCAATCATGAGTCTAACGAATATAAGATAAGTGATAATAAGGGTTTTTAGTTATAATCTCTTGAAACTTGTGTTCTGGATTGAACTTTCTAAACGAAAGTTTATAAGTGTAATAATTTTGTAACTTAACGAGTAATTAGCGTTTACTTAGCGTGTAGTTTTGGGGGAATTGAAACTTCGGGTGAAATTTCAAAAAATTCACCATAAGTCAATATAGACTTCTCCCATTTTTGAAAGTCAATTGAAGTAGGATGCCTCAAAAGACTTAAAGTGAGGATGCCAGAGAGTTAATTCTTAAAATACCGATCAATATTTCAAAACGATAGTTACCTTATAAATTCTTAGCTTTTTGGCGAAAATTGTTTGTGAATGCAAATCAATTTTCCCACAAACTCCAAATGAATCCTTTTGGATGTTTCATAGAATTTTGATTTCGAGAAATCAGAGTGGAGTTGAGAATCTAGATATATCTATTTTTAACCCAACAGTTAACTATAGGTTACAGGTAAATATCTCTTCAACAGCATTATTAGATATTATTATTTCTAAATATAATCTATAGATGTTAGTTTTTTTTCTATTATTGTTACAAGTATTTCGAAAAAATTATTGCAAGACAATAATTTATTAAAAAGAATTTTTAATAAATATATTTCTTTTAATATGCCATCAAACATGACATTCCCCAAGGAATGTTCTCTAAAATTGATGATTTTCTCAATAATAGAAGGACAATAGGCTAGGATATTTCAAAGACCAGTATTCGAATGGATTTGACTTTTGTATTCGTTTAATGAGTCCTGGGAATTCTGTTGAAAATAGGTATTTTCGTTTGAAGTATGTTTTAGTAATTCGTCACTTTTCAGTAATTATTATATGGATTCGAGACGATACAGATAATCCAGGTTACATCAGTTTTCTTTACTCTTGTATTCCTGATTTGATGATTGAATTTGATGATTGAATTTGATGATTGATTGGTAAAACCAAGAATTATTTGAGACCAATAGAAAATAGTTTATTATGTATGATAGTGAATAGGTGGCAAATATTGCTCTTGCTATTTATTCCAAACACTTGCATATGTTTCTATTTTAAGATTTATTGCTGAGAATTATCAATAAATCAAAAGTTGTCTCTATAAAGCCCTGGCAAGATTCTCTCTAATGATCTAAAAACTACATGACAAATCGATTTCCGTCGATCAGGATCGATCGATGAGATCCACCATTACTATCTGGAAGAATAAAATCTGTTAATCTATTAAGGTTTTGTCACCTTCTTAGATTGCGATTTTTTTGTCGATTTTTTTAATGAGCTGAAGGATAATAATCGTCTACATAACTGTTTCTGGTTAAAGCAGGTATCAAAAAAAAGGATAAAAATTAGATTTTGATAAAAAATTGAACTAAAAAATATTTTATCAAAAAAATAAATCGGAATAATTAAATCGGAATAATTAAATCGGATGCGTTATCCGATCATTAGAAATTTCAAATATTAGTTTGAATTTTGGTATTTGAATATTTTACAATTATAGTTTGTCTCCTAGTAACTTCAACCGATTTCTCCCAATCGTGGGGAAGGATTGAAAAGAATGAAAACAACGAAGAAAAAGCGGTTTAGTGTGTCAATCAATGTGGAAGGCTCTTTTACTACATTCTCATCTGATTTACTCTCACCTGAAGATGAAAGAGATTTGTTGACGAAATTCTGGGATTGCAAATCAGATCTCGTTCGAAGTATCACTAGACATTATCCGCACCTTCGTTCTCAAAGACCGGCATTAGAACCTTGGCCAATGGCTCAATTTATCCGCGACTATTGTGATCAAAATGCCATTGAAGCCGCACCAGCAATTAATCGTCAACACGACAAATATGTTTATTACAAACATCGTTTGGCCAATGCAAACATCCGCTTAGCCGCGCATGTTGCCAAAAGATTCCGCCATCATTCCTTGAGTTACCACGATTTATTACAAGAAGCGGTTTGTGGTCTCATGCAGGCGATTGATCGTTTCGATGTTAGCCATGGTACCCGTCTAGCAACCTATGCCACTTGGTGGATTCGTCAAACTCTGCAAATTGCGGTTGCTCGCCAGAGTCATCTAGTAAGCTTATCACCCCACCATTTACAAGAACTCGGCGTTCTCCAACAAGAGTCGGAAGCTTTAGCTCATGATGGCAAACATATCCCTAGTTCCCAGGAATTGGCTTCTCGAACTGGGAGTAGCCTGGAACATTTGACTCATCTTCAAACAGCTACGCGAACTCCTGTTTCTCTGAATGCTGTTTTAGATGATGATAGCGATTTCAAATTAACCGAAGCAATGCCAGATATTTCTTCTTTAATCGCTCAAACCAATAACGAACGGCAAGAGGCTTTAACCTACCTCATGGAGAATTTGCGACCCCGGGAACGAAAAGTCCTCGATCTCCGTTTCGGCTTGACTGGACACGGCACCCATAGTTTACGACAAATTGGGCATCTATTGCGAATTTCCAAAGAACGAGTTCGCCAAATTCAAAATCGGGCACTCGAAAAACTCCGTTCCTCCGCTGAACGTGTTGGTTGGGATCCCTCTTTATTATTAGACTGATTTCTTAATTGAATCATCTTCAATTTGATCAAACTTTTTTTATCTCTTAAGTTTATCTCTCAAGCTGGTAAATCACCAGCTTGAATTGTTTATGCGGATTGCAATTGAAAATCTATTTTCAAACCCGTTTTTTTCTCAGTTTTTACTGTTCAATCCTCTTTATTTATTACCCTAGAATATAATTTTTTATCTTGCAAATAAAATCAACAAATAATTCAGGCTAGCGTTCAATAAAGTCATTTCTAGAAATGAAATCGTGATTTGATTACACGGAAATCTAAACTTCCGTTTGGACAATAATTTGTATAAGAATTTAAGTGCATTCGACAATTTCAGGCTTTTCAGCGATCAAGTAATCTTGAAAAGTCATCGATATGGAAATTCGATGATCCGCTGCATTAAAATTAATAATCGATTGTTCCGTAAGAGACCGATCCACTTTGGTTATTAAACCAAATAAACTACCAAAAGGAGGAATCGACCCTGGCTGCAATCCTGTGAGCTGATCCACCTCTTCCCGCGATGCAAATCGAAGCGAGCGGCAAGCTAGATGACCCTTCAACTTCTTGCTATCCAATTTACGATCCGCAGCGAGGACGACCATCAAATACGCTTCCTGTGCTTTAAGGATCAATGCTTTGGCCCCAGAAGCTAAAGTGGTTCCGCGAACCGCTGCGGCCTGTTCACTGGTATATACCGCTTCATGCTCGGTTACCTCGAAAGCGATCCCTTTAGCCTCCAAAAATTGCTTGAGTTTATCTGTAATTGTCACGAACGGTTCTCCAAAATTCAGCTCGATTAAGCTGGTTACAAAATATTTCCGAATTGAAATTATCATAGCAGGAAAGAAGTAAATACCCAATGGTCTACCCCTTCTCAAAATAGGCCTATCTTAAAGATTTTTAGGAATCATAACCACTTTAAGATAGGTATCGACTTTCAGAAGAAAGGACCGATTAAACCTGCTTATCCTTTTATCTTTCTATTGAATAGAGAACCAGAAAATAACAGATAGACGCTAGTCAGAAATGAATATGAACCCTGTCAGAACTCAAAATGTCCTGTAGAATAAAAGTTTTAGGAGTAAGTATTAAACAATGATCGATGTGGCCCTACTGGGAACTGGAGGGACTATTCCGTTTCCTGATCGATTTCTTGCCAGTTCGTTGATTCGATATAATGGTCAGCTTATCCTGATCGATTGCGGAGAAGGAACGCAAGTTAGTATCCGCAAATTGGCATGGGGAATTCGGAATATCAGCGTAGTTTGTTTAACGCATTTCCATGCCGATCACACCAGCGGATTACCCGGTTTTCTACTCACGGTTGGTCAATCTGGCCGAGATCGTCATGAACCTCTCACCATCCTTGGCCCACGCGGTACCCAACGCATTGTCGATGGTCTGCGCGTTATCGCTCCTCATTTGCCCTATCCCGTTCACATCCTTGAAATTGACGAAGAAATGAGCTACCCAGCCAAAACCATATTTCAGCTCAACGATCTACGCATCTCGAGCTGTCACGCTGACCATGAAATTTCTTGCTTAGCCTACCGTTTCGATTTACCCCGTTTACCCGCCTTCATCCCTGAAAAAGCAAAAGCAATCGGTATCCCCGTGCAAAAGTGGAAATTATTACAACGAGGGGAGTGTGTCGAATTTAATGGTCAAACCATTCACCCTGAAGCGGTTCTCGGACCACCTCGAGCTGGTATTTCCTTCGGATATTTAACCGATAGTCGACCGACAAAATCACTCGAACGTTTTTTTACCAATGTCGATCTCCTGATTAGCGAAGGAACCTATGGCGACCCTGCGGATCAAGACAAAGCCATAGAAAATAAACACATGACCTTCGCCGAAGCAGCAACTTTGGCCAAAAACGCTAATGCCAAAGAGCTGTGGTTGACTCACTTTAGCCCTGCTCTGCCTAATCCCAATTACTTTTACCGGCAAGCATCCGATATTATGGCGAACTCCGTCATTGGCCATGAACATCTCTCAAAAACTCTGATTTTTCCTGAATAGTTGTTTCCGTTCGAGTTCAATCTTCTTTCTAAACGAAGGAGATTGAAATGAGTTCTCTGAAATTCTGTTATTCAATTTCCTCTGAATGCCGCTTCTTCAATACAAAAGAGATACAAATCGGAATTCAAAACCATGAGAAGAAATTTTTTTGACAACAATTCTTTTATTATTTCACTTAAAATTGAGAAAGAAATAAGAAATCGCTTCATCTTTAAGAATTGTCCCTACAAATGTTGAACAATTGCTATAAACTAATAGTTTCTCTCCAATTGGTTTTAACGGACTATCTTCTTAAACAAGATAGGATTCCAAAAGAAACTGAACAGTTAATAATGAGTAGATTCATGGAAAGTACTTTGACGAATGTAAGCGGAACGAAACAGAGCGGCGCAGATATTCTGGTGGAAGCAATGATTCGCCAGGGGGTTGATACCGTATTTGCCTATCCGGGTGGTGCTAGTATGCCCATCCATCAATCGTTAACAAAAGTAGAAGATCGTGTACGCACCATTTTACCCCGCAACGAACAAGGCGGAGGATTTATGGCTCACGGCTATGCAAGAACCACGGGTAAGGTCGGTGTCTGTTTAGCAACCAGTGGACCTGGAGCTACCAATTTTGTGACGATCCTTGCCGATGCCAAGATGGATTCCATTCCCGTTATCGCTATTACGGGTCAAGTCAGTACGCCAGTGATTGGCACGGATGCGTTTCAAGAAACGCCGATTGTCGAAATCTGTCGACCAATCACCAAACATCATTACCTGGTACAACGCACCGAAGATATTCCCCGAATCATCAAGGAAGCGTTTTATATTGCGAATAGTGGTCGGCCTGGTCCGGTGATTATCGACATCCCTAAGGATCTCCAACAAAAAGAGATTGTTGTCGATACTTATGATCCACCAATGAACCTTCCAGGATATAATCCAGAACGGCATATTGCCCAAGAAAATCTGAGACGAATTCTTCAAGAAATTCGCCAAGCGAAAAAACCGATTATTTATGGTGGGGGAGGGATCATTCATTCCGGAGCTGCCCCCGCTCTACGACAATTTGCGGAATCCACTGGGATACCCGTTGCATTAACTCTGCACGGTCTGGGAGGGTTCCCTTCTAACCACTATCTCTGTTTACAGATGTTGGGCATGCATGGAACCGTTTACTCAAACTACGCTATCAACGATGCCGATTTGTTGCTAGCTTTTGGTGTTCGCTTTGACGATCGGGTGACCGGGAAATTGAGCGAATTTGCCAAACATGGCCGAATTGTTCATATCGATGCCGATGCCTCGGAACTAAACAAAAACAAACATGCCCATGTGGCTATCAACGGTGATCTAGCCAAAGCCATCGCCGGCCTCAATGAACTGCTGCAAAAAGAGGAGTATGCCGATATTGTTGGGGGAGGGCGATACCCAGATTGGATGCGGCAAATCGATACCTGGAGAGAGCAGGAACCGATGCGATTTCACGATCGTGATGATGCCATTTTGCCTCAATATGCTATTCAACGCATGCACCAAATTATTGCCGAAAAAGGGAAATTAGACAAAACGATTATCACCACAGGAGTAGGTCAGCATCAGATGTGGTCTGCCCAATATTTCCCTTACTCCAAACCGCGTACCTGGATCACCAGTGGGGGATTGGGCACCATGGGTTTTGGTCTACCCGCAGCAATTGGTGCCAAAGCGGCTCACCCAGATCATCTAGTGATCGACATCGATGGCGATGGCAGTTTTTTGATGAATATCCAGGAACTGGCCTGCGCCTATACAGAAAAATTACCCGTTAAAGTTCTCTTATTGAACAATCAACATCTTGGCATGGTCGTTCAATGGGAAGATCGATTCCATGGAGGCAATCGGGGCCATACCTATTTAGGTGCTGGGCAAAAGCAGTTACCCTATCCCGATTTTGTGACGATTGCTCAAGGGTTTAAGATCAAGAGCAGACAAATTGCTCGCAAGAGCGATTTCGATGCCGCCATTGAAGAAATGATCGACAGCGATACCACTTTTGTTCTCGATGTTCTTGTCCCTTATCAGGAACATGTATTACCAATGATCCCAAGTGGCAAAACGGTTCGCGATATCATCAAAGCTTGATGAATCTATTCGCCCCATGATTTATTACGCGATATTTTGCGATATACTCTTGTTACCCTTGTAATTAAATCTTTAAGAATTGAGCTTATTGCCATCTATCACTTAGAGATACCGATTTAATTTGACCCAAAGGCACCCATTTCTCTAATATACTGAAGCAAATTTGAGATTGGTACTTTTGTTCAGCGGGAAAGACAAAAATGTCTTTCCCGCATGATAAAATTCTTTTACCTTACGTAAATAAGAAACCTTACCTCACCAATATCGACCCGAAGAATCGATCATCTATCACTTCTTCATCTCCTACTCAATTGATTTTTCTATTTTTCGTTTCATCAAGTAAGATTCGTAATTGTTTTATTACTTATCTTTAAATGGGATCATTGTCCCTAGTCTATCGGTCGACAATCGAACGGAGTCGGAAATAAATACTAAAATCAATTTCCGATATCAGCATGACTATTGCCCCTTAGTTGCTTGAATCTGTCGCCAATCTGGCAATAATTCCCCTTCAAGATTACGAAATTCCTGCTCATCGATACGATTGAATTGTACACAGTCACCGATTCGTAATGGGAAATAATTTTTATGCAGATCGACTAATATCAATGGGGTTCGACCTATTAGATTCCACCCTCCAGGTCTGGGAAGTGGATAGATACTGGTTTGTCGACCTGTTATTGCTACACTCCCAGGCAACACCTGTTTGCGGGGCGTAGAAAGTCGAGAAGTTCCAATAAGCTTATCCGATAGATAACCCATATAAGGAAATCCAGGGCAAAAGCCAATGGCATAAACCGTGTAAATCGTTTGGCTATGTTCTGCAATCACCTCTTCAAAAGTCAATTGCAATTGTTGACATATCCGTCCCCCATCGAGCTGAAACTCATAACAACACGGGATCGATATAACTGGTGGAGAAATAATCTCTACGGTTTGTTCTATAGAGAGTGAATCCAAGTACATTTTAGCAGTTTCCAGAGAATTTCTATCTGGTTGAACAAATACTCCTAAACTCAAATAGGCTGGGACTAAATCGATTAACCAGGGAGGATTTATCTGCTCGATCTGGCGCATCAGCTCACGGATTTGCGACTCATTTTGTGTATAGATAATCCAACCCTGATCCCCAATGGGCTTGATAGTTTGTACCATATTCTCATTTTCTTTAGATCAAAATATTTTCGCTAGAGTAACTTTATTGTAACAACAAAGATTAGAGATTAAAATTGCTATCATCATATTTGCCAAATCAAATTCAATAGCTCAGAAACCAAATCCTATACTTAAAACTTTCTGGAGTTCCTCCATTTTCATTTTTTTCTGTTTTTTGCAAGGAAATTATGAAAATCCATCATTCATCTTTTTCATTGCTCCTAATTGCGCTGGAATAACTCAAAACGATCTGACTCTAACACTTAAATAGTTACTAAAACTTGATTTCAAATATGTATAAAACACGTATTTTGCCAGCGAAAGAGCTTCCATTATTCCTTAATTTTGATAAATGAATCGAAATAAGACCTAAAATAAAATAATTACTCGTCGAGTTCTTCAGTAAATTCTGATGAGAGCATTTGCATTGAGGTAATGGTTATTTTTCAGAATCTCAGAAAAAATATGAAATACCTGATTATCCGTGGAGTTTATCTTTCAGAAAAAGAAAATACTTCGAAGCTAAGAGTCAAACGGATTAGAAAATGGACCAGTGAAACTCTTGAAATGATGATTTGAGATGATCAAAGTGATGCTAGAAAGAATATTACCATAAAAAGTCAAAATACATGAACGCGGATTGGTAATCTAGATTAGAAAAGTAGAAAAGTAAATCTGAAGCAATCTAGGTGAAACAATCGAATCAACGTTGACATAAGAGTTGTAATTTTGAAATGAAAATCGGATGGATGCAGAACATCTGGGCTATTTGATTGATCGATATGGAGCAGTCTTAAAACTTTACGCCCGCCAATGGTGTTCTACTCCTGAGGATGTGGTCCAAGAAGCATTTTGGAAATTGGCAAGTCAAAAAGAGATGCCGCAATCGCCCGTTCCCTGGTTATATCGGGTAGTACGTAATGCGGCCATTAGTGCTTTACGCCAAGAGGTTCGCCGAAAAAAAATCGAACAGAAACATTTTCAAGACCAACGAGAATGGTTTGAAAAAGGGCAGTTTTCAGGAATATTTGTTGACCCGCAAAACGATTCGTTGACCGGATCGATAGCCAGCGAAAGCCGGATGGTATCAATTGCTGTCGATGCCGATACGCTAACAACAGAGATGCAAAAAATACCGTGTGAGATGCGGGAAATTATCGTTGCCCACCTTTGGGGCGGTTTAACTTTTGAGCAAATTGGAGAGATAACAGGGTCATCGGCAGCAACCTGTTATCGTCGATACGCTACGGGATTAACGGTTTTGCGAGAACGATTAGGTGAAAAATGTCAGATCAACCCGAAAAAATAATGTCTTCAGCAGAAATGCTTGCATTTGCGGATAGTTTGCGTCAATTTCAGCCAATTCCGCTACGCATCGATCGCGATAATCTGTTATTTCAGGCAGGGATCCGCTACGCCCAGAGCAACTCGACCTGGTACTGGCGAATGATAGCTGGAATCTCGATTTGTCTTACTCTGGTTGTTGGTTCGATCTATCTAAGTCAATCCCTAAATTCTGACCAGCAGATAGCATCTCGCTCTTCGAACCGCAATCGACCCGCGAACCAATCAAATCATTCTACTTTAACGGCCCCTGGAAATTCCAATCCGATTGCTGATAGCATGATGCCCCCTTTTCGGTCCGAAACAGCGAACGATCAAAATCCCATAACCAAGGGGGATGAAACTCCATCCTTAGCTGAAGATACTTTCTTAAGCCAATTAAGAATTCGACAAGAACTTTTAAATGATGGTTTAGCTAACTTTAATGCGATCCCTCATTTGCCGAATGGTCCTAAATGGACAGGAACTGCTGGTACCGCTTCTGATCAAAATCCGGTGTTTCTTTCCCCGAATCGATCTCTGCTTCCAGGGAACCATCCAGAATGGAATTCTCTCGAAGGGACCCCCCTAGAATGGAACCCTCTTAAAGGGAACTCTTTAGAAGGGGATCCATTTCCCGATTCTACCAGTTTACTACTTTCTCCGAAGTGGCAGAATAATCCTGCTATAACCTCCACCCCAAAAATGAACAAGGCAAAGCTGCCAAACAAAAAGTAACTGGCTCAGGGAGGCAAAATGACGACAAACGATAGAGCGATACCTAATCGATTATCACAGGTAAGATCATGATTACGCAATCAGAAAAGTATAAAGCAAATCCATTTTTCAGCTGTGCTCTACGATTTCTCTGGGGGCTATTTTTTTCTGCTGTTATGAGTTCCACAATCAGTTCTGTTATCGGTGCTCAAACAAAAAAGCAATCAGAAACGCAAGACAGCAGTCAGGCAACACATAACCAACAAGCGAAGCAAATAACTCTTGGTGCACTAGCACCGAAAGGATTGTATCAACCGATAAAATGTCTCTTCTTTGCTGAACAATCTAGTGAAGAAAATGGGATCCTGCATTTGCAAAATGCTTTGCTCCTCAAACCGCGTTCGATCCGTGATCCCGAACTTTTGCAAAAATCGATCCAGCAACTCCGGCAACCCAAAAAATCAGGCCAAAAATTAGTGAGCAAATCGAATCGCGAGTCATTTTTGACAATACTGAATAGCTATCAGGAGGCACTGCACGAATTACAGCTCGCTTGCCACTGTTCGCGGTGGCACTTTGCCAGTAACGGGAATATCCCTTCCGCAAAGTCTAAATTTTTGCTGGAAAAACTATCTTCTCTACAAGAATTATCAATCATTCTGCAATTGCGTTGCCGTTGGTATATGGAAGAAAAGAAATTTCAGCAGGCTTGGAATGAAATTGAATGCGGTTTGATGCTGGGCAAAAAAATTACCGAATCTTCCAATCTAGTTTCCCTTGGCATCGGCCTGCCGATTTTACATCACTTTCTGGACGAAATAGAATACTGGCAACAGCTAAATGATAGCCCCGAGATTTATCATCCCTTAACCGCTTTACAAACCCCTTTTCTTGACTTTTCTTCTGTTTTAACTAAAGAACAATCGTCGTTTGATTCCCAATTATTTATGCAAGAACTAACCGTTCAGCAGGTTTTGCCAACCGAAAAATTAAACCAAATTCAAAAACATTGGTTTACGAGTGCTATCCAAGAATCGCAAAAACGGTTCCCCCATCCCGATGACAAATCGAGTTGGACCGACTACATAAGCAAACATTCGAACAACGGGTTAAATCGCTTGGCACAGATAGGGGCAACTCAAAATCAACTTAAAGATATGTCAGCGATGCAAATAGTTTTGCTGGATATACAGGCACAGGTAAAAGCGATGCAAATGGAGTGCTTTCTCTGGGCAACACGCCCTTATCCAGAAGCTAAAAAAGGCTACAGTCAACTTCGTGCTCAATTAAAAGAAATGGAAAATCAGGTTGAAGGAATGCGCTCGCCGAGCTGTTTTCTCTTAACTGATTTTGTGAATATGATCGATGAATATCAGAGACGAGTTATTCAGATCGACCGCCGCATCGCCTGTCTAAGAATTATCGAAGCGTTGCGTATAGAAGCCAAAACAAATCATCAATTGGTAAATCGATTGGATCAACTCCAATTACCGATTCCTACCGATTTCGGCACTGGTCAACCGTTTAACTATTCCGTTAAACAAGCGATTGGTTATTTGGAAGCCCCTGCATTAGCCGAAGATCGAAAAAGATCAACTACAATTTCAAGATCAAACGTCAACTCAGGAAGCTACTATTTGTCAGGGCGTATGGAATTTATCATTCATCTGGAAACGTCAGAAAAAAAGAGTAAGTAAATATAATCGATGACTGTTCCCGATGTGCAATTTAAATGAGAAAGTCTCAACGTATCCGTTCAAGGGTGTAATCGAAAAGGCAAGATCTCCTAAGAGTGCAAGTTGAACTTGGAATCAGTAAGCTTTACACCGCTCGCACTCGTCCTATCTTTCCGTTAGGTTGATCGTTTCCAATACAGAGCAAATCTACACTTGAAATTTTGTCTCTAAACGGAAACGAGAGATCTCCCTCAAATGAGCAACAACGTCAAAGAAAACTAAAAGCGAAAGATAAGGAGAAGATTTTATCTTCTTGGTCTTATCCTTCGCTTTAAACAACTAAACAGAACAGATCTGAAATACTACGGTTATGGCTCCAGGTTATTCAACCAGCCATTGTGTAATTGTCCTTTTCGAATTAAAAAGAACTTCAAAGGGATAAACGATGAGAGATCGGGATGAGTTAAAACGAAAGATACATTATCTAAACTTACGGTTTCCCATTGGTGTAACCCGATTAAAATATCACCGCGTTGAAACCCTGCTTTGTCGGCGGGACTTCCTTCCCGGATTTCTTCGATAGCCAAACCACCATGAAGCTGAGGGTTGACATTGGTAACTTTACTGGCATTGACAGGGGTTACACGTAAGCCAATTCGTTGCCAGGACATATCGATTGCATTTTTCACCGCTGATTTATCTAATGGAGCGAGGGTCAACTCGACCGTAATGGATTTCTTATCTTTCACAACAGAGGTAAGTTTATCTCTCCCTGGCTCTTTCTTATGATCACGATCCAACATCACAACAATTTTTTCATTCAGTGGGCGATCCAAAAACGCTCGCTCCATATCAAGTGTAGTATGAATCGGAAAATTACCGATTTTTCTAATAACATCCCCATTCTGAATCCCACTTTTCTGACCAGGACTATCGGGGAGGACACGATCGACACGAACGGATCGGACACATAATCCATCTTGGCATTCAATAACATTATGCGCAAGAATTCCATGCGTCATGCCATTCCTTCTACGTATATTCAATAATTGTTGAGCCGAGTTCAACATCGTATCCACCGGAATAGCAAATCCGATCCCCTGTGCACCAGCCCTTATCGCGACATTGACTCCGATCAGTTCACCATGAATATTCAGAAGTGGGCCACCAGAATTGCCAGGATTAATACTGGCATCGGTCTGAATTAGAGATTTATAGGAAACTTCTCGATTCAGATTAACATCTCGCTTCAGTGCACTGATGATTCCAGTGGAAAGAGTGTGTTCATAGCCAAAGGCATTGCCAATGGCTATCACTTGTTCCCCTTCCATTAGATCAGAAGCTGTACCCAAAGGAATAATTTGAAGTGGTTTAGGAGTATCGATTTTTAATAAAGCAAGATCGTTTTCTGGATCTCGAGCAACCACTTTGGCGTTATGGGAGGTACCATCGACTAAACGAATACGTAATAATTGAACATCATCAACCACATGATGATTTGTTATGATGTATCCTCGCGGATCGATGATAATTCCTGTGCCCATCCCATTGATTCGCTGAGTTTGAGAGGCGTGGGAAAATCGATCCGATGTAGAAAGCGAAGCAGTGGTGCGCTCACTATGAATGTTGACTACTGCCCCTTTCACCCGTTGAAAAACTTCAACTACTGGAG
>JAKBAI010000259.1 GCA_021809185.1 Planctomycetota bacterium
TCCAGTCGCGTCTAAAAATTGTTGAAGTCCCTCCCGGACCACCGGTTCTGAGTACTCTGGTTGCAGAGGTTTATCCTCGGCCAGGTGAGGACAATGAAAGTTTTAAGATAGATGTTGAAAAAGTGACAGATCTTTTCCGCCGGGGTACGAATGTCGTTGATGTTGATAATAGCTTTGAAGCCAATCATAGTCGATATGTATTTCATGTCGATAAAGAAAAAGCCTCTCTTTCGGGAATCAGCGCAGAAGATATTTCTAATACCTTGATGGTCGGACTGCAAGGTATGGCTCCAGGGCAGAGCAGTGTGCAATATCAACGCTCCGGGGCGGCTCATCTTCCCCGCGAATTGAATCCTCTTTCGATCCGTATCGAATTGAAACAAAAGGATAAATCCAATTTGCAGGATTTGCTTAAACTGGGGGTGAAAAGTTCCAGTGGCGAGATTATTCAAATCGGGGAACTTGGTAAATTTTCGCAATACCCTGCGGAGCAAACGATTTATCACAAAAATCTGCGCAGAGTTGCTTATGTTTATGGAGATACCGCAGGAACAACGCCGGGAGAAGCAATTCTTTCTCTTATATTCAAATTAATCAATAATCCAGTTGAGCACGGTTCTGAGGTCGTTTGGACAGGGGAAGGGGAGTGGAAAATTACGCTCGATGTCTTCCGAGACCTCGGCTTGGCATTCGCTGGTGCATTATTATTGATCTACATTTTGATGGTCTATCAAACCGGTAGTTATCTGATCCCTCTAATTCAGATGATTTCTATCCCTTTAACGATTATTGGGATTATGCCCGGATTCTGGCTATTAAATCTAATTACCGGTGATCAAATTGGCGGGTATGCCAATCCTGTTTATTTTACAGCTACCGCGATGATCGGGATGATCGCTCTAGCTGGGATTGCAGACCGTAACGCAATTTTACTGCTTGATTTTATTAAGCACGTCCAGGCCAGAGGGGCTTCCTTACACGATGCCTTGATCGAATCGGGAGCGGTGCGCTTTCGCCCAATTCTGTTAACCGCAGGCGCTGCTATGCTTGGCGCTTGGCCGATTACTCTCGATCCCGTTTTCTCGGGTTTGGCTTGGTCATTGATTTTTGGACTGATCGTATCCACTGCTTTTACTCTCGTTCTAGTCCCTGTCGTATATTGGATGCTCTATGGTTACCAGGACAGAATCCTGAATATACAACCTTCGGAATCTCCTTTTATGAAATCCAGCCAAGTCGATCCTTAATTTATAATTTTTCTGTAAGTTCGGATCGATCTCTACGACCAAACAGAAGTCTAATTGATAAATGCTCGTATAGAGCCTGAATGAACTTGTTTGGATTTGCCGAATATCGATTGAGAATATTTCAAATTCCCCAAACTGGGGATTCGCTTTAGGATCACAGGGTATTTTTTCAATTGGTATTTCGATCTAGCAAATGCTTTTGGGAAAGTTTAAGGAGGAAATATGAAGGGATTTCGTAAAACCTGTAATCGAGGCAAAATTTTTAAATGGCGAACATTAATCCCGTTGTGTTATTTAGCGACTATATTTGTTCTAAATATAGGGTGCAAATCGGCAACCGGGGGATCATGCTCATCTTGTAAGACTGGGGGTACTCACCGTAGTTACTTTAATTCAACGAATTCATTAGTTGCTACAGATAATGTGAGTATGAAAGGATGTGCATCTGGCCATTGTCCATTAAATGCAACTGGATCGATGAGTCCGTACAATGCTTCTTATCTTCCCAACGGATCATCCAGCTCGAATTCTCCAGGGGAGAGCTTTTCCAATGGTTCGTGTCCCAACGGATCATGTCCCAATCAATCATTTCTCAATGGCGGAAGCATTCCGAATAAGGGTAGCTGTGCTAATGGAAAATGCCCAATCCAATAAATCGATTTGATTTATTTTGAATCATTTAGAGTGCTTCTTAATTCTAATTTACTGGAAATAATTATATTTATTTCCAGTAGGAGTTGAGTTTTTTTGCATGTTTATTTTTTACGTTTTGTCGGCTTATCTTCCCCAGTCGCTGTCCATTGTCGACCAATAACGTCCAAATTTGCTGGTACGGGTACACATGGGACTTCCATTCCAAAATCATCGAGGCGTTTCTCGCGCACTTTCTGTGTGGATATTCCAAACTGTTTATCACGTTCTTTAATTACCTTTTCATCGGTTTGCCCATCGGCTGTCAGTGACCACATCAATAAAGGGGTACCCATCGGGATGGGAGTTTTGGGATCTGGCCAGGTATGCCAGGTTTTACCCCATGTCAATAATAGGCCCTTCATAAAAGCTAGCTCATCTTCAGGGGTCATCGATGGAGAAACGAGACCACCCCCTAAAACTTCATACGTATGCGGATGCCAATATTTTTTCTCTTCGTCGGGTAAGCCGCGAAACATTTTATCTGAAATGATATACTCCACCCCGACTAATTTAGCATTTTTTCCAATTGAATCATAGAGCAAACACTGATGCATTTCGTTTCCTACCATACCGCAATAATGCTGTGTAATGATCTGAAATTTTGGATCGTTTTTTGCAACGTGAATACCGCAAAAATGCAAATGATGATTACTCATTGGCGCCATCATCTTATTGGATGACATCGTGGAATGCCCATTCTTATCCTGTTTTTTGACATCTGAATGTGAACTCAGATTCTTTTCAGCATGATTTTCACAACATGCTCCTTCAGAAGCAGGTATTGCCAAAGATGTCCCCGCAAGCCCCAAGGAGACTAACCAATCTCTTCGATTCATTTCAATTCCTCCAACAAAATAACATGAAAAATGTTTTCCGAGATATATTCAAATATATCTAATAATTATGATATGTTTATTTGCTGTAAATGTCAATAGATTTGAGGCAGATTTTGTCTATTTTATCGATTATTTCTCGAATTTGAATCGAATCTGAAGAGCCTTCAAGCCGATTTAAGAATTCCAATTTAAAGATTATTCAAATTGAATTAGTTAGGCGTATTGATAGGAGGATTGAACGAATTCAGATTTTTTATCTAAGAAGATTCTTGAAAAATGAGAACTCTACTACGACATTTCCGAAAATCATTTCGACATTTGCTGAGTTGATCTATGAAAGAATCAAAGAGGTAGATGTACCCAATGGAAAGTCGTCTTTACTTTTTTTAGATTAGTCATAATCCAAATAAGAAATATTCTAAATTTTAGTCGATAGCAGTCTCTCCAAGGTCAATTTCAAAAATAATAGCAGCTTCAATTTCGAAAGAAATTGGCTCGTTGACAAAAGAGTAACAATAAAGTGAAAGATCGAATACCAAAATTAATGGGCCCCTGGATTGCAACGGCGATTGTTATAGGTACGGTGATCGGTTCAGGAATATTCAAAAAACCGCAAGTAATCGCTAAAAGTGTCGAAGAATTTATCCCCGTTATCTTTATCTGGTGTTTAGGGGCGGTGATCGTCATTTTAGGAGCGCTGAGCCTAAGCGAGGTGGCCGTCAAATGCCCTCAGACGGGGGGGAATTACGCATTTTTGAAAAATGGCTACGGTCGCTGGGCAGGTTTTCTTTGGGGTTGGGTAGAGTTTTGGGTCATTCGGAGTTCTTCGATTGGTGCCCTAGCTAGCATCTTTGTCGACTCGATGAATGATCTTTTGCATAGTTTGTTACAATATGATTCAAGTTTGGAAGTTATATCATTTTGGCCGAGGCAAATGTTAAGTATTGGTTTGGTAGGTCTTTTAACCTGGGTAAATATTCGTGGAACGCGCTGGTCGGGATCATTGCAATTATTCATTACGATTTTGAAAATCATAACTCTGTTGGGCTTGATTTTTTTACCATTAATTTGGATTTTGTTTCGTTGGCATGTTACTTCGAAGCCCGATTGGAATCATCTGGAACCGATTTTACCGAATCGATTTTCCGATCTCGATTTAAGTAAAATGGGTGCAGCATTTGTTGGGGTTTGGTGGGCCTATCATGGCTGGATGAATATAGCTCCGGTTGCTGGAGAGGTAAAAAATCCGAATCGAAATTTACCTCTTGCCTTGATTTTAGGCACGGTAATTGTTTCATTTATTTATATATCCATCAATATCTCATATCGATCGGTAATTAGCAACGAGCAATTAACCACACTTACGAATCGAACTGTTGCCGGTGCTTTTTTTGAAGAGATTCTTGGTCCCCTAGGTTTATTTATCGCTTCTGGTTTAATTATGCTTTCCGTATTCGGCTCATTGAATGGGAATATTTTAGTAGGTCCAAGAGTTCTATATGCAATGGGACAAGACGATTTAGCCCCTCGAGTTCTTGGCAATTTGCATGGCAAATATCAAACTCCAGCGGTTGCTATTTTGGCATTTTCGTTGTGGACCATGGTTCTGATTATTTCAATTGGACTAATAACTGTTTATAGGATTCCCACTTTTGCTCTGTTCGGTTGGCGAATTGATTTAAATGTGCCTCCCGGAAAGTCTCTCTTTGATATTATTACCGATTTCGCTATGTTTGGTTCCTTATCCTTTGAAACATTTGCTGTGTCAACCATCTTTGTGTTCCGAAAAAAGATCGAGAATGATCATTATCGTTGCCCGTTCTATCCTTGGATTCCGATTATTTATATCAGTGTTGTATTATTAGTACTTTTGAATATGTTTATCCAGCAACGAACGGAAGCGGTGTTTGGTTGTTTGTTTATTTTGATCGGGGCTATCGTTTATCGACTATTTTACTATAAAAAATAGGTTCAGTTCCTATTGCTCTCGAGGTTTTTATAAGATACCAGAGGGGAAATATGGCTGAGAATGCTTTTTAGCACGAGGAATAATTTATGGCAACTTCCAGTAGGGAAGAGATTGCAACGGACTATCTGGATCGATTACCATATCCCCCTTATCCACTCCAAGAAGAAGCAATACTAGCTTGGTTTCTGGCAGAGCAAGGGGTTATGGTTTGTGCACCAACTGGGACTGGAAAAACATTGATTGCACTAGGCGCACTCTATGAGGCGTTGAGAACGGGAACCCAAGCCTATTATACAACGCCTCTCATCGCTTTAACGGAACAAAAATTTTATGAAATACAGTCTGCGGTCGTCCGCTGGGGATATTTTCCTGAACAGGTTGGATTAGTGACCGGGAATCGCAAAATCAATCCCGATGCGCCGATCTTGATCGTGGTTGCCGAGATTCTTCTCAATCGATTGCTGCATCCAGAAGGTTTTACTTTTGACAAGGTTTCCGCGGTTGTCATGGACGAATTCCACAGTTTTGCTGACCCCGAACGGGGTATTGTCTGGGAATTGGCGCTATCGATGTTGCCGAAATCGGTCCGATTGCTGTTATTATCGGCAACCGTGGGAAATTCTTATGAGTTTATCCATTGGCTTGACCGCTGCCATGGGCGAAAGATCGAGTTGGTTGAAGGCAAAGAGCGGAAAGTTTCACTCAACTATATTTGGGTGGATAACCATTTTCTGGGTGAGTTGCTAGAAGAGTTAGCGGCAGGGGATGAGAAGAGTCGTAAAACTCCTGCTTTAGTATTTTGTTTTAATAGAGACGAATGTTGGTCGGTTGCGGAAATGCTTAAGGGGCTTAATTTAATTCGCGGACCACAAAAAGATGAACTTATCAAAGAAATAAACGATCTGAATTGGCCAAATGGAGTAGGCCCGAAATTAAAACAGATGTTGAGAAGAGGTGTTGGGGTTCACCACGCTGGCTTATTACCAATCTATCGGCGCAAAGTGGAAGAACTCTTTGAAAAGAAGTTGTTGAGTGTAGCGGTTTGCACAGAAACCCTAGCTGCTGGGATCAATCTTCCCGCCCGATCTGTAATCCTTACCTCCTTAATGAAAGGACCGTATGGGAAAGAGAAATTAATGGATTCTAGTACAGCTCATCAAATCTTTGGCCGTGCTGGCAGACCGCAGTACGATACCGAAGGGTTTGTTTATGCCGTCGCGCACGAAGACGATGTTCGCTTATTGCGGTGGAAACAAAAATATGATCAGATTCCTGAAGATACGAAAGATCCAGTCCTTTTGAAGAAAAAGAAAGAGTTGAAACGAAAAAAACCAGATAAAAGCACCGTTCGGCAATATTGGACCTCCGCTCATTTCGATAAACTCAAAGCGGCACCACCCGGAAAATTATATAGCAAAGGGCCGTTCCCTTGGCGATTATTAGCTTATCTACTCAAAATCTCTCCGGAAGTTTCGCGGTTACGATCGGTGGTTCGAAAACGTTTGTTGGATGAACCAAGAATCCTCTCTGCATTAAAAGTTTTGGACGCGATGCTTCTAACCCTCCACGATGCTGGTTACGTTCGCCTTGAACCGTTGCCAGTTCGGGACGAGAAAGGATATTATGCAAAAGATTACCAAGCGGAATATGCACATGCCACCTCAACTCTGGATTTGTTACTCGCTTTTCGTAGCGTTAATCCTCTTTATGGTGCTTATTTAGTTCAACACTTGGGTGTAGCGAATCGAGAGGAAAGAATCCAGGCCTTTGAATCTGTTTTAGAAATTCCTCGTCCGCTTCTCAAATAT
>JAKBAI010000260.1 GCA_021809185.1 Planctomycetota bacterium
CTCGCATCTGGGATGTCGCCACCGGTCAAGAACGGGCCGTCCTCAAGGGCCATACGGGTGGGATCAGCTGTTTAACACTGAGTAGCGATGGTAAGATGATCATCACCGGATCACAGGATAACACTGCTCGCATCTGGGATGTGGCCACCGGTCAAGAACGGGCCGTCCTCAAGGGCCATACGGGTGGGATCAGCTGTTTAACACTGAGTAGCGATGGTAAGACTCTCATCACCGGATCATATGATAAAACCGCCCGCATCTGGGATGTGGGCACGGGACAACAACGTTTCGTCCTCAAGGGCCATACGGATCGGATCAGTTATCGGATCACTTGTTTAACGCTGAGTAGCGATGGTAAGATGCTCTTCACCGGATCCTGGGATAACACCGTTCGCATCTGGGATGTGGCCACCGGACAAGAACGGGCCGTCCTCAAGGGCCATACGGCTCTGATCACTTGTTTAACACTGAGTAGCGATGGTAAGACTCTCATCACCGGATCATATGATGACACCGCCCGCATCTGGGATGTCGCCACCGGTCAAGAACGGGCCGTCCTCAAGGGCCATACGGGTTGGATCACTTGTTTAACGCTGAGTAGCGATGGTAAGATGATCGTCACTGGATCAGGGGATAAAACCGCCCGCATCTGGGATCTCGCCACCGGTCAAGAACGAGCTGTCCTCAAGGGCCATACGGCGCAGATCAGTTGTTTAACGTTGAGTAGCGATGGCAAAACCCTCATCACCGGATCACAGGATAAAACCGCCCGCATCTGGGATGTGGATTTAGAGCAACAACGAGCTATTCTCAATGGCCATACTAGGAGTATCAATTGTTTAACGCTGAGTAGGGATGGCAACTTCCTCATCACCGGTTCAACTGATAACACGGCCCGCATCTGGGATGTGGCCACCGGTCAACAACGGGCCGTCCTCAAGGGACATACGAGTGCGATCTGGTGTTTAACGTTGAGTAACGATGGTAAGATGATCGTCACCGGATCATTTGATAACACCGCTCGCATCTGGGATGTCGCCACAGGGAAAGAACGAGCCGTCCTCAAGGGCCATACGGGTTATATCCGTTGTTTAAAGATGAGTAGCGATGGCAAAACACTCATCACCGGATCATTTGATAACACCGCTCGCATCTGGGATGTCGCCACAGGGAAAGAACGAGCAGTCCTCAAGGGCCATACTGCTCCAATCTGGTGTTTAACGCTGAGTAGCGATGGTAAGATGATCATCACCGGATCATTGGATAACACCGTACGCATCTGGGATGTGGCCACGGGACAACAACGTTTCGTCCTCAAGGGCCATACGGATCGGATCAGTTATCGGATCAGTTGTTTAACGATGAGTAGCGATGGTAAGATGATCATCACCGGATCCTATGATAACACGGCCCGCATCTGGGATGTGGCCACCGGTCAAGAGCGTGCCGTCCTCAAGGGCCATACGGATCGGATCAGTTGTTTAACGCTGAGTAGCGATGGTAAGATGATCATCACCGGATCAGATGATAACACCGCTCGCATCTGGGATGTGGCCACCGGTCAAGAACGGGCAGTTCTCAAGGGCCATACGGGTGGGATCAGTTGTTTAACGATGAGTAGCGATGGTAAGATGATTATCACCGGATCATTGGATAACACCGCCCGCATCTGGGATGTGGCCACCGGTCAAGAACGCGCCGTCCTCAAAGGCCATACGGGTGGGATCAGTTGTTTAACGATGAGTAGCGATGGTAAGATGATTATCACCGGATCAGGGGATAACACCGTGCGCATCTGGGATTTGTCACCGCGACCAAAGGAAACTGAGCTCAGCTCGACTGTACACAAGGAATAACGGGGAATCCGCGAGCTATCACCTCCACTATGCTTCTGTCGACCTCTTTCAATTTCGACGGGATTTGCTATATTGAATATGATTATCATCAATGATTAAACTGAATTATCCGATGACTCCACTGGGAATCTGACATGGATCCGCTCCTTCAATGTATCTATCCAGATTGTCGAAGAAATAATTCTATCTCGAACGAAAATTTTTGTCTGGCTTATAGTCGACGGTGCCATTGTCCTTTAAGTGTTGATGTAGGACTATCTTCAGAAGCGGAGAAGGGCAATAATTTCGCAAAATCATCTACAAAATATCTCGAACCGGAAATGAAATTTTACTCGAAAACTCTTGAAAACCTCTACTTTCATCGATTCTTCCCTTCATTTTAACCAAAAAATTGGTTTGAAATAGAGCATTTGCCAGCGAATCCTTGGATTAATTACCGCTTTAGATTGAATTTCCGTTCTATTTTCATAGATTGAGGAAAGAGAAAAATGATTAAGTTTTCGCAAGATCGAGTTTGGAAGTACTGATGGAATTAATGGGTGTAGGTTTGTTGGGATGCGGCACGGTAGGCAGCGGAGTTGCTGAACTGTTGCTGCAATACGCCGATCGGTTATCGAAACGAGCTAAACGTCGGCTAGAGCTGAAGTATATCCTCGTGCGGGACAGAAGCAGGAAACGGCCCATTCCGATTCCTGAAAAGCTCTTTGCCAGCGACATTGCTACGATTATCAATGATAAACAGATTGAAGTGGTAATCGAATTGATGGGCGGGGTAACCGAAGCGCGCCATTATGTTTTGGCCGCAATCCAGCAAGGAAAACATATTGTAACCGCCAACAAAGCTTTGATTGCCGAGTGCGGGATCGAGCTATTTGAAGCAGCTCGTCAGCATGGGGTAACAATCTGTTTTGAAGCGAGTGTCGCGGGTGGGGTGCCGATAATCGGTACATTGGCCCAAAGCATGTCTGCGAATCAATTGACCGGTATTCAGGGAATCTTGAACGGGACCAGCAACTTTATTTTATCATCGATGAGTGACGAAGGAAAAACTTACGGCGAGGCTTTGCAAGAGGCACAGCGAATGGGCTATGCCGAGGCCGATCCTCGCCTCGATGTCGATGGTAGCGATGCAGCGCACAAATTAGCGATTCTGGCTCAAATCGCCTTTGGCATCAATGTCAACGGCAATTCGATCGAGCGCATGGGTATCGACAAAGTGCACGCTATGGACATACGATTTGCCAGCGAGCTAGGCTATACGATCAAAATGTTAGCCGAGGGGTGGTTGACCGAAGGGGAGGTTGCTCTGCATGTTGCGCCGGTGCTTTTGCGTAAAACAGAAATGCTCGCCCAGGTGCGTGGTGTCAATAATGCAATTCAAGTGATCGGCGATGTCGTTGGCGATACCCTTTATCAGGGGCCAGGCGCTGGGCGAATGCCCACCGCTTCTGCGGTTGTCGCAGATCTCATCGATCTAGCGATTGGGCGTGCGCAAAAAACCTTCGACGCAGCCAATCTCTGGACCCCTGCTGGGAGAGGGTATTCCCAACGGCCTGCGAGCAAGGTGCATTCCCGTTTCTATCTGCGCGTTCTTGTGGAAGATCGGCCCGGGATGTTAGCGGATGTAGCCCGTGTTCTCGCCGATCGATCGATCAGTATTGCTTCGGTTATCCAACATGAAGCGGTCGATTTTGAAGCCTATCTCAAAGGAATGAATAAAACATCTGCTCAACTCACCACGGAAATCGGGAATAAAACCACGATAAACCGATCGAACATTCGGGGTGGTTCTTTCGCAGGTACTGGAACGATTCTTCCGTCACTCATTCAACCGTCAAATAGTGATGCAAACTTATCGCATCCTACCGATTCAAATCATGAACATTTCAATGATATTGTGCCGCTGGTGATTATGACCCATTATGCACCAACAGGAAATTTTCGAGATTCTGTTAGTCTAATCGATCATTTGCCGGGAGTTAAAGGGGCAGCGGTTTATTATTCCGTGGATGATTAGTTCAGATTCCTAAAATCAATTTTATCGATCGAACTTTCGCCTATTTATGAATAACGCATTCTGTTTAATCAATGATTTGATTCTGCGCGATGCGAGGAAGTCGAAAAATTTAGCCACGGAATTTCACGGAATCTCACGGAATTAAATCCAAAGAGTTTTGCCAAGCGATTGCTGATTAAATTCTTGGAACCATTCACAGGAGACGATCCGAGGCAATTGAGCAATTGATTATGAGTTTTAAGTATCATAAATGCACTAATTATCGGTAAATCATTTTCTAATTATTCTCAAGGTGGCGATTTATTGCTTAATTAATTTGGAGGCAATCGAATCGAAGAAGTTCACACTTGAAATGGATGGTTTACTTAGATCTTCTCTTCTAGACTACACCCCCATGATACACTTCATAAAGGGGTTTCAAAAAAGAATGCCCAGAAAATATCTGGGCAAGAGGGTAGTTAATAAAAGAAAATCTTTTGAAACTCAGTTAAAAATCAAGGATTAGAGCGGGAGAGCTGTTTGAAATATTCTTCCACAACGACACGGAATTTCGGTGGGAGTTCTTTGTTGATTTCCGTCATGGCTTCGGCGCGTTCTTTTTCGTTCAGCTTACCCCAGTTTTGTGTTAATTGTCGCAGCTTTTCTTGTGTCTCTTTGCCAGTGCCTGTTCGATTGCCGCCTAAACTATCATCTTGAGGACGACTCGGATTGCTACCTGGTTTATTCCCTTGTTTACCACCGTTGGGGCAATTACCGCCGTTGCACTGCCCCCCTTTTAGTTGGTTTTCCTTTTCTTTGATGAGTTCATCGAGACGGAAGACGATCTTCTTCTGGATTTCTTGAGTCTCTTTGCCACCTCGTCCAAGGTCCAATCGCCGTTCGACGTTGTCCATTAGCTTGGCGATATTGCCGAGATCTTTCTCATCCTTCTTCCACCCTTGTAAATCAAAAAACATGATGCTGGCAACCATCTTGTGCCGTTCTGGAACATCTTGCACTTCGTCTAATAGTCGCAAAATGGTATTGCATGCTTCTGTTTTTTGAATGAGACCGTGTTCTGCTACTGCTCGGCTAAACAGATAGGTTGATGGTTCAACCACTTGTTCTGGCGTTACCGTTTTCAGAACCGCTAAAGCCTCTTCATAAACTCGATGCTGCGTCAACAATCGAGCATACGCAACGGCTAAGTTCGCGCGGAAGAAGCTCGTTTGTTTGCTATCTTTGAACAATGCTGGCACAGCTTGGGGGGGACTCAACGAAGCATTATTCGCTTCGGTAAGTAATTGGGCAGCTACGGGATTACCTAATTTGAAAGTTGCACAAACACGATCCAGAACACTTGGAGATTCGGAGGTGCCTGTTTTCCAAATGGCATCGAAAGCTTTTTGATCGAATTTCCCAACGGATTTCAACCAAGTTTCGCTCTGTGCTTGTGCGATCTCGATATTCATCGAACGCATAGTACCAAACGTGAGTTCATTGGGGCGTTTAGTCTCTTTGGTTGAGCTTGTTTTTCCTGGGCTAATTGCTGGATTATCTGCGTGTAAACTATTTTGCATTAAAAATGCAGAAGTTATCAATAGACCAGGAAAAATCTTTGTTTGTATTCGTTTCCAACTCCTACTCAGAATTTGGGAACCAACGAATGACCTATTTGACATTGTGAACCTTTCTTTCCATGTAATAAAATAGAGAATGTATTCTATTTTTGCCCTAAAAATCACAAATAATTACGCTAATTACGATCCATTTAATAATCAAAACATACGAAAATCTTAGTGCCTGTTCGCACCGATTTCTTTCCGTTTTCCTGTTCTATTACTTTCCTGTTCTATTACTTTCCTATTTACTTGCTTTACCCGATTGAAGTTACCAAAAGAGGTTCTATCAAGTAAAGCAATCGATAATAAAACAAAAGAACGATTAGTCATCAACGATTAGTCATCATTCCGCAATTCTTTTCAATGTTTGAAAAGAAGATCAAAAATGATGGCATCATACAATCAAGAGAGAGTGGTAATGAATCCGAAGTCAAGGTTTGTTAGAGAACCTTAAGCGTCCAGTGGAGAGAAAGATAGGAAGTCAGAAAAATCGAATCTGGCAAAACTCCTAGATTAGTTATATACGAGTTTGGCAAATCTGGTGTGAGAATTCACAAAATCAAGCTGTGATTAAAATCTAGGAATCACAGCTTGATTAGACGACAAAAGTTAAAACAAAACTAAAATCCAAAAGCAAAATCTAAAGATTAAGGATTGGAGCGGGAGAGCTGTTTGAAATATTCTTCCACAACTACACGGAATTTAGGCGGCAGTTCTTTGTTGATTTCCGCCATGGCTTCCGCACGTTCTTTTTCGTTCAGCTTACCCCAGTTTTGCGTTAATTGTCGCAGCTTTTCTTGTGTCTCTTTGCCTGCGCCAGTTCGATTACCTCCCATGCTATCATCTTGAGGACGACTCGGATTGCTGCCAGCCTGACCAGGCCGACTACCACCCGATGGTCAGTTACCACAATTCGATTGTTTCTTTAGTTGGTTTTCCTTTTCTTTGATGAGTTCATCGAGACGGAAGACGATCTTCTTCTGGATTTCTTGAGTCTCTTTGCCACCTCGTCCAAGGTCCAATCGCCGTTCGACGTTGTCCATTAGCTTGG
>JAKBAI010000261.1 GCA_021809185.1 Planctomycetota bacterium
AGTTGCTGGTGGCTATCGTCCTGCTTCGAAATTAGATGTTTTTGTACCGATCGACGAAGCAGCGAAGTTGAGTTTAGAAATGACGCGAATTTTTCGGGATAACGGATCCCGCGAGGCAAGGCCACGTGCTCGATTAGCATTTTTAATTGAAGATAAGGGCGTTGCTTGGTTTCGCTCTCAACTAGAAAAGAGATTTGGAAAACCACTCGCAAAAGCGGGGAACGATTTGCGTAAGAAACATCACGTCGATCATTTAGGGATTCACCCCCAAAAGCCCGGAGTTAACGGCGAACGCTTGTTCATGGCCGGCTTACTTGTGCCTGTCGGTCGGATCACGACTGCACAAATGAGAGGGGTTGCCGATCTTGCGGATCGTTACGGAGATGGCAAGATCAAAATCACCGTCAATCAGAATTTGATCGTAACAGGAATTCCAGAATCAAAATTGGAATCATTCAAACAAGAACCAGTCCTAAAAGAATTGACTTATGAGCCATCCCCCATCATGCGCGGACTTGTAACTTGTACCGGAAACGATTATTGTCACATGGCTCTAATTGAAACGAAGGGATGGGCTTTAGAAATTGCAAAAGAATTAGAAATACGTACAGCTGGGAAGAAAGTGAAACCACTAACCATGCACTGGTCTGGATGCCCAGCAGGCTGTGGCTTACATCAGGTTGGCACCATTGGCTTGCAAGGCTGCCGGTCTCGAATCGATGGTAAAATCGTCGACTCCGCTCATGTTTATATCAATGGGAAAACAGGACCAAATCCGGTAATCGCCACCGATCTAATGTACGATGTCCCCTGCGACCGGTTAGTTGATGCTTTGGAACCACTGGTAACTCATCTACCCCGATAAGTTGGTTTTTTTTCTAATAGCAAAGGAGCGACCCTTTCAACAATGCTTGCTCCTTTGAAAGTTTTTGCTCAGAGATTTCTGATGATAAATAGCTTTATTGCCATTAATCTGATCGAGCTTTTTTTACTTAATTTGCTTTAAACTTAATTTTGAATCGTTAATTTGATCGAAATTGAAGAAGAAATATTCTGGAAGAAATATTATTTCGCAGCATTCTCGAAAATAAGCAAAGGGCCTTGGGGTTCAAGAACTTCGCCAATTATTTCTGCGCAAATCGCGCCACGATTTAATAATTCTTGAATAAGCTGGGAACTCGCATTGGGTCGTACACTGATCAATAATCCCCCGGAGGTTTGGGCGTCCCAGAGAAACTCTTTTCTTATGGGATCGATCGCTGAACTCAGGATCGTTCTTTCCTGAACATATTCGAAATTCGATTTGCTCGCCCTCGTTCGATAACGGGTCAGCCCATTTTTTTCGATCCCATCGATAACAGGCAATCGATCCGGATAAATTCGTAGAGAGACGTTACTCCCCTCTGCCATTTCGTATGAATGCCCTGCTAAGCCAAAGCCGGTAATATCGGTAACAGCAGAAACAGATTCTACTCCCCCTACTGCCAGAATAGCGTCGCGACCTATTTGATTCAATTGAATCATACTGGTACATGCGGAATGCAAGATATCGTCAGGGCAAGCCATTTTTTTTGCGGCGGTGGTAACAAACCCTGTGCCGAGCGGTTTGGTAAGAATGAGAAGATCCCCTATTTTGGCGCTAGCATTTGTCCAGATTTTTTCAGGATGGATTAGTCCAGTCACTGCAAGGCCAAATTTGATTTCCTGATCCCGAACCGTATGGCCACCAAGAATGACAGCACCAGCGCGAAGACAACGATCCGCACCGCCTTGGAGGATCTGTCCAATTTTCTCCGGTCCCACTTCGGCATCCGGATAGGCCATGAGGTTGAGAACGGTTTTAGGTTCCCCACCCATTGCATAGACATCGCTCAAAGCATTCGCGGCAGCAATTTGCCCGTATATGTACGGATCATCTACGACAGGAGGGAAAAAGTCGATCGTTTGCACAATAGCTAGATCAGGAGTTAAGCGATATACTCCGGCATCATCGTGCGTTTCGGTTCCCACCAGCAAGTTCGAATCGTGGAATTTTGGCAAATATCTCAAAACTTGAGAAATTCCCTGAGGGGATATTTTCCCGGCTCAACCCGCGCAAGAAGCGTAGTCGGTCAATCGTTTTGATTGCTCAGATGTATTTGCAGTTTCCATTATTTATTCCTTGAGTAAATTATCTTTACTATTCCTTAAACAACGTGGGTTAAATCACTTCGATCTTCCACTTCTCCTATTATAGCAATTTATTTGTTTCAAGAATAAAAAATTCTATGATCAGGGTTGGTTCTCATGAAAAATAACACTTTCAATTTTTACAAATCATGAAAAACCGACATAATCATTCGCGATCTTGCTTTGACTAGTTGAAATTTTACTAAATGAATACAATACAAAGGTTCAAACAATTTTAGGGGGGTAATGGATTGAAACTAGTAAGATAAGCTAGGATATCTTTTAGTTCTTGAGGAGTTTTTATGATCCCTGAAGGCATCGGAGAAGTATTGAGGAGTTTTCGATCTTCGATCTCATTTTTATCAATTTTTAAGCGAGTGGTATCCGATTGTAACAATACCAGTTCTTTGAGATCTTCATGAACAATCAGACCTGTAAGCGATTTACCATCGATCAGTTGAAGTTTGCTGGCTCGAAAAGGGGCCGCAATTTGCCGATTGGGCAATAAAATCGATTCAACAAGATAATCAATGGTAAATCGCTTTCTAACATCTTTTAAACTCGGTGCCCCTTCCACTACTTGATCTGCGGAAATTGCATGGCATTTGCTGCATCCCAGTTTACCGAATAACAACCTACCGCGATTGATATTTCCATTTTTTACCTCGTTCTTCCAATTCAACTCGAGAAAATCCTTCCCAATCTCCTCTTTTCCTGGAACAATACGAAGGGGCTTCGTTTTTTCTGGTAAAATCGGCCAAATTTGCTTAAGTGCTTGGTAATGAATTTGCATCGGAGGGATCCCCTCTTTTCCGACGATTCTTAGTAATAGCTCATTACTCCCAGGTTGTATATCGAGCAAATAACTATAACGGTTATCCTGTCGGATCGACCCCGCAATCGGCTTTCCTTGGATTGTTAATTGCTGGTCATCGAAGCGCGGATGAGAAAGCATGATTCGTTGCCGTTTTACACTTTGAATTTGAAAATAAAAATAGTAAACCTGATGCTTGTCCATTGCTTTTTTCGGTAAAACATCGAGAGACTTATCGTTTACCAATTGAGATGATTCCCAGGTGAGTTTTCCTTTCGGAGTGTTATATTCTGATGTTAAATCAATAGGGATCGTAGGATTGATTGGGCTTTGTGGCTTGTCGGATATAAATGGTCCGATTCGCCAAACTTTTTCTATCGGTAGTTCTTTTACAGAAAGAAATGGCTTTTCGTAAACATCCTTTAACGTCTGTGCTAATTTAGATTCGATTCTTGAATCCCTGGCAAGCGAAAGATACCAGTGTGCTTGTAATTGAATACGGCTATCGCTATCCTGCAAAGATTCGATCAATTCATTAAATAGAGTTTTCTGCTCTTGAGTCAAGTGCATTTGAATATAATGCCAGTATTCCGCAAACGTATAAGAACCAACGGGTGCTAACTTTCGCAAGTCGATTAGCTGTTCCTGATCCGCAAAAATCTGAAGCGAACGAAAGAAACCATTATCTCTAGGATAAAACAACGGAAGCTTCGCAGGGATTTCCATATGATAATCAGGGACAGTCCATTTTTCTCCCATCGCCATGATGGCAATAAGTCGCAATTCTGAGTTAGGAGATTTACGCAGTTTTTGTAAATACTCCATATTTGCATGTTTGGCTAATAAGTGTACTCCTGTTTGTTTTAAATATCGATCCGGAGAGACGATTACTTTTTCCACGGTCTTTACCACTGAATTTTGTTCGTCTTTACTATCAAATATTCCTGGATGTTCTAAACAATATTCCAACCCAACGAGCTGCACCGATGCTTCATTATCTTGTAAAATCGATGCCATCGTTTTTGAATCCAAGGGGAAATCAAAAAGAATCGTCAAGGCTCGAATCGCTTGTATACGAACATTGCTATCGGGACTTTTTAAGATTTCCAATAATTTCCTCTTGCTTGCTTTACTCCCTTCCGCAGCGAGTAACCAGGGTAGAGAAAGTTGAATCGGTTGCCCAAGTTCACTGGAATTCCATCGATTCAATACATCATTCAATAGCTGTTTTTGATTGAGCAGTTGCTGATGAGCCTGTTGTCGTAATTGCCAATGAGGTGAATTTAATTGGATCCATAATTGATCATCTTTGTTGTTAGAATTTGAATTTATCGATTTTTTATCTGGTTCAGATTTTAATTTCTGGTCTTTATCTTTTGAGTTATTTTTTCGACTAATCATGACAATATCGCTGGGACAATAAGGAACAACCACATTGCCTGGAAGATAAAGAGCAGTAACAAAAATACGCCCTTGAGAATCCGAAGTTATTCCTACTGGTCTGATGTTTTCTTCACCCTGTAAAAAGGGTTCTTCTTGAGTAATGTAGGTAGAGCCACGTTTCTGCAATGGGTAACGGTAAACACCCATTTTTCCCCACCGGCATTGTAAAAGCTGTTTAGAAACTTCTGGTAAAAGCGGATCTTCATAATAGGTCAAATCGCAGGGAACTCCTCGACCAAGATCGTTTGTCATTAAATCTAAAATATCAAAACGATCCGGAGAGAGTTTAGCTAACCACCCGCGCGGCCAAGAAAAATCGGCTTTAGCAGTAACCTGCATCAATCGGCACGGAGCATACAAATCTGCTCTGCTTTCATGGTCATTGTCATTTGTGAATATGTTCCAATTTCGATCGAATGTCAACCCAACGGGTCCACGAAAACCACCGGCAACATATTCGACATTTGTCCCATCAGCATTCATTCGTAAAACAGATCCTGAACCGTTAAACTGCACCGGTTTGTTGTTTGGTTGAGAATAAAGAACCCAATGGCCAAAGTGATCAGGCCGATCGGACAATCCGTAATCAAGCAATGGATCTCCATGATTCAGATAAAGTTTGCCTTCCGGTCCCCATGCTAAACAGTGAAAACTGTTATGCACATTATGAGGTAAGCCCCATAAAATTCGTTTTGGATTTAAGCCAAATCTTTTCTTTCGGCCATCCTTTAAGAGGTACAGTGCATTTGAACTCATAACATACAGATCGTCTCCACGAAATTCTAACCCCATGATGACAGCTTCTTGGGGAAAATCAGCAATCGTTTGTCTGCGTCGAAAACCCCCTCCCCCATCCGCTTCGTAGACGAATACTCTCTGTCGCCCGCCGACAAAAAGATTCCCATCCTGATCAACCTTAATGGCCAAAAATGACTCACTTGCTGATCGATCAAGGACTGTTACTTGATGATTTGGAAATACCGAATGAAGATGATTCCCTGCTGGCGGTAGCTCAGACTTTTTGATATTGTTTTGAATGAACTTTGCTTCGTGATGTAGCTTTCCTCGGTCTAAAATTTTGAATTCTGTTTCCAAGAGAGCTTGATTGGGTCGATTTTTTTGGGGGCTTGCTGCTTTTTCAAAATCCCATTCGCTCAAAATAGAACCGGTTTCAATCGTCGAATTTCTTTGGGTCTTGGAGGGGAGAAAAACCCCTTTACTAATTCGCAATCGTTTTATCTGTCCTTGGTGACTCAGTCCCCCTTCCGCTAGAGTGCCTATTCCTAAATCTTTTTTAATCGACCTTTCGGATTTTAGCCCTTTTTTGTTTTGTAATTCTTGATCAGCAATCAATCGTTTATCTGCATACAATCGGACTCGATTTGCTTCATAAACCATACAAATTTCATGAGATTTGTCATCTACAATATCAACATTAGAAGATACATGGTCAGGCTTCATTCCGGGCAAATATGCAGAAATAAAACCACTCTGCGGCATGGTAAACAATTCCCAATGAGTGGGTGAATTTTTTGATTCACTAGCAACAATGATCTGATAAGTATCACGCTTATTCAATCGAACTACTGCCGTTACAGTCAATGGAGGGGAGCGATAGCCATTATCCCCTTCGACTAGAAAACAGAGAGAACCCATTTGTGGTTCGATAATCTTCGATAAATTTGGTTGATACGTTCGAAACGATGGTTCTTTGGGATTTGCTTCACCTGTTATTTTCGCAATTATATATTTCAACCCATCGAGATTGTCTAATAATCGCTGTTCAACATCATCATTGGTATGTCCGAGAATGCCAATTGGCCCATCGTATCCCGATTGAAGTATCGTTTGCAATAGCTTTTCATCTGCATTGCCACTGCCGAAGGGGAGGATCATCTCCCCTTTTCCCATCCTCTCCCCTGTTGAGGGGTTTTGCATCGTCCCATTCAGATTGATCGCAAATAAATGTGGCCTCATTTGCTTCAGAATTTGCTCAAATACCAGTAATTCTTCTTGAGCGTGATGCAAATTATAAACGAGACCGACATCCCGCCGATCGATTTTTTCAATGATC
>JAKBAI010000037.1 GCA_021809185.1 Planctomycetota bacterium
CTCTAGAAGTAAATCTCTAGAAGTAAATCTCTAGAAGTAAATCTCTAGAAGTAAATCTCTAGAAGTAAATCTCTAGAAGTAAATCAAGGTAGCGGAACAAATCAAATGAGCTGGATTCAATTACTAGGTCTCTCTAACTCGAAAAATTCAGCTCCGATTCACGATCTTCCCGTAAACCGATCTTTAAACAATTCCGGATACGCCCGGACACAATGTAACAAAATTCTTTAGAAACATTTTTTCTATACGTTTATATCTCGATGAGTACCAAAAAGGCCGCTTATCAAAGTACCCACCAGTCTACTATTCAGAGTACTCATTAGAGTACTCTGAATAAGTGGTAAGAGAGAACCAGTATATTTTGAACTCATGATTGTTTCGAAAAACTCAAAAAAAGGAGAGATCTTCAGCTCTTCTAGAGCGGAGAGACAAAGATCCCTTAGGAGAAAGGAGACTTTCAATAGAAAAAATAGTCGAGGAAAACTAATCTAAAGTAAAATCAAAACTTTCATAGCGGTTTTTATTTCACGCGCTGGAACTCGATAAGAGTCAAGCCAGAGTTTTCTGGTGCACTCAGTTGAGTCGGTCTGGGAATACCAACTACTTCCGGAGCACACAATCGAAACCGATCTTTGCTTAATTCATAGATGCCCAAGCGAACCCAAGGGATTTTTTTCTTATCCTTATCTTCGAGAAATTGCATTTCTCCTTTTTCATTGACTATCGTTAAATCAATTTGCGCTGGGGCAACGGCAGGGTTCAACGCAATTTTAGTAGATTCTTCCACCATCCCGTTCGAATTCATGATCATTAAGCTATTTTCTTTAATCACAACATAAGAATCGCTAAAAGCCGATGAATCTGTTTTTTTGCCGTTAATCTCTGCGGCAATAGGTTTCCATTTCCCTTGCAAATCGGCTAAATCCATCGCTTGGGTACGCGAAGGTTTGGAGAGAATCTGTTCCTCGCGTTCTTGTTTTGCAATATCTAACTTCGCCAACTCGAGTGCCTTTTCATCCGAAATAACTACCGAGTTACTATCTCCGGGATCGTTTGATTTTGCCTTTGGATCGGAACTATTTGATACATTCACATCTGTATTCGAATCTGAATTCGAATCCGCTGTAGCAGAAGAAATTACAGATGAATTTTCCGGTGTTTTTTTGGCAGCTTCTTCTGGGGACTCCTCTTTATCACATCCTGCCGCAAGTAAAAGCCCTGCACATCCAAGGGCTATTAGCATTGCACGAATATCTTGCAATCGTCTTTTTATTGTTAGATTTTTTTTATCGGAATGAAATTCTAAACTACTCCGGCTCAATTTTAACCATTTTACCATGACCATTCCTCCTTGAATGAATTTTATTATCAGTATATCAGATCTCTCCTCTTTAGAAAACACCAAAATCTCAGTCTTGCTCTCTCTTTTACCCGATCTCTTTCTATCTAAGTTTGCCAACCCTCTGAATTTTGCCCAGTCCGGCAATTTGAGATTCTACTTTCATTTTTAATCATTTGCATTCAAACACTTACCATATTCATAAATTCGCAAACCGTGTTCACGGAAATTAAGATCCTTAAACAATCGGTCCAGTCTCTCTTATCGTCTCCGGCGAGAGCGATCACGAAAAATCAGATATTCTGGCAAGGCCTCACGAAGCGAGCGATCCGTAGGCATACGAAAATAATCACACTGATTGGCCTCGCAAGCTTGTTGAACACGATCGAGAAATATCTGTAAATTCTTCAGATAATTGGGTCGGATAAGATGAGGTCGAGTTTTCAGCTCTTCGGGAACTTCCAACCCTTCAAAGCGAACGTTTCCGGTAAAAGAAAAATCGATCTCATCGCGGTGCATAATGTGAAACAGAATGACATCATGCCCCTGAAATCGGAGATGCTGCAATCCTTTGATTAATGATTCTGGATCGTCAAAAAGATCAGAAATAATAAAAACCAGACCTCGGCGATGAACCCGCTCTGCCAGATCTTCCAATAATGGACCGATCGATGTTTTATTTTCTGGAACCAACTCCTCGAGGGAGTATAAAATCGTACGAATATGATTCAATTGGCTACTGACCGGCAATTGCGTTCGCCAACGATTATCGAAGATATTGAGACTCAAACCATCGCGCTGATTGATAATCAAATAAGCAAGCGAAGCGGTGAGCTGCTTGGCATATTCCAATTTATTTTGATCGCCGCGACCATAGTTCATCGATCGCGAAGCATCCAGAACGAGATGAGCGATAAAATTCGTTTCTTGTTCGTACTGTTTGATTGTATATCTTTCAGAACGACCGTAGCTTTTCCAGTCGATATGGCGAATATCATCCCCCGGAACATATTCGCGGTGTTGCACAAACTCGACCGAAAAGCCTCGAAAAGGGGATTTGTGGTCCCCCACTCGAATACCTTCTACTATCATCCGCGCCTTGATACCCAGTGCTTCCGCACGAGCTAATGTTTGCGGATCGAGATATTTTTCCATATGTTCAAGGATTCCGTTTCAAAGTGCGTTCCCACTCTGAATTATATTTACTCTGAATTATATTTACTCTGAATTATTTACTCTGAATTATTTATAAGCGGAGCAGACTTTTACGGATCAGGATTAGGTATTTGCCCCACATCGCTCATAGAAAATTGATCGCCCTAACTACCATTATAGACGATTATAGACGATCACTTTTCTCATCAAGCTGCCGCATATTTGCCCGCTGCACTTTTGACCAATCGGCGGATAACATCATCAACCGTGACCCCTTCAGAAACCGCAGTAAAATTGAGAATAATTCGATGCCGCAAAATCGGGGTTGCTACCGCGACAACATCGTCACCTGAAACATGATTACTTCCACGAAGTATAGCGTTCACTTTCGCTGCAAGGATTAGATTCATGCTTGCTCTTGGCCCCGCCCCCCAAGTGAGCCATTTATTGACAAAATCGGGGGCTTCTGGAGTATTGGGTCGCGATAACCTTGTGATTTTTCGCGCGAACGAAAAAACCATATCCGATACTGGAACTCGCCGAACCACTTGCTGTAATTCGATAATATCTTCGGCTTTGAGTACGGGGGAAACCTTGAATTTATTATCCGATGTCCCCAACCGCATAATCTGTTCCTCTTCTGCATCTGTTGGGTAATCGACTTTAATCAAAAACAGAAAGCGATCGAGCTGCGCTTCAGGCAAGGGATATGTCCCTTCCTGCTCGATCGGATTTTGCGTGGCCAAGACAAAAAACGGATTCTTCATGGGATGCTCTACACCACCTATGGATGCCTTCCGCTCTTGCATCGATTCCAGCAAAGCTGCTTGGGTTTTCGGTGGGGTTCGATTGATCTCATCAGCCAAGACGATATTGGCAAAAATAGGGCCAGGTAAGAATTTGAACATCCGGTTTTTCGTTACCGGATCATCTTGAATTACTTCAGTACCTGTAATATCCGTAGGCATCAAATCGGGAGTAAATTGAATTCGCTTAAAACTCATGTCCAAAGCCTGCGCTAAAGTGCTCACCATCAACGTTTTGGCCAATCCTGGCACCCCCATCAATAACGCATGGCTCCGGCAAAATATCGCCATTAACAGCTGATCTAATACAAGCTGTTGACCAATAATTACCTTGCCTATCTCCCCCAAAAGCTTTTTGTGGGCTTCTCGTAATTTGGCAAGCATCTCCTGATCCGAACTGCTGATAATGGCTTCTGACATGATTCTGCATTTACCTCCAATAGTTGAAACTTATAGTTGAAACTTATAGTTGAAACTTACTAGTAGAATTAATTCTATATTTGGTTACGTTTAATCACAATTCCTTTAGACTCTTAAGCTGAATACTTCTGATTTTGTCCAGCAACTGCCTACATTATTATTCTCATAGATTCTTGTAGTTTCCCGTAGATCCCGTTTCAATTCTTCCAAATCCGGAAACGGCAGAATTCGAATGTTTTGCGTGATCAAACTAGGATATATAAACAATTCAAAATACTTTCAGGGTAAGAATCTAGGTTTCATTTTGAATAAAATTAGCCCATTCGTTATGTATTTAAATTCTTGATTAACAACTTTAATCTTCTATTTTTATTGAATTCTCTCTGTTTCAATTCTCTCTGTTTCAATTCTCTCTGTTTCAATTCTCTCTGTTTCAATTCTCTCTGTTCAATTTTCTCTGTTTCTCATAAAAGTTTAATCAAAAATCTAGTCACTTTTAGATAAATTGCCATTCAGGAAGGTTCCCATATCTTAGAAAGTTGCACCGAAAACTTAAAGAGGTGGGCCAATCTTTTCTAAAAATTCCTTGGCATAGAAAACTCTACCATTCGTTGAATACTGTTCTTAGAACCAGATCCCCCATCAAATCGAAGAGATTTGCTCCATCGACAAAATGTGCTATCCTCCTTCTATTTTCTGCTCTTTCATTCTCAAACTAGCGACAGAGATAGCCTCCATCGACTACCAGTACCTGACCAGTAATATAGCTCCCCGCTTCGGAAGCAAGCATTAACGCTGGCCCCACCAATTCTTCAGGGTTAGCCCATCGGTTCATGGCGGTTGTTCGAGCAAATTCTGCTTTTTCTTGTGCCGATAATATTTTACCCGGCATATCGGTCAGAAACGGTCCCGGTGCCAGACAATTGACAGTGATTCCAAAGTCGGCTAGGTCCAGTGCACTGGCATGAGTCAAGCCAATTAATGCCGATTTTGTCGCCGAATATGCATTTCGCTTCTCTTTAGAAACGAACCCAAATATAGAAGAAATATGGATGATCCGTCCCCACCGATTCTGCTTCATCGTTGGTACCACCGCGCGGCACAATGCCATACAGGCAGAGAGATTCACTTCCAGAACAAGATCCCAGGAATCATCCACAATCTGATCGATCGCCTGCGGAATATTAACCCCGGCATTATTGATTAAAATATCGACTTTTCCCATTTTCTTAAGAACCTCTTGCCCAAGACGATTCACCTCTTCTCGATTGCCCATATCTGCCAAGAAAATCGAAACCGGTTTCTTAGTTAAAGACTGAATTTCTTCCGCGGTCTGTTTTAACTCTTCGGGGTTTCTCCCAGCAAGGGCGATTTCCCCTCCTGCCCTAGCGAACCCAAGTGCCATTGCTTTGCCAAGCCCCTTGTTTCCCCCAGTTATCAGGGCTACACGACCCGTTAACGAAAAAAGATCTTGCAGGATTGCATCCATCGAATTTAGTCCTCTTTAGTTTGTTTATTTTCCCCATGCCATAGAATTTTAGGAAATCCATTTCCAAACCCATTTGGCATTCTCAGCCAAAATAAAATCTGACATTTTAAATCTTGACCAGTCATCCACAGTTAGTTATAGCGTTAACTAGAGTTTATGGTATCGAAAACGGTGCAGGATGTCCGATATGCGGTACCTTCGGGTCATACTTTTGGTATTATTGTTGGCGGTGATAAACATAGGATGTTTGCACCGCTCCGAGATTTCCTTGAATCCTTGGAAATGGTCTCAGCAGGATCTGGGAAAAGATGCTATCTATATGCAATATATCATCGTAGATCGTCCTTTGGGCGATCCGACGATGGATCAATTAATTTGGAATGAACTGGACGAAATGGTCGTCCCAACTGAACAGCGCCCCGCCATGGAAGAAAATGGGTTTCGCATTGGGCTTATCAGTGGGAATGTCCCTTCCACTGTTCAAGATCTGATTGCTGCACCTCATCATCCCAAAGGTCGGCGTTTTCGCAATCTAATCGCCAATCAATGGCGATCGATTGACATTGGCGACCCAATCCCTTCGGGATCGGTTATCGTTAAAAAACCGGGTGAAGCGCAATCTCAAACCATGATTGCACTGGAAAAAGCTCAATGCAGTCTATCCCTTCGCCCCAAAACGAAGGAAAACGGCCAGATTCAGCTCGAGATTGTCCCCGAACTTCAACATGAAGAAAAAAAGAATTGGCTCAATGTTGGCACGAATCATCTCTTTCGAGATCGAAATATAGAAAAATTGAATCAATTGGCATGGAAAGTTACTCTATCGCGGGGAGATTATCTAGTGATCGGGACTTATGCCAGTGAAAAATCCAGTTTGGGCAATACCTTCTTTGTCAAAGAAAACGAACTTGAATCTCACCAACAATTAATTATTCTCATGGTTGGCTCCTTCAATAAAGGGACCGATTATCAATTTGCAAACGACGACGATTCTTCCCCAAGTAAGCGAACGGTAATCCCACTGGCAGAACAAACCACAAGAGGTTTTTTCCCAAACGTCAAATCTCAAAATAGATAATAATTTCTCCGCTAATTCAGTTCGTCTTATCTGCCCTTGAGAGCACTCATCCCCAGATGAGTGCTAGACTATCTTCGTTGATTCCATAGGGCGGACAACTTTGTCTAAATTTGCCAAAGCACGATTCGAATCGCCGCGTAACTATATCTGTCTAAAACAGGTATATATCAATTGATAGGAGTAACAGTCAATCATATTAGCGAGATTTCTTTCCGAGTGAACCCAAATTGCACATGAGATTGATCGTATCGATTTTGAGCTAACCCAGGCAATTTCCCTAAGAGTTCCTACTCGAATTTTCTTGCTCCTTTAAATGTATCCGAAGTAATTTATTCTCGATCGATCCCACTTCTCTTCGCTATCCCCAGTCAATAAAAAAGAAAGGATGCTTACATAGGTCTCTAGAAACTAGTTGTTTGATGTTGGAAAGAAAAGTTTGATTACCAAAAGAGATCACTGATCAAAAATCATGGGCAATCCATAATCCGAATGGATGCAAAGAGAAAACAAAATGAAATACGTAATTATAATACCTGATGGTGCTGCGGATCCAATTAGCAACGAAAATGCCGCAAATTCACCTGGAACTTCAAGTAAAGCAAGAACGAAAACCGCTTTAGAAGAGGCCAAAACACCGAATATCGATCGGATAATCCGAGCCGGCTTAATCGGTCGAACCGACAACGTCCCTCCCAGCTTGCAACCTGCCAGCGATGTAGCTACTCTAAGTCTGTTTGGCTACGATCCGTTGAAATACTATACCGGTCGAGCTCCGTTGGAAGCGGTGGCTATGGGGGTAAAACTCGGGCCTTTTGATTGGGCAATTCGTTGCAATTTAGTCTATCTGCACGATAGCAAAATGGCTGACTTCACCTCTGGTCATATTTCTAGTGAAGATGGTGGAAAATTAATCCGCTCGATGCAAGAACATTTTGGGGGTGAAATCAGCAAAGGGAAGCTGGAATGCAAAAATCGATACGAAGGGGTATTAGAATTCGTTCCGGGAGTTCAATATCGCAATTTATTGATCTATCGCTCACAGTCCGAAACGGCTCCGTTCTCTGCTGACACTCGGACCCAACCCCCTCACGATATTCCGGATCAACTAGTTACCCCCCATCTACCACAAGGACCGGGGAGTGATTTATTACAAGATCTCATGAAGCATAGCCAGGATCTCTTTGCCACACACCCCGTAAATACTGCTCGAAAGATGCGCGGCGATAAACCAGCAACGCAAGTCTGGTTGTGGGGTCTGGGTAAATCGGCACAGGTCGAGCCTTTTGCAGAGCGTTATAAAGGGACTCGGGGAGCCATTATCAGTGCAGTCGATCTGGTTCGTGGGACTGGTATGCTCATCGGCTGGCAACGAATCGATTCTCCTGGAGCCACTGGCTATCTAGATACTAATTATGTCAACAAAGGCCTCACCGCTATTGAAGCACTCAAATCACACGATCTTGTTTGCGTTCACATCGAGGCCCCGGATGAGGCATCTCACGAAGGTTCACGGCACGAAAAAATTCGTGCCATTCAAGAAATCGACTCCCATATCGTTGGACCGATTTACGAAGCACTTAAAACCTTTGGGGAATTCCGGATTATGATTTGCCCAGATCATTGTACTTCTCTGGCAACTCGCGCTCACTCACGGGGGATGGTCCCCTTTGCTTGTGCAGGCTCCTATCTACCTACTCGGCTAGTTGCCGATTGCGAACATTATGACGAATATAACGCCTTAAAAAGCCCAATCTGCTTTCCCCATGGCTATCAAATGATGGAGTGGTTTTTAGGTAAAAGCCCATCGAATTAAAGCAAAATCACTCATCGAAAATGATAATCTCTGAGATCTCCATAGCGGAGAATCAAAATGATTTAGCGGCAGAGATCACAGAGATAAATCGTCCGACAGATCTCCCCATGTGGTTAATCTGCAATCCCCTTCACTAAAATATATAAGTGGTCTAACAGACTCTCCCCCATCCGTTGCGCCAATCTCTGTGCTGTTTGTGTAGCTAAAAATCAAGAATAGAAACCGATCAAGAACATCCGATTAATCAATCGGGTAAAATGGCCCAGGTTGTCCACAATGTCAGACCAAACAGCAGTCGCCAACCGTACTGCATCGCCATCCACCATAACGATTGGCGGATCAGATCGTGCCCCTGGATCATTGCATTTTTAACCTCTTTATCGACAATGGAACGGGGATTGATATATCCGAAAGAGATCGTATTGAGCAATGGCGTCTTCCAGGACGTCAACCAGTGTTCTGCTTCATCTAGATAACGCTCGGTTTCGACCCGATCCAATTTCCCTACATAGAGGATGCCCCAACTATCTACCAGAACCATCCCGATTGCAAAGATACTCAAAAATGGGATCATCCACCATTCGTGATACAGATCTTCCACGTAAACCGTTGCCGTTGGCCAAATTAGTTTGGAACAAACCCATTGAATGAGCATCAGACTGATAGCGATTGCTGCTGGCCGCAGGATCGTCCAGGTATAAAAAATCGTACGATGATCTTGCATCTGTTTCATTACCTTCGGCCACCGGTTCGGAAATTGCACCGCGAGCTGAACAACACCCTGATATTGTGATAAACGCCGATAGGTACTTAACAAAAAAATGGCTGCTAAATAGAAAGTAAATACATGGATTAGATTAATGTGTTGCCAAAACATATGACTATTTTTGCTATTCACCTCTAACTTAATCCAATTAAAATTAATGTTTTTTCTTTTATATATAGAATCAATTTCGAATCTTCAAGTTCTCTTTTTTCGGTAGCCTTAATATTCTTCGGTATTGAGAACCAATTATCCGCATGAATTCGAATCAAATGCCGTTAACTATTTATTATTATTCGAATTTCTTTTCATTTCTCAAATTTAAGAAATTAATTTGAACTAATTTCAAGTTGCTTTGTTTCTTCCTGCAAATCAATCTACAAGTTTCCGACTATTTATCTCCGTTTTATTTCGTTTTAGAATATCGCTTCTATATGAAATGATGATTGTATTACTATCTTAATTTATTTGAATATTAAATCAATCTAAATCTGAATACGAATTTATGAGATAGATGAAAATGAAAAGTCCTGATTTTTTACCTGACCGGAATATTTTCTAATTTGTCCAGAAACTTTTTTGGAAATTTTCGATTTTTATTCAAGTTTAATACGGATTACGCTTGACTACGGAACTTTATGGGCTTACTCTTAAACAATACCAAAATTGGAACAAAGAATGGGAAAGTCCGCTTTGAGTGTGGTTATTAAAGCTAGGTAGTTTTAGTGGTTTAAGATGAAATGTTATTTGGTAGGAATTCTATAATTCAACATTATTTTAACCCTTTAAAAGACAACCAATTTTTAATTGCTTAGAAAGAATGAATTATGTTAGCTAACTCAGGAAATAGCGAAGTATCTCGTAACAGGGAAGCCGAAGAAAATGGCAATAAGAATTCGGCAAAAGATCAATCTAGAGAAGTAACAAAAGACACTACTAAAGAAGCAAATAAAGAAGTATCTAAAGAAGTAACCAAAGAAGTGACCAAAGAAAGACGAACTCGAAATATTCCCGTTGCAGTTGATCGTCGGCGGGCAGCAAGTGCAGCAGAAAAAAGGCGAACAAGTGAACGTAGACGTCTTATTGATCCAACTACTTGCGAACGGGATTATACTCAGGATGAGACCGATTTTATGAAAGCAATGGATCGTTATAAACGCGAAAATAGACGTCCATATCCTACCCTGAGCGAAGTTTTAGAGGTATTGCATTCCTTAGGCTATCGAAAAGTTGAAAAGCCTGGCGCAATGCCCACCGGAGCTGGTATCAATCGCGGCGCTGCTAGTGGAATCCCGCCTAAGGGCTAAGTAACTTAAAGGCTAAAGTAACTTAAAGGCTAAAGTAACTTAAAGGCTAAAGTAAACCTTTTTGGATTCTTTTTATTTTACTACATTCTAGATTTTTCGAAGTTCTTGATCGAAATTAGAACCTTGAATAGAGATTCTCGCCCATCTTTATTCTTAGTTTGATGTGAAATCAAACCATGCACCCTTTTTAGATTTCGCTATTTTACCCAATTTACCAAGGCCGCTATTCCTTAACTCTATTAACTTCGATTGGTACAGGGTTACGACTCAGTTCTCATATAAGATTTTTAGTTTGAGCTACTTAATTCTCTATACATGGACCAACAATTAATTCCTAATCCGATTCATTGATCTCATATTTTGAAATAGTTATAGATAAATAACAATCAAATATCGATGAATATGCAAAATACCTATTTTGAAAAAGTTGGATTTATGCGATAATCAATTCTTACTTTGGAATAACAAGAATAAAAAATTAATCGAAATCACGATAAGTCGAGAATTCGAACCCCTAAAATCAGGAAAAATCAAAGTACTGCGTAATCGATTTTAAGTAATCGATTTTAAGTAATCGAACGAAGGAAAGGATCCCGAAGTGAAGATATTTATAAGTGCAGGAGAGCCAAGTGGAGATTTGCATGGAGCCAATTTGATCCGGTCGTTGAAGCAGATCGATAGCTCAATCGAGTTTATAGGCTTCGGCGGGGAGAAGATGCAATCTGCTGGGTGCCAACTCATCTATCCACTCACCCAACTAGCAGTGATGTGGTTTTTACGAGTATTCTTAAACATTTTCACTTTTATCGGGCTATTAAACAAAGCCAAAAAATATTTTCAAACGGAAAAACCGGATGCTGTAATTCTCATCGATTACCCTGGATTCCATTTCGCTCTAGCTAAACGCGCATCAGCAGCAGGTATTCCCGTCTATTACTTTGTCCCTCCGCAACTGTGGGCCTGGGCAGGTTGGCGTGTAAAAAAGATGCAAAAATGGGTGACTCATATTTTATGCTCCTTGCCATTTGAAGCGGAATGGTATCAAAAACGGGGTGTCTCTTGCACCTACGTTGGTCACCCATTTTTCGATGAATTACCCCACCAAAATATCGATAATACCTTTGTCCAAAATGTGCTGCAATCTACAAACCCCGTCATTGGCATTTTACCCGGTTCTCGAAAACAGGAAGTTACCAAGAATTTGTCTTCGCTTTTGGATACTGCTACCATCATTCACCAACAACACCCGGAAGTTACATTTGCCGTGGCTTCCTATAATCAAATCCAAGCCGATATTGCTAATCAGATGATTGCCAAGCGCGATTTACCGGTTAAAGTATATTTAAAAAAGACCCCGGAAATTATCTCGAATACACGATTCTGTTTGAGTGTTTCCGGGTCGGTGAGTTTAGAATTGATGTACCGTTTAACCCCCGCAATTATTTTGTATCAGCTCAATTGGGTTTCTTTACGAGTCGGGCGGTTTTTCATGAAATGCCGCTATATTACACTAGTCAATCTGCTCGCCAACGAAGAATTATATCCGGAGTTTCTTACGGATCACAACCCATCAAAAGCTATGGCCGCTAAAGCAATGATCTGGTTAAATGAACCAGAAAAAATAAGTGAGCTGAAACAAAAGCTCGAAAAGGTACGAAGTCAAGTTGCCATTCCTGGCGCCTGCGATCGAGCTGCCAATGCGATTATGCAGCAATTGCTTCAGCTCGGCACAAAGCCACATTCCAATCAACGTTCCGCTGCGTGATCATCCCTTCAAAATAAGTTCGCGATAATCTGCCATTTATCCGACAATCGCAAATATCAATAAAAGAGGGGGTTGACTATCTAACGGTCAACCCCCTCTTTAAATCTTATAGCCATCTTCTGAATCGACTCCTCGATGAGCAAGTAATCTAATTCTCAACACCAGCGGATTGGCTTACTCCATAACTCTGAGCGGAGTTGTTTCGGTCCACCATGATTGGAATCCCTTCAGGGATTCTATTTCGGGTTCAAACCTGATTTGGTGCTTCCGCTTCTCGTCAACTTGTAAATCTGTTTCGCTGAACTTCTTTAATTGCACTTCTCTCGCTCTCTTTTTTATTGCGGGATTCTTTTGTTTAGCGAGCTGCCCTATTATTTTCTACTTTCTGTTCTTACCAACGGAGATAAGTTATCGGATTTGATTTGGAATCATTTGATTCTACAACCTGATTCCGATTTTTGGTTTGAAGTCGGTTATCATCTTCTTTAGGATCGTCATCAAACTCATCTCGATACTGATTAGTTTGGGAAACTTTACTCGTTGGAGTTCGCCTTTCTTCTTCTTTCTGAATTTTTTTTTGGTTTTCACTTCTAAGATTCCCCTCACCCCCATTCCTAATTTGATTTTTATTTTGCTCTTGGTCTGGGTCTTCATCTCTGTCTCGATCCTCTCGTTGAGATGAACGATTTCCTCGGCCACTATCTCTCGAGCGATCTCTGGAATTATCTCTTGTGCGTTCATCTCGTTCAGGCGAACGACCGCCTCGACCACTATCTCTTGACCGATCTCTAGGATCTTCTCTTTCTCGATCACCTCTTTGAGATGATCGACCGACCCGATCACCATCTCTCGACCGATCTCGAGGATCATCTCTTTCTCGATCATCACGTTCAGGCGAACGACCGCCTCGACCACTATCTCTTGACCGATCTCTGGAATTATCTCTGTCTCGATCATCTCGTTCAGATGAGCGATTGCCCCGGCCACTGTCTCGTGACCGATCATTCGTTGAAGATTCAAAAACTCGACTTCCTCGGTTTTGAAAGTCACTCAATAATTTTTCTAACGATCTGTTTCCAAAAATCGGCTTCAGTTTTATTCGTTTTGCGGGTACACTCTCTACTTCTTCGTCAACTACTTCAAACCCTTCATCTTCCACCTCTTCGACCTCTTCCATCCCTATCTTAGGTACAACTTTCGATGGGGGATTATTATGAACTTCAGATTTAGTAGGGGTTATGGGATAAGTCGGAGTAATCTCATCTAGAGAAATCAGATCCGGTAAAAAAACGTCCTGATCCTTGTTAAGAATAGTTGGCTCCGGTGAACCTGCAAGCATCGGGTTAGGGACAACCTCGCTTCTCTGTTGGGATTGCGAAATAGAAACCTCTCGTGAATCGACGATCAGTCCACCGGGAATAGCTGAAGGCTCAAAGTCGAGAATGATTGCATTATCTACCACAAAATCTGTTGATGGGATCGTAGATTTCAAGGGGATATCGTTCACTAGCTTATTGTCAGAACCAGGTGCCCGCATCTCTGAAGTCTTATTCGACGCTTGTAATGGTTCGGCAGTTCTTGAAGCGATTGATCCTCCAGGAAAAGCTATCTCGTTTTTTCTGGATTCAACTTCCAGTCCTTTTGAATGATCTAATTGTTTCTCACTTTTATTATTCGCTTCCGAACTATTCGCAAGTATACTATTCCCTACATTTGCAGAGACATTCGGAAGGGTAGAGAGTTCGAAATCTTCGACGTCCCTATTAGAGTGGTTTTCCAAATCTTGGAGAGAGGAAGACGGGTACTGCATATTTGCATCAATAAACAACATTTCTTCACTAACATGCGGACTGGCAAGATAAGTTTCCTTTTTACCAGGAATATCACTCGATGATTGGTTTTGTACAAGTGGTTGGTTTTGAGAGATTTTTGGATTTAAATTCTGAGTCGATTTCTGGGTTTGTTTTGATAGATCTGAAGGTATAGCTCTCGAGGTTGGTTCCATTGGCTGATCAGAACCAGTATCCAAATTACTCCAAAAAGGAGAAGGAATAACTGGAATCGGGGGCGGCGAGTTAGTCTCTCCCTTAGGCAAACTCTTCGCATCTTCTTTTAGTTTCTGATGCAAAGTAGAATCGCCACCTAGAGTAGAAGAGTTTTGTGGAGTAGAGTTTTGAGAAGTAGATTTTCGAGAATCTGCTACGGGGGATATTGGAGATTTGGAAAGAGTAGGATCGGGTGATTGAGGTTTTGCGGGAATTAATGGGCCACGTCTCAATGATCCCTCCGGGCGCTGGGGCGTTGCAGATGCGAGAGTGGAATCCCCCGATTTGTTATTGTTTTTAACCGTTATCGTGAATATAACGAAACAAGCGGGGCATTTAATCCTTTGCGATTCTGTTAGATTCAATCGTAATTTCTGTTTGCATTTGGGACAATCGATAATACGCACAGTTTACTCCAATCCTCGTGATCAACAACTTCTGAAGTTATACCCCCGAATACCTCTACAAGGGAACCGAATACCTTTACTAGGGAAACAACTAAGGGAGTATTCGTTCAATCTTGATTTCTATTTTAGCATGAAACGATTTTGCCTCGAAATAAAAAAGTAATTTAACTTTATTTTAATTGCCAAATCGATTTTTGCTCTGACGATTTTCCCGAATCAACTGAGTTTTAGGAGCAATTGATCGATTCTTTTTACATTCTGCCCAACCCTGTAAGCTCTCGAACCACGTCGATTGTTTTCCGAGCTTCGTTTCTTGCAACTCTAGCCCCTTCCCGCAAAACATCCTCGACAAAATCTTTTTGCGCGACGAGCTGACGCCGTTTCTCCCGAAATGGGCCGAAATAGTCGTTTATTTTCTGCAAAAGTCGTTTCTTTGCCTCACCGTATCCGAATCCCCCCTGTCGATAGGCATTTGCCATTTCTTCCTGTTCTTCAGGACTTGCAAATAGTTGATATAGCGCGAAAACATTGCATCTCGCCGGGTCTTTGGGAGATTCCAATGGGGTTGAGTCGGTGACAATACTCATTACCGTTTTTTTCAACGCACTGCCTTCCGCAAATAAATCGATCGTGTTCCCATACGATTTACTCATCTTTTGCCCATCCAGCCCTGGTACTTTCGCGACCTGATCCAGTCGATAATTCGGCATTGGAAAGACCTCCTCACCTACTGCATGATTAAATCGCTGTGCAATATCCCGTGTGATTTCGATATTGTGAATCTGATCTTCCCCAACAGGAACCAAAGTTGAACGATAAATAAGAATATCAGCAGTCATTAGAATGGGATACGTAAAAAGACCGACATTCGGCACCAACCCTCGAGCCACTTTATCTTTGTAAGAAACCGCTCGTTCTATTAATCCCATATTCGTCATACAAGCAAAAATCCATGACAGCTCACATACTTCGGGCACATCGGATTGCCGAAAAAATGCGGCTTTAGCTGGATCAAGCCCAAGGGCGAGATAGTCTAATGCAACATCGTTCGTATTTTCGCGCCGGGTCTTCCCATCTGAAATGGTGGTCATCGAGTGATAATCGGCAATAAAGTAAAAACATTCCCCTTCATCTTGTAAGGCAATGTGTTGACGAATGGCTCCAAAATAATTTCCTAAATGCAGTTTCCCTGAAGGTTGAACCCCACTGAGAACCCTTTTTCGAAATTTTGAACCCTTTTCTTCTGTTTCATTTTTCGTCGAACTCATTGTTGAATTTATGCTCCAATTTCAAAATATTTTGATGGTTTGAATTAGTGTTTTATATATTATAGATGCACTTATTTCAAACTCGGTTGATTAAAAACCTACACGATTCCTGTTTGTCATTCCATTTCCAACGCTGCCTCTCTTAAAAATTTGAGCGAGCGGATCGTGAATCTGTTATCATGGTGCAAAAATCTCAATCCAACCCAATGTCAGTCTCTTGGGACATTCAATCCAACATATGAATTAATATTTGAATCTAAAAATTGGAATCTTTCCTCGAGAACCAAGCCAATCTCCAACCAATTCCACCCCGTTTCAATAGCCTTGCCTGCAATTTGGAATTGACCTCTTTATATATCAGGCTTAAAAGAGGGTCGCCCTTAAAAGTGGGAATGAACCAGGATTGGTTATTTATAAAGAGATTTTGATGCAAAATCACCATTTATTACAATTATTACGATTTTTTGCTTTGATGCTTTTTGCATTAGTCAATGGTTGTAATCGAGCAGATGCGGATCATCTCGGGAAAATAACGGGGATAGTGGGTAAGAGGATAAACCCATTTTTACCAACGAAGACTCCATTCGATCCATTACTGAGTTCTTCAAATTCTCATGATTTAGTATCGAGAATAAAGACTCGTTTTACCTTAGACCGTCTGCTATCCCCTTTGCAGATCGAGATCGTTCAGGAAAACGACAAGATATATTTACGCGGGCAAGTAAAAGATGAAAGTCTACGGCTTCGGGCAAAAGATATTGCAGAAACTACCGAAGGGACCGAACCTCCTACCGAAATTATTAATCAACTAACAGAGTAGATCTTCGAATCAGACAATCGAATTCAATGCAATAGAATAAAAATATCTCAAGACAAGAATACAAATTTTTGAATAGGCAGATCAGGACAGCAATTTTGCTACATGGAAATGTAGCAAAATTATACACTTTTGACCTGTTTCATTTTGCTACATTTTGATCGATGAGAAAAACAAAAGAATCTTATTTACCTAAGTACTTATAAATCAATAACTTACGACTAAGTTAGATTCCAAGATAACAAATACAATCTAATTGGCACAACAACTGCATTATTATAATTTAGATTCGGTTTGCGAGTCCCGAATCTAAAAAGACTGATGGATACCTCACTCATCAGACTTTCCCTACCTCACGGGCACGAGAATGGATAGGTTGCGAGTCCCTATCTGAATCTCGTGCCCTCACCTCTTTTAAATGACTGCGAAATCATTATAAAATAATAATAACAATTCAAAACACATGCACTATTTCTAAGTTAAACTGCGATGTTTAATTGTTTTGAAATTCAAAATAACTAGAATCTGCATATTCCTGTTAAGATTTTATCTTTCCAGAATGCAAATAGGCTCTCTAGTTTTGTGATTCTCAAAACAATTTAGCTAATTCCATATAAATGCAATCAGCTAACTTATACTCAAATGCAAGTAAACTCCTCAAAGTTCACCTCAAATTTTGTGACGCATTATTTACAAAATTCGTTCCGAAACTTTTACTTTTTTATTGTTTTTACCAGTTCGGAATACATTTCTGGCCGCCTCATATGAATGCGATCCACCTCATATTCACCTGGAACGATAACTATTCGTTTCTGGCGTGATTTTTCTGGATAAAGGGTTGCATAGAGAATTTTCTCTTCCTCATCGGCCTCGCTCATCACTTGGCCATTGTAATCTAGAATCCGACTTTGACCGATGTAACGAACACCATTCTCTTGGCCAATCCGATTAATTGCGGCATAGTAAACATGGTTTTCAATCGCGCGAGCAATTGTTAAAGGAAGCACAAACGGCTTAGCCCCCATTGGCCAATTGGTTGGCAAAAGAATCAAATCGGCCCCCATAAGCGCTAGGACTCGACTTCCTTCCGGAAAACTTCCATCAAAACAGATATTGATACCGACTTTGATCCCTTCGATCTCATAAACTTCATAAGGGATATTGCCTGGAGTAACAAACCGATCGGCCCCCATAAATGGGATGTGCATTTTTCGATATTTGCCGATTATACCGTTCGGCCCTAACAATACCGCGGAATTGAACAGCTCACCTGCATGGGTCTTTTCCAACATACCCGTAACCACATAACAGTTCGATTGCTGACAAATCGCAATCAATTTATCCACCGATGGCCCTGGCACCGTTTCAGCAATCGAATAGGCTTCGTGCCGATTGGCAAAAGCATATCCAGATAAATAACACTCAGGTAAAATCAGAAGTTTGGCATTTTGAGCGATCGCTTGCGGAACCATTTCGGCAAAAGCTTTGACATTCTTGTCAGAATCTGCGAAAGCACAATCGATCTGAAATCCAGCAATTTTTATAGCATTGGTCATGAGATTTTTTCTCGTGGTACGGACAAAATATTCGGAAACGATACTCTGATGAAGTATCTCTTATTTTTTTACAGGAAACCGTTATGAAAATAAATAATGTATTGCAGTTCACGTGCGGATTAACTCTTCTGTTTGCCCTCAGTTTAGCTACCATCCCCGCCACAGAAAAGACCATTTCCTCTCCGATGAAATCGAGCCGAGATCAAAAAGAGATTCATCATCATAGCACGATCGCTACAAAACCCCCTTTTAATCCAGATTCCTCCAAGGAACCATCATCGATTCCCCCGAAGTCTTCCGGGAAAGTGATTGTGAGCGAAAAAGCATTGGCTATTCATAAGAAAGCAATTTTGATCGATGGTCATAACGACTTACCATGGCAATTTCGTGAACGTAATGATTTTTCCTTTCAAAAAATCGATATCCGGCGAGGAGAACCCAAACTGCATACCGATATTCCGAGGTTGCGTCAAGGCGGTATGGGCGCTCAATTTTGGTCAGCCTATGTCCCTGCCGATTCCAGGCAGAAAAAAACGGCAATAAAACTTACCTTGGAACAGATCGATTTAATTCAAAGGATGGTCAAAGATTATCCCGAAGCATTTGAACTAGCTTACAGTTCGGATGATATTATCCGCATTCATCAGCAAGGCAAAATAGCCTCTCTCATAGGTGTAGAAGGGGGGCATTCGATCGATGATTCGCTCGGGGTTCTTCGCATTTATTATCAGCTCGGCGTTCGTTATATGACTCTCACTCACAGCGAAACTTTAGACTGGGCCGATTCGGCCACAGATAAACCTAAAAGCCATGGCTTATCCCCATTCGGTGAACAAGTAGTTCAGCAAATGAATCAAATCGGGATGCTCGTCGATTTGTCTCATGTTTCCGCTGAAACCATGAAACACGCGCTGCGAATTAGCAAAGCTCCCGTGATCTTTTCGCATTCTTCCGCATTCGCATTGGCCGATCATCCGCGGAATGTTCCGGATGAAATTCTGAAGTTAACCGCTAAAAATGGCGGGGTGGTCATGGTAAACTTTTATTCTGGGTTTATTGTTCCTGAAGCGGTTCGTATGCGGAAAACATATTTTGAATCGGTAAGAGAACTAGAAAAAAAATATCCAATCCGTCAAGAATTCGAAGTCGCTTTGAAACAATGGCAAAAAGATCATCCGATCCCCCGCGGAACCATTTATCAAGTGGTGGATCATATCGAGCATATTATTAAGATAGCAGGTATTGATCATGTTGGCCTCGGATCTGATTTTGATGGGATCGATTCTGTTCCAGATCAGCTCGAAGATGTTGCCGCTTTTCCGCGAATTACTCAGATATTGCTCGATCGCGGCTATAACGAAAAGCAGATCATCAAAATTCTGGGAGGCAATCTATTACGAGTATTGAAACAAACAGAAGAAGTGGCCAATAATTACAAAAACAAAACGAAAAAATAATCCTTTTCTAATATCCACAATGCTAACGATGGTAGCTCAGAAAGAGCTAATTAAAGCATAATACCAGTTATGGTTATTGGTGTTTTTCAGTATATCATGTTTTATTTTCGCTGGGCATCGCCCCCGTCAATTGTCGCTCGATGTTCTTGCAAATATCATCGAGCGGGAGAGCGGAAAGATGCTCCGCTGCGAACGGGTTCTGTAACTGAATTCCGATAATCTCCAAAGTAAATAAAACATAGGCAACCATCATCGTAAGAAAAGCTGTTTGCCAATCGTTTTCCAAGCGGTGCAATAACGCTAACGGCAGGATAAACAAGAATAAGGCAATCGATCGACGAATTTCAATTGAATAGATCAAAGGTAAGGGGGTTTTAAGGATTCTTTCACAAGCACCGAGATGATCCATTAATCGCGCTCGTTCTTGATCGAGATTCAGAAATGCAAAATCGTCTATCACCCCATTTTCCTTGGCTTTCATTAACAGTTTTGCTAGCTTCATTAAAACAAACGATGGGGGATGTGGGAACTGTTTCAAACTCAAAAGATCTTCTTGTCCAAGGATTTTTTCTGCTTCTTCAGGAATCAGCTGACCACGAAGCAAATTTCGAACGGTGAAAGGGAACAATGTCACCAATTTCATAAAGTCGCGTTGCCAGTTTGGATCTTTCCCCGCATAAGCGAGGCAGTTCATACCCAGATTCCGGCATTGATTAACAATCCCACCCCACAGTTTTCGCCCTTCGTACCAACGATCGTACCCTGCATTCGTTCTAAGTACTAAAATAAAACCGAGTGCCGCTCCAATAATCTCATAGAGGGTTACTTCTAATGAAATCTTGATTTGATGTTCAGATTCTAGATAGCGAGAAATCTCACGAAGAATCGTCGCAATTACCCCGAAAATAACCACATATGGCAACACCATCGGCAAAACGGAACCGCGTATCGCTATCGCTTCTCGCCAAAATCTGCTTGGATGAATTAAATTCATATAGAAAATCGATCTTCTACTTTCATCTGGGATGATTGATAGCAAAATCCCCTGCTATTTCCCCGTAATGGATAATCATGCCTATTAAATTGCGGAAGAGGTCCGATGGCGAACAGCGGACTCTGTTGGCGGAAATTGGTATTCGGTCAATGTAATATATTGCCCTTCGTGTGCATCGTAGGCAAAAACTTCTCCCGTTTCGATTTTATAGACCCAGCCATGAAGATGCAAATTCCCTCGCACTAATCGCGAAGCAACCGAAGGCAAAGTGCGTAAATGTTCGAGCTGCACCAGCACATTCTCTTCGATGGTCGCCCACAAAAGGGCTTCCGATTGCAAATCCTGGTAGTTATCTAGAATAATTCGCTTGGTGCTTTCTGCATGTTGTAACCAGGAACTCATTGCGGGAAGATTGGTAATTTTACTGGGATCCAAAATCGCTCGCATTGCGCCACAATTCGAATGCCCGCAAACAATAATATCTTTAACTCCCAAAGCGGTTACGGCGAATTCAATCGTTGCGGCTTCTCCACCCCCATTCGCTCCATGAGGGGGAATCAGATTACCGGCATTGCGCAGAATAAACAAATCCCCTGGTTTGGATCGTGTCAGCAAATTCGGATCAATTCGTGAATCCGAACAGGTGATAAATAATGTTTCGGGATTTTGCCGATCCGCCAACTCTTCAAATAATCCCTGTAACGGGCGAAATGATTTTTGTTGAAACTGATGTATTCCGGAAATCAATTTTTGCATTTTGATAATTTTCCTCTCTCGCAAGCCTTAAAAAATTCACATGAGTTTTCTTCTCCTAGCGTTGTCATTCCTTTTGACATCTTCATGATTCTTTTCTACTACCTACGTTATTTATTTTCGTTATTTGATCTTCAATTTTTCCTATTATCTGTATTGTACTTCTACTCCAACAATCTGAATTAATCGATTTCTTAAATCTCTTTTTCCAAGCTATATGGGTATATTCGTCTTAACAATAGGTATATTTATACAACTCACGAAAAAAATGTCCTGTTTTCTACTATCAACGATTCTATTCTTCCACTTAATAGACTTATTCGGATAAATTCTGACTAAGTTAAAAATGTTATCAGAATGAATAATCAAGAATAAATAGAAATTTGAACTAGCTTTGAAGAAATATAATTTATTTTGATTTATAAGAGAAAGGGATAAAATTGTGATAAAAAAAGCAAAAAAAAACCGGACCTCTAATGAGGTCCGGATACCAGACAACTTTTTGGGTCCCGTCCATCCCTTTGGCAGCCTGGCAACCTTATCCGTTCCCCCCTCGGAACGGTTAAGACCCTATCTTAATGTAAAACAATTTTTTTATCTTTTGAATAGTTATCAGCTAAATTATAGTGAGTCTCTATACTTTATTGGTTCATGATGCCAATAAAAGATAATCTTGTTTTACTTCAAATACAGCGATTAAACTGTATTTCACAAAGAGAAAAAAGTCTTTGTGAGTGAATTGAATGACAATCCACATATTTTGATTTAGAACAATTAATTGCCAGATGCAAACAAAATTTAATAATTCTTAAAAAAAAATAATTCATTTTCTGAGATTAATTAATAGAGAACCGAAAAATTAAACCAAACTTTATCAACCGATTCAGTTCACATTCTTAAAATTTATGCCGAGCAAAAATTGATCAAATAAAATAATGAATTCCGAGTAACTTTTTTAGTTTTCGCGTCTATCGGTGATAAGCAGAAGTCAAAGAAAATACTTTCCGTTTGTCTTCAACTTCTGAAAGGCCGTTTCTATCGACGTCCTGTCATTCTCCCCTTCGATATATGGCTCTTTTGCTTTGATTTCCGCTATTTCTGATTCACCGAATTCAATCAACAATTTCTTATTTTTAGATTATTCTCAAACCTTTGGCGATCAGCGAGCGGTATGGGTCAATTTTTGAGGTCTGCTCGATTTTGAAATGGATCGCTTCGAAATGGACCATTTGGAGAACGTTGCGAAATACTAACTGCCATTTCCACCATGGCTAAAATCAAAAGAATGGTAATAAGATACTTTTTCATTTCTATACGGGAAAGTGAATTTCGAAGCTGTGAATCAGTTGAGGGTAAAGTCGAAATGGTCTGAAGATTAGGGAAAAATTGATGGAGCAATGAAAGATCTTCATTGGTTAAAGGGGTCAAGTCGAGTTCGGTACGTTGTTCTTCAACCAACTCGTAACTTAAATGATCCTTATTATGATTTAGTTCGTAAACGCCTGTTTTCCAAGTATTTTTATACTCGAATGGCCACTGAGTGCCTGTTTCGGCGAGTGATTCGCCATTGGGTGTGGTAATGGTAATTGGAAAGATGGGAGTCTGGTCTGGATTGATTGGCTGAAACCGGATCGGCTCACCGGGCTTGTGCGTATGCAGCTCAGATCGATCTTTCAAAATGGAGTAAACCAATTCTTGAATAAAAATCGGATAGTTTAAAAGATCTGGAAAATTAGAAGACCAAGCGATATCTTCGTGTAAAGGGGCCGCAGCAAGAAGAACCTCTCCATCCCCAAAGCGCTTTCGACAAAGAAACGGTTGCCGATTATTAAACCGCATGACGATTTGAAGCTTTTGATTATTATTTTTTGACCCTTCATCATTTAACTCACCCAGCTCCCAATATCGAGTGAAATAAGGAAATTCCCAGGGAAAATGTAGCTTCTGGTTTCCATTCCCCAATACCAGAGCGTTTCCGCCGTTTTGCAATCTTTGCAATGATTGTACAAATAAAGATTTTGCTGGTTCCATCACCGGCGATAACGTCTGCTGTTGCCACTTGTTTGGATCTGACTCTCGATCATGCCGCTGTCGTAATGGTAAAGGCAACCAGCTATTGCCATTTTGCCAAAGCTTTTGATTATAAAATGATTGAGAGCAATCGGCCCCCAGCGAAACAAGAACTCGGCCCCCTTTTTGAATATATTGTTGTAGAACTTGGTTCTGAGTTGCGGTCAAAGATGGTACATTCGCCAAGATTACCAGATCCACGGTTCTTAATTGATTCTCCTCGACAAATTGAAATAATGAGCCATCCAACTCTGAAACAGATAACTCCTCGACGGTAAATGGATTCACCGATCGATCCGATAAACCCTTGTTTCGATTTGTAAGTTTTCTCTCGGTTCGTCCGCGATAAGGCATAAGCGCCTGAATCATCGCTTTACCCGTATAACCATGAACATATAGAATCCTGATCGAACGCACCACCTCAAACACCTTGTGGCATTGGGATTGTATTTCTCCATCTTCGTTCTTTAATATAAATGAAATGAGATAATTTCCTGGAACCTGAAATTGTAATCGAGATTGAAACTCATCGACTCTTTTTTCCAAGGAAATAGGGACAGGCTTACCGATCGGAAGTCGATTGACCAACGTCGTCATTGCCCACGGTTTGGATGTTGTACTCCGGCTTGCGGTCCATCGGGTATTGTCATTTTGCTGACGAGTTTGATATCTTAGCGGAACCCGAAAACAGATTTCCCGATTGGGAACGCTCTGTGGTCGATCGGCACTTATTTCAGTTACTTTGATAGCAGGCTCTTCTTTTAAGATTCCGCGCTGCTGCAAAGGATTATAAACCAAAAGCTGAATCGGTACCTCTCTTTGCTCGATCGAGAACGAAGTTTGGAGTAAATGCCATTGTTTTTGTATCTGCTCGGAAACCCAGTCCGATCTTTGCCCATCGGTAAAAATCACGATCTCTTTTGCGTAGTTATCTCCTAATGAATTATCTACTCTTTTACGGTTCTCGATTGTATTTGTTCCATCAGAAAATATCGCTTGGAATGCCTTAGGCCAATCGGCCCTACCGTGTGGATAAGTTGGGAATAATTGCTGAAATGATTCTAAGGATTCATTCGTTGCTTTGTTCTCTCGCTTTCGATACGCATCCACAAAGATGCAAATCGGTTTTTCCCCTACCAACCAACAGTGGACCAGGTCTTCATCAGGTATACCATCGATCCATTGCTTTATCTGTTGAATCGCTCTAAAATACGAAGATTCAGAATCTGCATGATTTATACTTTCATTCATACTCCCAGAAACATCTAGAATAATACACCAATCTTTTGGGATTCGATGTTTTTGCGGAAGCAAGACAATCTGCCATATTGGCAAAAACCAGGTTACGATTAATCCCAGGATGATTACCATCCGCAAAACAATAAGTGAATGTTTTCCTGAAGAAAGAAAACGAAACGGGAATAAATAAATTGATCTATTTTGTGTGCAATCCAAAAATTCTAGACACCCCCAATTGACGATGGGTGCATTTTTCTTTTGATAATACGCTGCAAAGGATAATAAGAGTCGAACAACAACTCCACCAGAAATACAGATTAACACCAGAGACATGGACAGCTACTTCATTTTCTCATATGCGACAATATTTTCAGATTGGTTCCGTTGCCGAATGCCGGTATAAAAAACATTCATAGAGATCACTTTTATATTAGATGGTCAGATTCATTCATCATTGAACACTCGTCCGCAAAAGATTAAAATTACTTCTCCTGAGATTCTCATTTTTCAAAATGCACTCTTCGTTCACTGCGACTGCACTCCGTTAATTCTCATTTCTAATGATTATATCAATTCTTGCTGAACACCTCAAGGACTGGATTTGATTCCTTTTATTATCTATGGTAATGTGAATTGAGCTAAACTAAAGTTTCAGGATTAATCACCGTAGGAAAAATTCAGATAGAGATTATCAAATAAAGACTAAAAATAAGGAAAGAATTATAGCAGCTAATGTAACTACTCATCTGGTCTAGGGTTAATTGGAAACTTGGAAGTAACGGAACATAAGTTTTTGTTTTTTTAATTAGTTTCCTAGTCAAAAGACAAAAAATAGCGAATATATAAAAAATTAAAAAGCCTAGACTAATAAAGCACCTGAAGAGATGAAAAAAGGAATTTGGGGAGGACTTGTGAAACTCAGCAAGTTAGGAAAATGGGAAATATTGTTAGTATTCAGTTTATTTATTGATTGCTTTCTAGAGGGCAAAGGAAGTCGATTATTTGCCCAGCCCCCTTCCAATACTGCAACAACCTCGATACCCCCATCGGTTGCATCTCAGAATCCTACCAGCGGTTCAACAAGTACTCCCCTTCTATCGATTTCCCCGCAAGCTAGCACATCCCCGCAAGCTAGCACATCCCCGCAAGCTAGCACATCCCCGCAAGCTAGCTCCAATGGAGTCATGTCCAGCACCACCAACACCCAATCGAACCAAATGGGGAAAACAACTTCCACCAGTATTAGTCAAAAGGACAATATCCAATTTTCGAAATTTACGCAACTCGGCTCTCAAAGTGGGGGCCTAAATCCTAGCAATGGTGGCTCAAATCAATCGGAAAACGATAACAATCAAACTTCACCAATTATTCATCCCCCCACCCTGGATAATACGATTCCTCCTCAGGGAATAGGAACTGTTCCTTATACGATCGATGGTCAGCCTCCGGGTAATGGATTAATAAGTCCAAGAGATGGCGAAGATAGTACCAGTCCATTTCCTAGCCGAAATCCGGGAAACAAACCTTCACGCTCTCCTTTAGATTATCTAACTTTGCCTGGTGGAGGACTTAGCCCGATGATGGGAGCCGGTTTTGGGAAAAACACTGCTGGTTACTTCCCTTATTCGTTCTCCTACGGGGCTACGTGGGCACCGAACCAAGCGGTCACCAACCAACCCGGTTCTCATTTAGGTTATGTGGAACAAAACTTTTTATTGGGAATGCCTATCTATCGAGACACAACGAATCAATGGTCGCTCCATCTAGGTGTTCGGAATGATAGTTTCAATACGAATGCGTATTTGGTGAATTCGAATCGTTCTTTCCCTGCTGAATTGTGGAATATCAATCTTGGCACTAGCTTCAGTCACCGTTTTGAAAACGACTGGATCGCTGGGGGAAATTTAGGAATCGGCTCGGCCAGTGATCAGCCTTTCCATACCATCAATGAAGTCAATCCAATGGTAAATGCCTTTTTACGTATTCCAGCGAGTGAACGCAATGGGTGGCTATTCTCCCTGAGTTATTCGCCATTATCGCAAATACCCATTCCCATCCCGGGCATCGCCTTTCAATATTTCCCAACGGATAATTTTCGCATGAATATCGGTCTACCTTTTTCTATCTGGTACAGGCCAAATGAAGATTGGACCTTTGATGCCTCTTATATTCCTTTGTTTAATGTCCATGCTCGTGCTATGTACCGTTTAGCCGATCCAGTCCGAATTTATACCGCTTTTGATTGGAAATCAGAAGCTTGGTTCTTAGCAGATCGACCCGATATAAATCAGAAACTCTTCTATCTTTATAAGCAATTATCAACAGGGATGTATTTTTCCCTCGGTCCTCGAACTATTATCGATCTTTCAGGCGGATATATGTTTGATCGTTCCTTTTTTTCTGGAGTCAACGTCGCCCAACGAAATAACGACCGTTTGAATATAGGGTCGGGGGCATTCCTCTCATTATCAGGTATTTTAAGATGGTGAAAAAGTACTACCCCTGTCCAAGTAGTGAAAACAACCACTTTAAGAACTTTTTTCAAATTGTCGCCATTTTTTTTTCTGTTTGGGAACTATGGAAAATAGTTTATCGTCAGATTTGATGAGTACTATAGATATAGAAAATGCTTTTAGTAAGTACTTTTACTGAGTACTCAAGCAAAGTTAACTCAGAGTTTCATTAAATCAAAATAAATGACTTTAGTATAAATCACTCTAGTAATAATGAGTTGTAAAAATTAATTACTGTGGATAGCGAGAAAATTGCTGATCTTGAAGATTAAAACGGATGAAAAATAGTCATTCGGTTCTAATTCTTATCAAAATTAACATTTTTGTTCCGATTATCTAAAATGAATTATTTGAAATTTACAATGTAAACTCTATAAAAAAGTAACTCGAAATTAAATAAATCGATCGTCCAAAACAAATAAGTAAAAATATAAATTCAAAAGAGAACTTTGGGGATTATTCAAAATACTGATCTATAGTTTCAAAAATAAATAACAGCAAAAAACTTTGATATTCCGATCGAATCGATAAATTTGAACTTAAAACTTTAATCATTACAAACTCAGGAGATTTTTCATGTGGGGCATTACTGATCGTCGTCATTTTATGAAACATGTTGCAACAACTGCAGCATTGGCAGCACCTGCGATGGGATTCTTAAATAATATCCATGCAGAAACAAGCAAAATGAAAAAAGGCCGAAAAGCGGTTATTATTTTGCACATGGGTGGTGGCGCTTCTACCCTAGATTTGTTTACTCCTTTAGGAAGTCACCCCAATAACGGTCAATTCAAAGCAATCAGCACAAGTGTTTCGGGTATTCAGCTCAAAGAACCGATGGTCAATCTCGCCAAACAGATGAAGCATGTTTCGCTGATTCGCTCTCTGGCAACGACAGAAGGGGATCACATGCGAGGCACCGTTCTCATGCAAACTGGTCACAGCCCTAATCCTCTGATAGCGTATCCTTCGATGGGTGCGATGTTATCTTATAAGTTTGCAGAATCAGAAGGGGATCTCCCAGGTTTCATTTCTGTTGGTGGCGGTGGTGGCGATCCAGGCTTCCTGGGCATGCGGTTCGCTTCATTTGCAATTCAAAATCCGGGGCAACCTCCAGAAAATATCCGTCCTCCTCAAGGAATTTCTACATCTCGAATGGTCCGCCGAGCCAATATTTTTGAAGGGTTAGAATCCAGTTTCAAAACAGGTATCGCGAAAGATGCAGTTAAAGCACACACAGAAGTTTATGATAAAGCTCTTGGCTTGATTGTTTCCAAGAATAAAGATGTGTTCAGCTTGGACAAAGAACCTTCGAAACTCAAAGAAGAATATGGTGCTAATAACTTTGGTCGTGGTTGCCTCATGGCTCGTAAATTAGTTGAAGCTGGGGCTGTCTGTGTCAATGTCAATTTAGGTGGTTGGGATAATCACCAGAATATCTTTGCTACTTTACATACGACCACGGGCACCGGTCGAGCTGATGTTCTCGACAAAGGCTTTGGTGCTCTAATCCGCGATTTAGCGGATCGTGGTATGCTCGGTAATGTGGCAGTTCTGTTTAATACTGAGTTTAGCAGAACTCCTCGTATCAATCAAAATGGTGGTAGAGATCACTAT
>JAKBAI010000262.1 GCA_021809185.1 Planctomycetota bacterium
AATAGAATATTGGCTATTCACATAAACAACCTATGTGGAGATATGTCTATCCATTTTTTTTCGGATACGAACCTGAAAGTCAAAAGCTCGTGGAACTGTATGTCCAGTGATACAAAATTCAGATAAATCGCGCTACGAATAAGAAGTTTTCACTCGTTACTAAGTTAATTTCGTTCTCAGTCTTAACGTATCTAAGACAAACCGAATTGGGGCGAATAAGGGCAAGTGAAAGAGCAGCAAAAGAGAAGCAATTAGAATTTCAAGTAAAAGGAATAAGGTCAAATCAATAAAGCAAATTTAAAGTATATAATAAAACAATAGAGAATTATGAAGATTAATTACTCGATGCGCGGATCAAGCGATCACGCACCGCATGCCACTTTTGCTGATCAGGCGGCAATACCATCACAATCTCTTGTATATCTTCTTTCTCGATTATTTGAAGATGATAATAAATTAACATCGAAAATTGTTTTGGGTCATCGGACAAAATATGAAGATGAGGCTCGCCACCCAATCTCTGATTCTTAAAAACATCCTCCCGCGATAAAATCGCATAACGATATCCGTCCGGTAATTTTTTCAAATATTCTAACATCTCCTCTCGCGTCGAAAAAACACGCAACGGCTTATCGGGTTGATAGTGACGTTCCAACATTCCCGGCGATTTCATTGGAGACTTGATCGAACTAGGAATCACCACAGGTTGATATTCGATCGACTCATCGAGAACAAGCTCGAGCTGACTTAGAGAAATCGGACCTGGCCGTAACTGTCGTATCGGTCGCGAAGTAAGATCGATCACCGTTGATTCTATTCCGCATTTGGTCAACCCCCCTTCAATCACCCCATCAATTTTCCCATTCAGCTGTTCCAAGACATGAATCGAATCGGTCGTCGATGTTTTTCCTGATCGATTAGCACTCGGAGCTGCGATCGGTACCTTCGCAAATTCTATTAACATCTGAGCAATCTTGTTGGCTGGCATTCGAATGGCAACCGTCTCTCCCCCAGCACATAAATTAGAAGGTACCTTTTTCCCTTTTTTCAGGACAAAAGTAAGCGGACCTGGCCAGAATTCCTCTGCCAAGTTTTGCGCTGATTCTGGCCATTCTTCAACCAACGATTTTGCCATTTTTATATCGCGAACATGAACGATTAACGGATTATTTTTTGGTCTCCCCTTGGCCTCAAAGATTCGATCGACCGCTGCACTATCTAGGGCATTCGCTCCCAATCCATATACCGTTTCCGTTGGGAAGGCTACTAATTTTCCTTTTTTAATATATTCCGCAGCTTCCATAATCAATTCTTTTGCTGGTTTTGAATCATCTACCGACCAACGTTTTGTTTCCATAGTTTTTCCGTTTATCTGTCCCTTCTTCGGCGCGATCGTTGCAAATCAATTCGCTACTATACGCTAAAAAACTGGTGCACTTTTTATTTTATGATGAAAATACAATTCTTGGAATCTAGTCTGAGCAATTTCATTAAGCTCATTTCCAACCTTATTATACTTATTTCTTCACTATTTATACTCATTTATTCGCTAATTTCTCCTTGAGAACGAATTATTCTTCTAGGACTAAAAATGGATCTCTAGACTTAATTACGCGACAATATTTTCACATGTTCCTTCAACGAAAGTTAGTCATATTTTATCTGATTTAACCACAAAAAGAGAGATCAAGACAGTAAAATTTAACAAATGACGAATCTATTAGCGAATCAAGGATCAAAAATCCAATGAAATTTTGTTTTAGCGTCATTAATTCTTTTGCGATGCTAAAAAAATCTCTATAATAGAGATAATACTAAAAGATCTTTTCGGGGTAGACTCTTAATAGAGGATTTACCTGGGGAACTTCTGAGCTGAGGCAATCAAAATGACAATTAACGAGCCAACCAGTGGCATAACGAAGACCATCTCTCCGCTTACTCCGGAACAACGCCGAGTGGTAATGGAGAGATTCGATCGGGCCAATCAAGTAATTGCAACTGGGGATTTCGATTACGGAATTCAACTATTACTCACTTGTTGCAAGCTGGATCCAGCCAATCTTCAATATCGCCAAACGCTGCGCCGAACCCAAAAAGCAAAATATGATAACAATCTGAGAGGGAGCCGTTTGGCTTCGGTTTCTACTGTAAAATCACGAACCCGAATGAAATTGGCCAAACGGAATCAGGGCTACTTGGAAATCCTAGAGTATGGAGAGATTATTCTATCCAGTAATCCGTGGGATCTGGATGCCCAAATGGATATGGCTGAAGCAGCAGATAACCTTGGTTTACTCGATGTTGCGATCTTTTTGCTGGATCAGGCAAGACAGAAATATCCCAAGGATGCTACTCTCAATCGAGCACTAGCAAGATTATTTGAAAAACGGGGAAATTTTGCTCACGCCATAACTCTCTGGCAATTGGTTAAAGAAGTTGCCCCCAAAGATGTTGAAGCAAGCCATAAAGCCAAGGATTTAGCAGCATCGGAAACGATTAAAAGAGGGAATTACGTTGAAGGGGCTTCTGCATCATCCGAGCAACCATCATTGAATGCCACTGGAAATGCTTCTGAAAGTCCTACAGGAACTACAACTTTAGGCAAAACAGCAGAAACTGCTGCCCTCGCTTCGGGAACGAGTAAATCAGCTAAAAAAGAGACTTCCACGATCGATCGCATTAGCCGAGAAACCACCGATTTATTACAAAAAATCCAAGCATCTCCTACTGACCCCAGCTTATATTTGCAGCTCGCCCATGTGTATGCTCGGCATCATCAGTTTGAACGCGCGAGATCTGCCTTGCAACAAGGTCTTTCCGCTACCGGAAACCATTATTCGATTACTTATGAGCTTTTGGAATTGGAACTCGATCCTCTGCGAAAAGATCTCGCCATAACCGAGCATAAAATCGCTCAAGCCAAACTGCGAACTTCAGATGATACGGATGAGTCCCCTTCCCTTAGCGAACTCGAAGTTATACACACCAAACTTAAAAAAGAGATCAATCAAAGAGAAATTGATCTTTGGCGAGCTAAATCGGCTCGATTCCCCAATGAATTCGGCCATCGTATTGAATTAGGGATCCGTTTATTCCGGGCCGAATTGTATGATCAAGCGATTGTTGAATTTCAGCAAGCCCGCAGAGATCCACGACAACCTTGGAAAGCTCTGTTGAATCTTGGTCATTGCTTCAAAAAACGGAATAACTGGAAATTGGCTCAACGAAATTATGAAGAAGCTCTAGCTCAACTACCTTCGACTGAAGAGGAAGCCCGTAAGGAAGTTTTGTATGAACTAGCTATCGGTTTAGCGGAACACAATGAGTTTCTCAGAGCGGTTGAGTTAGCTCACGAACTTGCCAATCTGGATTTCAGCTTTCGCAATATCAGTACCCTTATCGATCAATGGGAAGCTCGTTTACAAGAAGCGGAAAGTTAAAATCCTAATCTTTGAAATGAAGGGGATGAGTTAATTGTCCCCTCAATCATTTTTACCCAATCATTTTTACCTCAAAGAACCTGGATTCTCGAACGATTTCATAATTCTATCCTTATTGAATTTTTTCTTTTGGATTTACAGAGAGATAGTATTTCCGAAGTTTTGCAACTTTTGGAGCGATCGCCACCTGGCAATAGCCCTGAGAAGGATGATTTCGAAAATAGCCTTGGTGATAATCCTCCGCGGGGTAGAAGATGGAAAGCGGCTCTAATTCGGTAACAATATTTTTCCCCCAAACCATGATGATTTCGTTCGATTGCATCACTTCTTCGGCAATCTTTTTTTGCTCCTCATCGTGATAAAAAATAATCGATCGATATTGTGTTCCTACATCATTCCCTTGCCTATTCTTTGTTGTAGGATCATGAAATGCAAAGAAAATCTGGAGCAAATAGCGGTAGTCGGCCTTTATGGGATCAAATCGAATTTGAATTACTTCCGCATGGTTGGTCAACCCCGTACAAACTTGCTCATAAGTTGGGTTAGGAACCGTACCACCCGAATAACCTGATTTAACAGACAACACACCAGGTATTAATTCAAAAACCGCTTCCAAACACCAAAAGCACCCTCCGCCAAAAGTGGCTATATTATTAGTAGTCTTATTATTAGCGTTGTCAGATGGTGCTGATTCCTGGTTTTCTTGATTGTTCGGATTCATGATTTACCTTTTAAAGCAATTAGGAACCTTTTGGATTCTTGAATAAGATGATATAGAGCTAAAGAATTCAAATGAAAATATGAAAGAAAACTCCTCAAAAATGATTAGATTTGCAAGATAAAGATCGCTACAAAATCCAATTAGGAGTTTCTATCAAAAAATTTTATTATCTTATTATCTTTTGAATATTGTAGAAAATATCCAAAAGATAAAAGTAACGTGTTCAAAAGAGGGAAATAGTAACGATTAGCTCTTTTTAGCGTAAGCAGTTCTTGGCTTAGAGAGAGTGCGAATCGTAGAAGAACTTTTCTTTGAATAAAGTTCTTTAGTACCCTCCGCGGTATATCGTACCCCTGTTCTTGTCTTTTTACCCGTTGTAGGATCTACGAGAGAGACCTTGCACATTGCAACTGGCATCTCTTTGGATAACCTTCCCCCTTGTGGGGATCGTCGGCTTGGTTTCACGTGTTTATGAACTAGATTGACCCCCTTGACAATAACTGTTTTTTTCTCAGGGTCGACACTTAAAATCTCGCCACGTTTTCCTTTGTCATCTCCCGACAAAATTTCTACTTGATTCCCTTTTCGAATATGCATAAAAACCTCTTTCTTTTCGTCTTAATAAACTCGATTGGGCTTATAAAGCTCAAATTGTAATCAACAGATTCCCTAACAAATTCTTTAACTATATTTTATCTACAGATGAATTTTAACTAAGTAATTTTATATTCAAAATTCCCTAACAATCTTATCTTTCCCTAATTTAATCTTTTTCTTAATTTTAGTCGTGCACAAGCCCATCAATTAAAATAGGAAAATAAATCAATATTTCAATTCACCGTATGCTTTATTACTCTTCTAAAAAATTCAAAAGAGTTTTATAGGTAAGGACAAAAAAAAATCGAGGGGTTCTTCAAAAAAAAGTAAAAACTATTTCTGATTCGGTAATCGAGCTAAACAGGGTGATTATTCAAGAGGGGGTTAGAATCGTAAAATCCATGAGGCTATCGACAAAAATCATAAAGTTTTTTGCCCCCTCTGGAAACATGAAGCAATTTTTTTTATAATAAACTTTTGCTTTTAGGTGCGGGTGGTGCCATCTGCCGGAGCAAGGGTACTTTTACAATGTCGTTTTTTCGAAAGGTTCGAAAAGCGCGAGTGGAATTTGGGCATATATGGTTAATCGTAATTTATTACGTCAATTTGATATCGATGTCGATCATGCCGCTATAGAAGATGATTATAATCACAGTTTTAATGAATGGTTAAATCAAGAAAACAACGTTTTTGAAGTCAATAAAATTGTTGAAGGAACCGTTCGAGAAATTCGAGGCGATTCCGTTGTTGTTGATATCGGTTTCAAATCCGAAGGGATCATCCATGCGGATGAATGGAAGGAAGAGGGGACAGATGTAACACAGCTCCCCAAAATTGGAGAGAAGATCCAAGTATTATTGGAAACCGAAGAGAACGAAGATGGTTTAATTACTCTCAGCTATCGCAAAGCAAAACGTCAAAAAGAATGGGAAGCGATCCTCAAAACTCATAAAGAAGGGGATGTAATTACCGGAACCGTCACACGCAAAATCAAAGGCGGGTTGTTGGTCAATATTGGAGTCAATGTCTTTCTTCCTGCTAGCCAAGTAGATATTCGCCGGCCTTCTGATATCGGCGAATTCCAAAACAAAACGATCGAATGCAAAATTTTGAAGATCGATGAACCGCGTCGAAATATTGTTGTTAGCCGACGAAAATTAATTGAAGATCAGCGCACCGAACTCAAAGAACGATTGCTCAACGAAATTCAACCCAAACAAATTCGCAAAGGTGTTGTCAAAAACATTGCCGACTTCGGTGCCTTCGTGGACTTGGGTGGAATCGATGGGTTGTTACATATTACCGATATGAGTTGGAACCGTATCACTAACCCACGGGAAGTTGTCAATATCGACGAAGAAGTCGAAGTTTATATCATCTCGGTAGACCGAGAAAAAGAAAAAATCGCTCTTGGACTCAAGCAAAAAACGCAAAGCCCTTGGACCAACATCGAAGAAAAATATCCGATTGGAAGTCGCTGTAAAGGGGAAGTGGTCAATATTATGACCTATGGAGCCTTTATTCGCCTTGAACCCGGCGTCGAAGGCTTGGTTCATATTTCGGAAATGTCTTGGACTAAGCGAATCAAAGATCCTAAAGAAATTCTTTCTCTCGGTTCAGAAATCGAAGTTCAAGTTCTTGGCATCAATCGGGATAAACAAGAAATTTCCCTTGGTATCAAACAATGCGTCGATAATCCTTGGGAGAAAGTGGCA
>JAKBAI010000263.1 GCA_021809185.1 Planctomycetota bacterium
ATATGCCGTTCTTCATTTTTGTGAAAGAGGTTCAAGGGAAGCGATTAATCGATGTTATTATTAAACAACGAAAACCGTTCGAAACGATGGAATCGAGAAACAAGAAAAAAAATTCGAAAAAAGAAGTAGACGATCCCAACAAGAAAAAACAGATCGTAACTAGCGAGCGGTACGACTTTATCATCCGTGCGAAAGAAGCGAGACTCAAGGTGGATCTTGAACAAAAAACAATCTATATAGAAATGGAATATTGCTCCTTGTATCGAGATAATCTATATAGCAATAGTGCAAACTATACGATTCCGATCCCTCTCCCCGATGCTATTTTTGGATCCGACCCAAAATTCCGACCCGGTTCCCTCAGCTGGGAAGAATTGAAAACTGGCTATCAGGAAGCAATCACGAATGGGGGAATAAGCAATCAAAAATATAAAGAAGAGAATGAAAAGATCAGTCATCTATCGCCAAGACATCCCGATTTCGAACAGTATCGCATGAATATGGTGAACCATCAGAATGAAGCAGAAAAGTGGTACCGATTAGCTCGGCAGATCGAAGTAGAATACCATTTTCGTCCAGCAATCGCTGTTGGATGTTTATGCTTTGCTCTCATTGGCTGTCCGGTGGGGGTTTGGGCCAGTCGAGCCGATTACCTCAGTTCTTTCGTCATCTGCTTTTTACCAACCGTGATGATCTATTACCCGTTGTTGTTATCTGGAACTGGCATGGCGCGCGAAGCGAAGGTTCCTGTGCCTGTTGGTATCTGGGCCGCTGATGTTTTCGTTGGCTTGTCTTCCTTGTTCCTCATCTGGAGACTATTGCGAAAATAATTTGATCTCTCTTGTCGCTTTAAAGGATCAAACCCCAGTTTGAATTGTGATGATGCAAAAAAACTCTTTTAGAGCTTGTCCTATATAATTCCATTGAATTATTAGTTTAGAGCTTGTCCTATATAATTCCATTGAATTATTAGTAAAGTAATAGTGAAGTACTATTGTAATTTCATTCAATGGAATACTCAAATTGTAGACACCTGCTCTCGTTCTACTATTTGTTAGAGTGAGAGTTATGGTTCAACTTTGGTAAAGGTAACGACAACCAGCGAATGTCCATGTTATGCGACAGGCGATAGTTGAAGAATAATTAAATTTCTTTCTATTCTCTTCGTAGCGTCGCTAATTTTAGTTATTATGGGATCTACTCGAAATTCCTCTGTAGTTCCTCTGTAGTTCCTCTGTAGTTCCTCTATGCGAACTAGCATGAGATGTGGATAAATCGAAGCAGAAAACTATTTCCGCATCGATCGATAAAGCCGGATCAATGCCGATTGAACATCTTCTTTCCGTTCGCGCAGATAACCCGGAATCGCCTTGTTTTGAGCTTGGAAACCTGCCAAACTTTCGGTTAGATATTTTTCCGCAATATCATATTCTTTCAACTCTAACTTGCACTGGCCCAGATAATAAAGAGTATTCATGACCATCCAGGAATTCGGGACGGTTTTTCGCCGAATTCGTAAAGCATCTTCTAGATAAGGAATCGCTTCAGTGAATCGCTTCTCATCGAAAAAATACCGGCCTAGGATCGTTTCGGATTCTGCGACATCCGGATGTTCACTACCCAGAGATTTTATGCGTAATTGCAAGACTTTTTCGCAGAGTATTCTCCCCTCATTATACTCTTTATTCAATCCTAGGACAATGGCCTGCTGATTCATACAGTTCAAAGTTTGCGGATGCGAATCTCCTAATTTGGCTTGCAAGTGCTTGTAGGCATATTGCAAACACCGGTTCGCTTCACTGTAATTTTTGGTATCTCGATAAGCGATTCCTAGAGAAATCCAGACCGCTAACGTATCCGGATGATCGGCCCCCAAAAGTTTACCCCTCTCGGATAAAGTATCATTTAAAAGAGGAATCGCCTGTTCTGGTTCTCCGATTTTCAGTAGGCAGTTTGCGATCTGAATCTGCGTATTCAATGTCTGCGGATTTGAAGGGCCGATAAATTTTTTGCGTATTTCTAAGGTTGATCGATCTAAATCTAATGCCTGTTTAAATTTCCCAATCTGTTCATAAGTATTCGCTAATTGATTCTGGATCGTAAGTGTTTCCACATGATATGGTCCCAATTCTCGGGTGGCCAATTCTTGCAGTTGTTCCAAAATCGATTCGGCTAGTAGATAATGCCCGGCTCCTCGATGAGCCATAGCAACGTGTTTACCGGCATCCATCGTTCGCCATTTTTTTTCTCCATAGACTATTTTCGCTAATTTGTGTTCCCGTTCAAATTGCTCGAGAGCTTCTGGAAATTTCCCAATATAATAATAGGTTTTTCCCAAGGTCTTACGGAGAGAGAGTTCCACCACAGGCTGATTGGCAAAATGAACAGGAATTTGTTTCTCCGAATTTTTCAAAGCATCGAGTAATTTTACTTCGACCCCTAGTCCCCCTTCCTGATCTCTGGGTCGTGCCGCAGAAAAAATCTCATTTTCGACGAAATGGATTAAAGCCTCCGCCCGATTGGAAGATTCTTCAGAAACTTTCTTTTCCCGTTCGATTTGCTGATTATGCATCTGCAACTGTTCCGTGAAATCTTCGAGATAGAGATGTCTTAGAACCATTATGATAAAGATTAAGACGATTATTAATAAAGCAAAGACTGCGCTGATCAAATGGCGATATTTTTTAAGTCGTTTTTGCAAAAAATACCAAGGAGTTATTGGCAAAGCTTTAATCGGTTCCCCTTTTTGATAGGAGATGATATCTTGCACAAATTCATTCACGGATTGGTAGCGCTCGGCAGGATTTTTTCTCAATGCTTTGCAAACAATCGCCTGTAAATCTCCTTGGAAAATGGATTTCAACTTCTTGGCATCGATGGATCGAGTCGACGCAGAAATGAGAATTTGTTGATCATTCAACCAATGATCCAATCCTGTAATCTCTTCTTTTTGAATTTTTTCAACGATTTGAATTAGATGACCATTCATCATCTTTCGTCTGGGAGTCGTTCCGGTTAGGATTTCACAAAGGATGATACCCAAAGAATAAATATCCGATCGAGTATCGATTTCATATGGATTGTCCCCTGCTTGTTCAGGACTCATATATTCTAAGGTACCGACAACGTGCCCGGCAAAGGTTATGCCGCCATTGGCATACTGTTCGTCCCCTTTCTGGATCGCTTTAGCAATCCCAAAATCGATCACCTTAGGAATCGTGATCCCATCTTTTAGAGTAACAAGGATATTCGAAGGCTTTAAATCTCGATGGATAATCCCTTTTTGATGAGCATGTTGAATTGCTAAACAGATCTTCACAAAAAGATCTAATCTTTCTGTTATCGTCAAATGATTTTTATCACAGAAGTCAATCAACGGTAGTGCATCCGGAATTAACTCCATAACAAAATAGGGTTCACCGTCCTCAGAAGTACCCGCATCTAATATATTGGCAATATGAGGATGATTCATCAGAGCAAGTACACGTCGTTCCATATCAAAACGTGCTAGGACCGCTTGTGAATTTGACCCATTCTGAACGATCTTCAAAGCAACTTCCCTTTGGATCGGGAAACGTTGTTCTGCTAAATATACCATCCCCATTCCGCCTTTACCAAGCGGTTTGATCAATCGAAAGTTACGAACCTGTTTTGATGAACGTTCTCTATGATTCGTTTCTTGAGTCTCTTGCGGATGAACTCTTTTTTGAAACGTAGGTATCAATGGCGTATCGGTTCCAAGGTTTGATAAATCTTGTTCTGCGGTGTGTTCGACCGAATTGGAAGGAGAGAGCTTATCGGAGATCAACTCATTAGACTTGAGAGAAGGAACCAGCGTATTTGCGGGAATTATAGAGGCGCCGGGAAACTGAACCATGGTTCCAGATCGATCGCATTCCGAGATATTCGGTGCAGCGATTTCTGATTCCCGATCATTTTCATTCAGATAATTTTCTTGATTCGATACTGGAAAACTCATCGTACTTTTAACTTCCACTGGCAAAAAGGTTGTCGATTTTCGCATAGGTTCGCGACCGATTTAAAGGCATTTTATTAATTAATTCTCAACCCGATTTTCAACTGTTTTTCTTAACTGTTTTTCTTAACTGTTTTTCTTAACTGTTTTTCTTAACTGTTTTTTCAATTGATTTTTTCAAGGGAGTTACGGATTGCTTAAAAAAATTATGCTTAGATCAAAAACCTTATCAGTTTTGACCCAAAATTCATTTTTAAGATCTTGAGCATTTTCCTTTCTCTGGGGATTTCAATTTAATCGATAATCGTTCTCTAACAACTTAGCATTTTCTTTTTGCTCAGATTGGAAGTTTTTTCTGGATTTTTCAGTAAAAACTGGAAGGTAACCTTTTCACTGGTAGGATATTAGAGTAGGAATGTAAAATTCGAAATAAATTGAACTGTAAAAGAATTGTTTTTGGGAAATCCAAGCTCCATTCTAAACAGGTTTACTCAATAGAGAACAGAAATGATACCAATAATTGTAAATGGAGAAAAACAAGTCATTGAAAATGAGACAACAATCGAGCAATTGGTAAGTCAGTTATCCAAGAATCCGAATGCAGTAGCAATCGAATTGAATAGAAATCTCGTAACACGAAGTCTTTGGGCAGAAACCCGATTGAAACCTGCCGATGAACTGGAGATCGTTCAATTAGTGAGTGGTGGAAGTTCTGCACTTGGAAGCCCCTCCGACCAAGCGAATGAGGATAAACCGTTGAAGATAGGGACTTTTACATTTCAATCGCGACTATTTACCGGAACGGGGAAATACAGTTCGTTCCCTTTAATGCAAGAATGCCTAGAAAAAAGTGGTTGTGAAGTTACAACAGTAGCGGTACGTCGAGAGAGACTCATTGATAGTCAGGGCCACAATATTCTCGATTATCTCGATCTGAATCGGCTCACGATTCTTCCTAATACAGCAGGTTGTTTTTCGGCGGAAGATGCGATTCGTCATGCCCGATTGGGAAGAGAGATTTTATCGAATCTCGGCAATCCGGGAGCCGATTGGGTTAAACTGGAATGTCTCGGTGATAAAAAAACTCTATTACCGGATGCTTTAGAAACAGTGAAAGCAACGGAGCAGCTCGTCAAAGAAAAATTTCAGGTTCTGGTTTACACAAGCGATGATCCGATTCTCGCTAAAAGACTTAAAGATTTAGGAGCGGTGAGTGTAATGCCTGCGGGCAGCCCGATTGGGAGTGGGCAAGGAATATTGAACCCGAATAATCTCAAAATCATTTTAGAATATCTCAAGGAAAACGACCCCGATTATCCCGTGATTGTCGATGCAGGGGTTGGAACCGCAAGCGATGTTGCCTTTGCAATGGAGCTGGGATGTGATGGAGTTTTACTTAATACTGCAATTTCTGCGGCAACAGATCCCGCGAAAATGGCAACAGCTATGAATTACGCTTGCCGAGCTGGCCGTTTAGCTTATCTTTCTGGAAGAATGCCCAAAAAACTATATGCTACTGCTTCTAGTCCAATGGAGGGGAGGATCACTTCCAGCAAATAATGGAATGTGAGGGGATATAGCTCTTATTAAGGGAATTCGATTAACTCCGAACTGGTTAAACGTAAAATAAAGATGATTTAGCTACAACTCACCGAGAGAAATCGCCGAGAGAAATCCTTTCGTGGATCTATCTTTGGAGCAATCTTAGAAACAATCCTTGGAGCAATCCTTGAAGACACCTCACTCATTGGAATAAATCGAAGCTCCAGAACAGGAAATCAGAAATAATTAGAGGGAGAGAAAAAAACACCAATTAACTAAAGAAGAACTAGATTTGTTTTTCTCCCTGATTTCCATCTTTTTCCTGGGCTAATATATATATCCATCAGGAATAAACTCGGTCTAAATTAGTAGATTATCCTAATATGGGATAGGTTTCTACGAAGATAAGAGTTTGTTAACTTCGTGTAAAATCGAAGGCAATCGATTAATTAACTGATCAATTTCATATCTTGTATTATAAAAATGAGTTGAAAATCGAATCATGAGTCGATCCGGTTTTTCGATCACAGGTATTTCGATTCGATGCTTCCAGATCTCTTTTCTCCAGATTGTTGCAGCTCGTGGAGAGGAATGTGGTAATCGGAAAGCGGTCAAGGCACCAGAAAGATCCGGATGATTGGGAGTTTCCTCAGGAAATCCGGCGATTTCCGACATTCTTTTCCGAACATATTGAGAAAGCTCTCGGATCTGTTGCCGAATAGGAACGAACCCAATATTTTCTTGGAATCGAATGGCAGCAGGGATGGTCAACCAAGGAGCTGGATCTCGAGTACCTTCAAACTCCAGAAAACGGATACGAGGAGTAGAACCAAATTCATCGCGATCATCTAGATTATTGGATGGTAATCGATAACCCCAGCTTACATGAAGCGGGACCAAACGATCCATCAGTCCTTCTCGGACGACCAAAAACCCAGATCCAGTTGGTGCCA
>JAKBAI010000038.1 GCA_021809185.1 Planctomycetota bacterium
TAGTGTTTGTTGCTCGGTATCTCGCTTGAGTGTCACCTCGGCCAAAAGATTTTCGCGAATGGCAAGCTCGCTCAACCGTTTCTCGAAATCCTGATTTTGCTTTTTTATCTCATCGCGCTCTACTTTCAGTTTGAGGCCGATCTCTCGGAGTTTGAGTTGTAACTGATCTAATTCGATGCCGCGCGAACGAAAACTCTCCAGTATTTCGGCTTCGACAGTCGCGCGGATCGTTGCAGGAACCGCTCTTGATTTCTCTAGATCCAGTTCCGTTTTCAGTCCGGCAATTACCGATTCTAGTCCCTGATTAGCAGTATTCAAATCGAGTATATGTTGTCGCAAATCTTGAATTTCTCGCTGGAATTCTGAATCGGTTTTCTGTTTGTCCTGCTCGTTCTTTTTTTGCCATTCTTCTAAAATTCTTTTTCTCAGCTCTTCTTCGATCTGCTGCTGGAGCTTCTGTTTTTCGGTTTCAAACCAAGCCTGTTTTTGATTCTTGAATTCCGCTAGTTCGTTCTCTGCTTGGGCCTGCCGCTCTTGAAATTCGAGTTCGAATTCTTTTCGCCTTTGAAATAGTTCCGATTCTGTCTCTTGGCGAGTTTTGAGGATTTCATTTTCAGCAGCTTGTTGCTTTTGCTGGATTTGTAATTGAGCAACGTTAAGCTCGTTTTGCAGAGCCGTTATTTGCTCCCGCTTTGCCGTGAATTCTTGAAAGAGTTGCATTTTGGACTTTTGCAATTCTTGTCGTAAACTGTCTATTTCTTCGCGTTCTTTTTGAAGTTGGGCTTGCAGGGTTATCTGTTCCGCCGTTGGTTGATAAATAGTCGATTTAGGATTGTTCTTCTCTTCGAATTCAAGCAGGCGCGCATGTTCGCTCTCTAATCGTTTTTGCTCTTCGATTAGCCGAGCTTGTTCTTGTTGTAAATTATTCTGAAATTGAGTTAAGTTTGCGTGCCATTCCGCCAATTCTTGGTGCCTATGCTGTAATTCTGTTTGCAGACTTTTTTCATCTTGTCGATAAATATGATTTGATTGAATGGGCGTTTGATTATTAAAGCCATTTTGAGTATCGGTCTCATTTGATCCGGATGAAGTTCCGGAAAAATTACTTATTTCGCCATTTTTCTGATATCGGAGATATTCATTCTGTAGTTCTTCTCGTCTCTGATACCACAATATTCGATCAGCTTCTAACTCTTTCTCGCGTTCCTGCAAACTACTTTCCCATTGTTTGAGCTTTTCTTGATAGGAGTTGATCGTGCTAATTTGATTAAGGTGATTTTCGGTGGCGATGCGAGAATCTCGAGTCGAATGCGGATTCGATTGATCTAGCATATGTTTCGATCTCAGATCTGAGTCTAAGGAAACCTCGCCTGCTGATGAACTAATAGAAGTTGATGAACTATGAGAAATTGAGGGGGCTTCAACATTCGCGGTATTACCAGTGTTCTCTTTATTACTGATTGGAACGGCAACATTTTTATGTGTAAAGGATTGTTCGAGTATTAGATCAACTGCTCCGATGCTAATTATATCACCAATTCGCAAAGGCAGAATCGTGTTGGAAGTTAAAGGAGAAGTATTGACAAATATTGGTACCGCAGGGGAAAGTTTACGTAAAATCGGTTGATTGTCTGTGTTTTGAATTAAAGCTATCGTTGCGGGAAGATTTGATCCAGGTAGTTTGAGATCACATCCCTCGGCTCCTCCGATGAGGAACTCCTCACCATCAAAATCGATAGTAATTGGTTGTGAGTTTCCATCTCGAACGACGAAATGAAGTAAAGAACCTCTGATTGGAACTCTGATGGGAGTATCCGTTAGCTCATAAATCGGCTCTGATTTCAATTCCGATTGTTTGTTCATATCCATTGCCATTGACAGGGAATCCTTCCCCGTTTTTTTCTAATTTTTTATAAAAACACTACCTATTCAACCCTAAAATGAGTTTTGCTGCAAGATCAGTTTTAAAGGGAAAGATAAATAATTGCTCAAAGGTATCAATGGTTCGTGGTCAAGAAAAGACGAATCAAGGCTACCAGATAGACATCGGCAATCAGAACCAGAAAAGTGGAATAAACAATCCCTTGGGTCGCGGCTTTACCTATACCTATCGTTCCACCTTCGCATTGGAGACCTTTGTAACAGCTCACGGTTGCGATTAGCCAACCGAAAATGGGTGTTTTTAGTAAGGCAGGAATGATATCGGATAGATACAATTCTTTCAAACAACTTGATTGATAATGAAGCCAGGTAGTATGTGCGAGAATAGCACCCGAAATGTATCCAGATAAAATAGCGATCGATGCGATCAAGATAGTGATAAGTGGCAGAGCAAAAATACAAGCCACGATTCGAGGAACAATAAGTTCACGAATAGGAGACTTTCCAATCAATTCGAGAGCGTCGAGCTGTTCACTTTGTTTCATAGCTCCAATCTCGGCAGCAAAACCCGCTCCCGTTCTTCCTGCCACAATCAATCCTGCTCCAATGGGTGCCAATTCGAGAAAAACGGCTGCGGACAGAAAAGTAGGCAGAGCATCAGTAGTGCCACTTCGAGACAAAGCATGGTATAAGTGCATCCAAACGACGGCACCTAACGATAAGCCTGCCACAATGGCTAGCGGGATGGCTCCAACAAATACCTGATAGAACTGGAGTAAAAATTCACGAAAATGGAATACAACCGAAAATAGATTGATAAAACTTTGCAATGTAAAATGAAAAGTGCGACCGAGCTGAGCAACAACATTCAGAAGCAGGGTCGAACAGTTGCGATATAAGGAATTCATAAAGTCGCAATAATATAAGAAGTAGGATTAGCTTATCGACCAGGTCCAGTGACGATCACTGGTAGCTTGTACGGAATCTTCAGGGAATCCGTAGGCCGCAACGATTTTGCGAACCTCTTCGAGTGTCAAAGCAGCATGGAGAGAATCGGCAAACAATTTTTTCTGATAGGCACTCGCGCCGATGGTATGGAGATCGACTAATTTTTCTAAATGAACAAGAGAGACGGGACGCATCAAATCCCGAATAAAGAATATGGCTCCTTTTTTTGCGACACGAACTATCTCTGCAAAACATTTTTCAGGATCGGGAATGTGATGGATTATACTATTTGAAATAATCACCGGGAAAACTTGATCTGCAAAACTCAACTGATGAGCATTTTCGCATCGCAAATCGATTCGGTTTTCCATATGCGAGGCGGTAACGTTCTTGTGAGCGAGATTCAGCATCTCTTTTGCCAAATCGATAGCGATGATCTCACCTCGATCGCTTTGCTTGCAAAATTCGATCGGAATTAATGCCGTCCCCGTGCCTACATCCAAGATAGGAGATTGACCATTCCAGATTTTAAGGAAATCCGCAACGAATTTCCGGTTTACTTCCGAATGGTCCATCGTATCGTATTCTTCGGCATCTTGAAGTGTATCCATCACCTCTGGTTCGAGAACTCGTTTTAGCATTCAACTCATCTCATTTTGAAATAAAAAACCATATTGAAATAAAAAATCATATTAGGTGAATATTCTATCAAATTAAATTCGTTTTTCGAGTAGTAGATTATTATATTCAGAATTTTTGCTATTTTGCAATATGTTCCATCTATCTACTTGAATTTAGGAGGTTTCGAATTTAGGAGGTTTCGAATTCAGATGGTTTACCCATGGAGTGAGTGTTCACATCAAAGTGAGCGATATTGTAAAATAAAAGTTGTTTAATAAAATAGAACGATCCGTACTCGATCATCTTCCGTTTGGCACCTTTCTGATTTCATGGAGTACACGTTAAGGATTCACTTCAGATGTTTGCTAATGATAAGTGGATTTTTCTGAGAGCGAGTGGACTCAAGCTCGATCGAGTTTTGCAAATTTCCCGAAGGTGCAGTCGAAGCATTTTCTATTGCTGTTTCTTTGAAATTTTCTCTATGTTCTTTTTCCATCCTTAATAATCGAACTAACTCCATACGCATATACCAATTCGCTTGACCAAGTTCGTCCCAAGATAAAATGACCTTTGAGGTTGCCGGATTCAAATGAGCAATTTTTGTCAACCAAAATACTCCCGCATCTTCATCTAAATAGCAAGTCTGCGGATGATTCCAAGCAATGTGTGTTGCTAGGCAACCGCGGAGTGGTCCAGAATGGAAACTACCATGAGTTAGAAAAGGCGATCCTTTCTCTAGAAGCTCGATTAATCTATTTAGGCCGGCATTCGTTATTTGGGGTAACCAGCATTGTTCAAACTCCTCGACATAATTGGTCGATACCATGGTAGAACCTCCATAATTGGGGATGCTTGCCGATCCGGTTTGTTCCACCAAACTCGATCGGTGTCCTTGCTAATTAATATTATGCACTCAGGCTGAACAAATCAATTGTTGCGAAATATTAAATATTTATTGCACTATATTTAATGATACAAAAAATTTTAATTATTTTTTGTATCATCTTTTACGATTAATCTTTTACGTTTAATTAAACGACGGAAATCGTGGTTAAAACCTATTATACTTAAACAAGACTTAAACAAGCTATATTCAAACAAGGATGATATTGTTATTCCATCTAACCCTTTCAAAAGCGATAGGGTTAAGTTGAAGTTGTTATTTACATCTTATGTTTTTGGAATAGTTGATGTCAAGAGGGGCAATTGAATTTCTTAAATAAATCATCAATAAAATTAATAAAATATCTAATTGAATATCAACTTAATTTCTTTTAAGACGGGTTTTTGGTATTTTTTGAAAATTAGCAAAAAAAGATTTTATTCTTTCTAATCATGATCACTTTTTACCTATTTATTAAGAATTGTTGAATAATATAATTCTTTTAAATATATAAATTAAAATTCTTTTTTTCGATTTCATTTTTCTAGAGTTTTTCTCTTGTATGAAATTTAAATTAGTTATACAAAATAATAATGTAATTTCATTTAAGAAGAAATGAGAAACAATAATTAAAATGTCGAATATTAAGGGGTGCGGGTTGTTGTTATTATGTCTCGAATACATTCAAAAAAGGTAATTCAAGAGAATTTGGAATTATGTCAAAAAAGCATTAAATACACATTTCAAAATATAAATTTACTCGCACTTGCCTTGACCCATTCTTCTTCAGCGAATACCCGAACAACTTCAAATGAGCGGTTGGAGTTTCTTGGCGATGCTATATTGGGTATGATTACTTGCGAAGAGATTTATCATCTCTTTCCGGATGCCGATGAGGGGGAATTAACCAAAATAAAATCAGCGGTTGTTTGTCAATCCTCTTGTGCTAAGTTCAGTGATCAATTACAGTTAGGTCAATTCCTATTTTCTGATTTCAAATTCAAGTCGAATGAGTCTTTACCGCAAAATATCCTCGGAGATGTTTTTGAATCGATTATCGGGGCTATCTATTTAGATGGCGGTATGAACACGGTGAAAACATTCGTGCATCAATTTATCAAACCCGAAATTGAGAAAGCGATTCAAGATAACAGGGTCAATAATTACAAATCGATTTTACAACAGATCGTGCAAAAGAACTACGGTGTTATCCCCCGATATCAAATTTTAGATGAACAAGGACCGGACCATTGCCCTTTTTTCAAGGTCGCTGTTTATATTGAAGATAAGATGTATCCTCCTGCTTGGGGCAATAATAAAAAACATGCACAAACTCTTGCTGCTCATAATGCGTTAGCTGTACTTCGTGGTGATCCAATTCCGCATTGTTATGAAGATCATCCTTCTTGATGATGGATTGGATAAATTATTTGATTTTAGACTCGATTTTTTAGTTGCTTTTTAATCTGAGATATTTGTTGAGTCAATCGAGAATTTTTTTTCGTCAATATCTGTATACCTGTGATCAACTTATTTTTATTTCCGAGTTCAATGCTGTGCAAGATTCGAATTATTCTACACTTAAGATGCCTCGATACCCTGTTTATTGTTCAGGAAAGAATTGCAAACAATTAGCTATTTATAAGATTGCAGCAAAATGGAGCGATGGAGTCACAAGCGAACTGAAAACCTATTCGTTTACATGCGCGAATTGTTTGACGAATCTGTTAGCAGATGCTTGTATACGACAGATGAATTGTGTTTTAGCAAACGCTGAAACTCTAGAAAAACCGATAATATTCCCACTCCCATCTAACAATTAATCCCCTCATTTAATTGTGGCTAGGGAAACGGCGAAAAAATCCAATTTAGGATTTCTTTTGAATTCTTTTGGTTAAGGAAATTCAAGTTAAAGCTTTCTTAATCGATTATTCGTTGACAAAGAAAGTCTTTTCATATTGATCGAGGAAGCCAACAGAGGGCGATGGTCAAGAATTCTCATTTCAAGATAAATTCGGGGAAATATCCTGAAAAGAGTTGTTTAATAAGCAAAGCAACATTTAAACCTTAGCAATATTCGTAAAAATTTCGAAAGTTGAAGTCCTTGCACCCGATACGATTGGATGACTAGGTGGGGAAATTGATTAGAGAAATTGGATTCTTGATAAAGATTGTTGATAAGGATTGTTGATAAGGATTGTTGATAAAGAAGGGTGAATAGTGGGGCTGAATCGGTAGTTCAAACAATTCAGCTATTAGTTTGACAACCCTGCTTTAATATTAGTTTAATATTACTTTTTGGAATTCTTGGTTGCTGGTTTCAGAATTTTATCGACCGTTTCCATTAATCGTTCGGTTGCAAAAGGCTTTCGAATATAATCCACAACGCCTAGATCCTCCGCGTAAGCTTTGTGCCTACTGCCTTCATTAGCCGTGATCATAATTATAGGCGGAGCTAATTCTTTACCACGAAAATGTTCGAGGACAGGGTACCCCCCCATTCGAGGCATCATCATGTCCAGAACAACTAAATCTGGGTGTTTATCGTAGATTTGTTGTTTTCCTTGTTGACCATCGGAAGCATGGATGACATTATATCCATGGTTTTCCATGACCGCTTTTAATCCTTCCACTAACTCAAAATCATCATCAATTATTAGGATTAATTTCTTTTTTTCATCGCTCATATTAAATCTCTAATTTTATATCCGGATTCTGACTATAGAACTCATTTAATTATTCTTTTATCAGAATTCTTTTGTCAGAATCACAACAAATTCCTAATTTAAGGTTAGCTCGCAATGACAATTTAGCAACTGAGAACGATCAGTTTTTTCGATTCAAATTTTAAAATTTTCCACTAGCAGAAATTTTATCTTAGGGAATTCCAAGGACGTTGGCAATAGCAGTTCTCGCTTTAAATAAGTTTCGATTCGATGTGATCGAGAGAACTTAAAAGAAAATCTAGTTGCTCTAAATAATCGATGAAATAATTTTCAAGAGAATTTTCTACAGAAAATTTCTTGTTTTCTCAGAAAGACTGGAGGTTTTATCAAGAAGTTTCAACTAGTTTATTGTCAATCAAGCAGTAAAAATCAATTTTTATTGGAATCAACGGATGAACCTATTTTTCTTGAAAAGTAAACATCGGTCGAATATTTCAAGGAAATCTGATCTTTGATTTGAAACCGTGTGTATATCTCTTTGAATTGTTCAATCATTTTTTGCTTCAGCGATTCGTCTTTTGGAGCAAATGAAGCGGAAAAAGCTCGACCAATCAAACTGTCCAAATCCATTTTTTGCCAGTTTTCAAACGCGATTTTTTGAGCATTCGGAAACAGTGAGCTTTCTAGAAGATATTTTCCAGCAAAATGATGAGGATCTTTTACCACTTCTTGTTCAACGGCAAAATCCTTTAAGATCTTCCAAAATTGTGCGGTGAATGGATCTGATTCATCTGCAGAGTTCCACAAAAGAATGAGCAATCCATTTGCTTTTAAAATTCGAGAAAATTCTTGGAGTGCTCTTTCTGGATTAAACCAATGGAACGCTTGAGCACTGATGACAATATCGATGGAATTCGAAGGGAGACACGTAGATTCAGCCGACTGATTTAGCCAATATACGGCACCTCCTTGATTAGACGCTCTAGTTGAAATTGGACTTTGATCGTTTTCCAATAAGTTCGATGATGAAGGATTCTTGCCGATCTTTTTAGAAGTATCTTTCAAGACGGGGGAAGATCGCAATACATCAAATGGTGCTGTGATATTGCTTGCAGATTTTGATTTTTGGCGAGCAAGTTCAAGCATTTCTATATTCGGATCGATGGCGATTACTGAATAATTCCGATCCACCAGCTGACGAGTCAGTATTCCTGTTCCGCAACCGATATCCGCAATCATCATCGTTTCCGGAGTTAGGGAATTTCTCCTCAACCAATCGAAAAATGAATCTGGGTAGATAGGCCGATTTCGATCGTAACTCGAAGCTAAACCGTCAAATCGACCGACGGGGTTAAATTTTTCCGAATCAAACATTGGTTCCATTTCTCATAAACGATCAAAAATCTCACCGAGAATATCTGGGAATTTTAGTAATATTTATTCTACGGAGATTGTACTATTTTTAAAAGGCAGTAAAAATATGGAGTATGAATAAAATGAGCCAACCCTCTTCAAATAGACAAGGGGTTGAAATCCATCTATCCGTTTTGGCTAGCGGGAGTGGAGGTAATTGTACTTACATCAACTTCAGCAAATCCACCACAATTCAAAATTCATCGAGTTTTTTGATCGATCTCGGAATCGGACCGCGAACATTACACCAACGTTGTCGTTCGCTTGGGATTTTCCCGCAAACAATTCGTTTTATTGTTTTAACCCATACCCATTCTGATCATTGGAACGAACGCTCTTTTTCATTTTTACTTCAAAATAAAATTATATTTTATTGTCATCGAGATCATAGCGAAGAATTATCGTCCATGTCAGATCGTTTTCGCCAACTAATGAAAGCGAATCTCATTCGTCATTATTCGAACGATGAAGATTTTTCTCCTACTCCAGGATTGATCGTCCGAGCTAAACATGTCCCGCATGACCGTTCGCCTACTTTCGCATTCCAAATGCAGTTTTCGGCAAATCCTCGAACTTCATCTTCTTCTCAAGGGGTTCAAGGGGTACACTTAGGATATGCTACGGATTTAGGAAATTTTCCTGATTCTTTGATCGATTTTTTTCGAAATCTGGACCTTTTACTCCTCGAATTCAACCATGATATTCAAATGTTGCGAAATAGTAATCGACCCGACTTTTTAATCAATAGGATCTTATCTGGAGAAGGGCATCTCTCTAATCACCAAGCTTGTGAATTTCTCAAAAAAATTATTGAGAAGAGTGACGAACGAAAATTACGCTATTTGTTTCAACTTCATCTTAGTAGGGATTGTAATCTACCAGAAATAGCTCACAAAGAAGCCACGAACGTTCTGAATAATTTGATGATGCAAACCGATATTTTTACGGCTCATCAGAATATACCTACCCCTCTACTATTTTTAGAAAACCTTTCCACTTCCCATTCGACACATTCATCATCATGAGTGAATTGGAAATAAATGAGTTTTTATTTTAACATGCAATAGATTTTCTCTTTTATCTATTTATATTATCTTTTTTATTTTAAGATCCCAAACAGATTTTCTCATCAACGTACATAAAAGAAGTCCGGTTTTAGAGTTTATCTAAATTAACAAGCTTATTTTTATCCTTCTTTTTAATCTTGATGAGAGAAAATCGTTGTGGAAATCCAAGTAATTTAGACGATAAAATAATAAATAACGATTAGTTTTTGGATGGATGGAGATAGGATAATGTTGGGTAAAACTCTGCGATTTGGTATGATCTATCTGGCGCTTCAAGGGAACCCATTCTCTATTCAAGCTTTTTCTTGTGCGGATGAGAAATCCGATTTACCTCAAGAAACGAATGTAAATAACAATCTGATCACCTCATCACAAGTAAATATGCCGAATGGAACACAAGTTTCAGATAATATCCCCTCAGCCCCTTTGACAGTGGGGGGTGGCAGTCCGGTTCCTGTCTCACAATCTTATGAAATATTGGGTTCGGAAAACATGAAAAATACAGAAAAAGTAGGATCGGTGGCTCCAATTCCCATAAATGGAAAAACCGATTCACTTCTGACCAAGCAAAAAGTAAAACCGGTATCCAAATCGATCCCAGCTGAAAATAATTCAACGGATCAGTCGACGCAAATGAATCCCCTTGGTATTCAGAATCAGATCAAAGTATCCGATTATATACCAAATTTGAACACGGCCTCAGCTCCTAAATTGGACGAGAACCTCCCCGAAAAACATCGAGTCGAAAAGAACGAACCAACCCTAGATAATCCTGTTCCTCTCGATTTTCCAAAACCTACTTCTTCGCCAGTGGTTAAAGGGGAGCCTCCCGTTAAAACTATCTCTTCTGTACCGCAATCGAACTGCCCAAATAATAATTGTGGTGGCCGGAGTTCTCTCTTTCCATTACCAGCAAACCGATCTGCTTATGGGATGATGATGGTCGGACCAAGTGGCGGAATAACCGCTTCGAAACAAAAAGTCAATACCCCTGGAGCGATTAAAAGATGGTGGACATTTCATAGTACCCCTGCGCTTACTTCTCCCACTTTTGGACCATGGGTCTATCCCCCTTCATGGTATACTTTTTTCCCATGTAACTCTCAGGTTAGACCGATCGATCCGACGATGGCGAACAGAACGAATCCGCCTATGATGCCATATGCACCTTATCGAGTCATTCGCAAAGATAACAACGATCCCTCCTTGATGAAAGAGCCTGATCGTCTTGCGAATGATCCTTCAAAAATTAATCCTACAAAATCGGTAGGATCACAAGGAGCTGCACCAGGTAATTATGGCCGATTGGGAATCCCTGGCTCTGCTTATGCAGTTAGTGGAACCAATTCTGTTGATGTTCAAAATATTAAGATAGGTGTGCCTAATAACAACTCTTCTTCTGGGAATGGTGTAATCCCAGTTAATGGTCAAAATGGCTCATCGCTGCCAGTAAATGCCAAACAACCTGTTTCGACCTCAATGCCAATTTCTTCTCTGATCCCAGGGTATCGATTACTTGGGGGGCCGCGTCCGATGCCACCTCAACCACCCGTTCAACAACAACCCAATAATCCATGATTATTAGGTAAAAAAAATCTCTAGTAATTTAAAAGAGCAATGCCAATACACTTGAATGCAAATTGGTGTTGCTTTATTTTTTGTATTCAAACAAGTGATAGCATTGGGAAGCAAAGTTAATCTGCCAATACGATATGGCTTTGCTGATCGATTTGGATATGCTTCCAAGAATGCAGATGGTAACATGATATTTCTACGCGAAATTGGCTCTCTGAGGCTTCGAACCTCGATAGGAAAAAATTCGCATGTGCTGGAAGGACGATATTTAATTGACCAAGGCTAGTTGCGAAATGGTGAAATTGAGAATAATATTTTTTTTGTGCATAATAAACCCGATGTAGAAATAATTTTGCCCTGCTGTATGGGTCTAGATGAATCGCTCGTTCCGAAATCGGTTTTTTTGTGAATTCGACATAGCCCCAATGCTCGGGGCGATGCATGTCGATGACCCCTTGAGGGGACCAGATCCAATTCGATTCTGGTAAATTTGGCATCTTTTTATAGATGTTATTTTCAACCGTTAACTTCCATTCTACTCGAGAGAAATTCATTCTCCACAAATCCTGTTCTCGAGGTGGCAGAGAAACTTTAGTTAATTGTTTAAAAGCGGACCAAGGCCAAGCAATCTCAACTGTCCAGCTTTTATCTCGATCTATCGGATTGTTGAGAGTCCCATTTAACTTAACCGCAGTTTTTAGGCCTTTAATATCGAAGGCATTATTCGCTTGCCCACCATCTTTGTAAGGTCTGGGTAAAAGAAGATCCCAAGTCGTATTAAGTGCATTCAGTTCTAATTCTGGATAGTCGAAATTGTCTCCATCCGGATCGATAAAGACTTCAAAATCGTTATCTCGAAAAATGACCTCATCATGTTTTGTGATGGTAGCCCATAGATCCGGTTCTGTTAATTCCGCAGCGATATATAGATAGTTCTGATTCCATAACATCTTCATTTTTGTAGGATATTTGGGGAGTGGTTTTCGATCCCCTTCAATATCGACAAACGGTTCGCTCCAAACCGTTGTTTCCCAAGCTGGATCGGTTAAAGCACCGTCGATCTGGATTTCGGTATCAGTCCACGGGCACAAATAGTGCCGCGGCAGATGATCTGAAAATGGAGATGGAAGAAAATCGCTTTGAATATTTTTTGAGTCGATCTTTAATTGCATGAGCAGCGAAGGGACTAGAATCGCTAAAAATAAAATGCAAAAAAAGATCGAAGCTTTTGAAGGTTGATTCACTTTTTTATTCCAACTTGGTCTTTAGATAAATATTGAATAGGGAATTTTTATGATTTACATCTCTGAACAAAAACCTATCTGGGAAACAAGAATATCGAACGATTTTGGAATCTAGCAATTAAAATAAGCAACAATTAACATTGATTATTTTTGGATTTTCTATTGTTTTTATTTATCGCTTTTCTTACTATCTCAGCCCTCGATAATCTTTTCAAAAAAATTCCTATCACTCACCCGATTTTTATTGTAGTATAAATTTATTGTAGTAAAAAATTGAAGGATTCAATAGCAAGCCGATTTAGTATAGCTAGAAAAGAGGAATCGAGAAAGAAGATTTCTCAGCTCATAGAAAAAGGCTTTTCGAAAAACCGACTTGAATCAAGTAAATATGCGAGGATGTATAAATGATCTATCTTAAAATTCGACCCTTGAAATGGGTGGGCGATTCTGCTAAATAACTGATGTTATTGCCCATATCGGAATCGAGTTAAATTTATTCTTTGCGTAAATTCATCGTATCAAATAAAATGCCGTTTTGATCAAAGGCCTTGAACTCCAGGCGATTCTGATGGATGGTCACATAGCAAAAATGGTAATCGACTCTTCCCTGAGCCTTGAACCAGTTAGGGAGCGGTGCAAAATTTTCCAAAGTGGCTCCGCCACCCCCAGAAGTGATATAGATCGTCCCTTGATCATGATCGACTTTTCCATTGCGCAACGGCCAGCTCCGTTCATACATATGTATGTGACCATTCCAGGCAATGTCGACATGATGTTTTTCATAAAGCTTCACAAGATTACGAGCATTTTTATCTCCCATCTGAGAATTATAACCTTTCCAGGTATTCCCGTAATCATCGTCATCAGAGGAGAAACAAGGATGGTGATGGTAGACGAATTTCCATTTTGCTTTCGATCGGCCTAGCGCATCATCCAACCAGCGGAATTGCTCGCTTGCGCTATCGACTTTCTTATTCGTGTCGATGACAAAAAAATCGGCGTTCCCGTAGTGATATTGGTAATAGTATTCAGGTTTTGGTAAGGCGAAATAGCGATAATAGTATGCATGATTTTTCTCATGGTTGCCGATGGTAGGGAAAACGGGTACCCGGCTCAAAAGTTCTGCGCTTGGCCGAAAAAGATCGTTGATCCATTGATTTTTATCGGGGCCATCATCCACCACATCGCCGCAGTGAACCAAGAAGTGAGGTCGGCGGGCATAAATTAATTTAGCAATAATACCTGTCATGCGCGGATTTCTTTGCGTATCTCCAATTACAGCAAATGTAAACGGGCTATCGTTACGCACTGCGGTCATCATCTGCCGCCAATCGCTCTGTATTTGCTTGCCATTTTCGTTGACGGATTGAACTCGATAAATATATTTGCTTTCGGGTTGCAAATTAGGTATCGTTACTTCATGTAATGCAACTTTATCCTCTTTTTTCAATTGGCTCAAATGTTTATCATCGGTACCGTACTCGATAAGAGAGGTTCCGATTTGAGATGTTTCCCACATGACGGTAATCTCATTTTGGGTAGGAAATTGTAAGTAAGGTTGTATGACAAAATAAAAATCGGTTGCTGCACGATCGATTTTTTGATCTGTTTTACCTAGATCATCTAAATAGTGATTTTTGATCGATGCTTCATTCCATGCTTCCGATGCAATAAGCAATTCGTGAATTGCCCCCTTAAAAGAGGCTAATCGAATCATCGTCTGCCATGGTAGTTGAATCAGTTGACCAATTGGATCGGAAACTGCTTCTTCTTCTCCGTTCAGATAAAGATGCATCCGGATCCCATCAAAAGTAACCGCTAATTCAACCCAAGTTCCTGGTGTATAAATCGAATTTGACCGAATTTCCGTAACCGTTTTCGTTGTTTTGATTTGATTCCAATGGCTGAGCCGAAAAGAAAAAATTCCAGAAGCTAAGCTCAAAATGGCATCTTGGTTCCTCTGTAAATCTTTTTCGCCAGTTAACAATATCCCATTCCAGAATCCCTCTTGGTCGACGCGAAACGAAGTAATGATTGTAAATGGGGAAGAAATAGTCGCTTGATTTGAGGGAGAATTGTTTCCTTGTCCCCCCACTAGGTTTTCTGAAAATGGGATAAGAATTCCTTGATCATTTTTTAACACGTGAGCGGACACAGGGGAATTTTCCCAATTTGTCGACGATAATCGAATAGGCATCGACTGAATCGTGTCGATCAAAGAATGATTCTTGAAGCGATTTTTCGAGAATATCCATTGATAAAGCGATTTTCCCGGCGATTTCTGATTTTGATCTGGTTCACTAATTTGAAGAAATATCAACATCCCTACGAAAGAAACTGTCAGAGCGACCCAAGTTTGCCAGCGAACGAACATACGTTTATCCCCTAAAAAGAAAGAGTCATTACAAATCTGATTTTGGTGAGTAAAAATCTAGATAATAGTATTTCAATTCAAATTATGAAATTTGACTTGACGTTGTGTGTTATTTTTTTGAATTGCATATGAAGAATTAAAAAGAAGAAACTAACTCGAATCTTTCTAACACTCTGGATGATTTTTGATAACTATGTTCTGGTATAGAAAGAAATGTCAAAATTCAACTTAAGATGAATTTAAAGGAATGAAAAAGGAGATTGTAGTAATTGGTTAACGGAGGAAAATATTTAATAGATTTATATGAGAGAAATAAGTTAATGTAAAAAGAATTTAAAGATAAATTATTGAAAAGAAAAAATTGGGTTAAATAGAAAAAAATTAAAAACAAAAGCTTAAAACAATAACTTAACACAAAACTTAAAAGGCCGCGCCCGGATTCGAACCGGGGAATAACGGTTTTGCAAACCGTGGCCTTACCACTTGGCGACGCGGCCTTTTATACCAGTAAATCAACTTACTAGAATAATTGTGATAGAGAAACCCACTTTTGATAATTCTCAAACCTGGGAAACTCATTTCTCTTACTATCTTTATATCGGTTCAATCAGTAATGACAATGAATATTTCTCTTAATATCGGATAACTTCAAGAAAAATAATCAAAAGACAAATGATTAAAGTTGCAAGGGCAATTATCCAAAAGAGTTTCCAAGAGGCGCGTTGGTTCGCTAATTCACTCGAATTTTGTAAATTTAGTGACTCCAACGGGGCATCAGATTTCGATTCTATCTGATAGGGTAAGAATAGGGCAGGAGACGATTTCTCGAGAATCTGTTTTTCAGCATCGGGTCGATCGGAAAGAAGCGGGATGGTATTCCACAACGTTTCTGCAACAATCTGATCGTCAGCAAGGTCGCTGATTGCCAGAGAATCGGTTGAATCTTGTAAATCTAAAAGAATTTGTCTTTCCTTTTCTGAAGGTTCAAGGTCGATGAAGGGTTGTAGCAGTTCTCGTAAGATCAGAGAATCGGGAATTCGATCTTCTTTTTTTTTCGCCATCAATTGTTCGATAACGGCAACAAATTCATCAGGGACACTTGGATTGAGCTGTTGAATAGGTTGAGGGATATCAAAACGGTGTCGCTGCATTTTTTGTACAGAAGTACCGCCAGGGAAGGGGGGATGTCCTGTCAGACTAAAGTACATCGAACATCCTAACGAATACAAATCGGCGCGATGATCGACAGAAGTTGAATCGGTTACTTGCTCAGGGGCGATAAAATCCATGGTACCGACAACATAACCACGCCCCCCCAGGATCGATTTATCCTCGGGCCGTTCTTCATCTTTAACAAGTGCAAGCCCAAGATCAAGTATTTTTGCTTTGCCTCGTCTTGTAATCATAATATTAGAAGGTTTGAGGTCGCGGTGAATCAATCCCATCGCATGAGCATGAGCTAAGCCGATCGTTACTTCCTCAAAAAGTTTAGCAACTTTATGAACTTCCAAGGGGCCTTGGCTCGCTACAACCTGACTAAGTGTGCGGCCTCGAATATATTCCATAGCAATATAATAGACTCCTTGAATTTCACCCGCATCGTAGGTTTTAGTAAGAAAGGGGTGATCGACGCGATGAGCCATTTGCATTTCGCGTAAGAAACGCTCAAGAGTGCGAGTTTCCGACCTCGCTCGATGCGGTGGAAGGATTTTTAATGCGACTAAATGCCTTTTTTGTCTCTCTTTTGGATTTTCTAACTGACTTTTGGGTAATCCTTCATGAATTTGCCTTGCTAGATATACAACTCCCATTCCTCCTTTTCCTATTGGGGATAAAATGTGATATGGCCCTAACACTAATCCTTGCCAAATCCCTCGTAACAGTTTTCCTGCTTGGAATATAGTCAAATAATGCTCATCAATTAACCATCGAGCTAATTGTTTGGAATCTTTTCGAACATGATTTGGAGACTGCTTTAAAATAGTTTGAAGATCGTCTCTCTCAAAGAGACCACAACGTGCCAGGGTTTTTATAAATCTTTCGATGGTTAAGTTATCTGCCATTTTACCTTTTGGTAATCATTCTGATTTCTATACCGTTATGAATTAATGGATTGTTTCATTAGTATCTAATTAAAGATAGGATGATTCCGTAATAAATGAAGAGAATTAATAAAAAAACCTACATTCTTTCTCGAAAATGAGGATCTGGTTTCTAAAATTTGCTGAAAATGTTAAAATATAGAAAATAAACAGGTAAACGAATTCCAATTCTTGATAATTAATTATAAGTCTTGGTTAACTTGTTTTTTGGGGAATGGAATGCTAAGTAGAGTAGCAGAAAATTTGTATTGGATGAGCAGATATATGGAACGAGCGGAAAACTTAGTTCGACTGCTGATCGATGCGTTTCAGCTCGAGTTAGAAATTGGGTCTCATCCAGAAAAAGAGGTACGCCCCTTGGAGCAGGTATTGAAGATTCTCAATTGCCCAGAATTATTCTACCGCTTTAGAAAAAACGATCTTTCAACCGGGGAGCATAATGAAGAGATATTGTACTTACTAACGTTTGATAAAGCCTATTCCATCTCGATAGCTGATATGATTGCCCGTGCGCGAGAAAATGCTAAAAGTGTACAAGATACGCTTTCGACCGAGGCGTGGAGTCAGCTGAATTTATTACATCTATATTTAAATAGTCCTAAAGCAGATCAGAGATTTCAGTCTGGGGCATTTCGATTTTTTCAGAAGATCAAACGAGAGTGTCATCTGATCGTTGCTCTCTTAGACACAACTCTACCAAGAACCGAGGCGTTCCACTTTATTACGGTAGCTCGCTATCTGGAACGAATTGATATGCTGAGCCGAATGATAAACGCTCACTGCCAGAGCTATGAACCAATTAGGAATGGTCATCTCAACAATGGAGCGGGGCCTCGTTTAGTTCAATGGGCATCTTTATTGAAGAGTTGCTCTGCTCACGAAGCCTATCTACGGCACTCGAATGAATATATCGATCCGCCTGGTGTTATTCGTTATCTGATGCTCGAGGAGGATTTCCCACGCTCTATGCGTTTCGCTGTTGATATCTGTTTGCAATCCCTGGACACTATTCGAGGGGATAATTCTCGAAGCGGAACTTCTATCGAAAAATACTTGGGTCGACTCAAAAGCGAGCTTCGATATATGGATATTGAAGAAACATTAGAGAGCGGTATTTCCCCATTTCTCGTTTCCATTCAAGATATTTGTTTAATGGTAGGAAATGAAATTGAATCGACTTATTTCCGTACATAGAAGTTAGGAATTCCTTGTTTGAATAAGAACTGATTTGAGAAAGAATTAACTTATTGAAGTTCCTCCCTCGCTCGAATACAACAACGAAGATTTATTCCCCTTGTAAGAAAGAAAAGGCTCAACATGGTATCCCGTAACTTTTCTCTTTTTTCTGTACTTTTAGCTTTAAGTATTCTATTATCTTTCCCAGCAAAATTGCTTTATGGTGCAACAACGGGACAGGGAAATAAGAATCATGATCGAAAACCGAATATATTATTCATTGTTACTGATGATCAGCGTTTCGATACGATCCATGCGTTAGGGAATAATGAAATTCATACCCCGACTCAGGATGCACTGGTAAAAAGAGGATTTGTATTCAACAATACTTACTGCATGGGCGGCATGGAGCCAGCGGTTTGCGCACCTAGCAGAACGATGATCATGACTGGTAAATCTCTATTTCATATACCGAAGCCGCGCGGTAAAAGCTATGCGGATATATCACTGGGAAAGTCATTCAAAAAGGCAGGGTATTCGACACTTTTTGTCGGAAAACGCAGCAATTCTTTCCTAGCTGGGAATCAAGAGTTCGCCACCGTGCTTTTCCATGATGAGAGTCCGAAAGTGAGAGCGGAACAGAGTCGATGGGTTGCAGATCAATCGATCCAATGGTTGCAAAAACAGAGTAACGATGAACCATTTTTTGTTTATTTAGGAGCGAGTGTGCCACATGATCCGCGTTTGGCACCTCCAGAATTTCGTAATCGGTATGACGCAGAGAAAATCTCTTTGCCCAAAAATTTTATGCCTAAACATCCATTCGATAATGGCGAATTAAAAATTCGAGATGAGTTGCTTGCTGCTATACCTCGTCAGGAAAAGGAGATGAAACAACATATCGCCGATTACTACGCTTGTATTACCTGTTTTGATTATCATATTGGGCGAGTGCTTGATTACTTAAATCAGAAAGGGAAGCTAGACAATACGATCGTGGTCTGGACTAGTGATCAAGGATTGGCGGTAGGAGGACGACACGGTTTAATGGGTAAACAGAATCTCTACGAGGAATTCAAGTCCCCTTTGATAATTGCAGGTCCAGGGATCGGGAATGGTCGATCCGATGCACTGGTTTATCTGTTTGATCTATATCCAACACTCCTGGATATTGCACAATTGAATATACCCGCTTCCCTCGAAGGGAAATCTTTAGTCCCGGTATTGCACAAAAAAGTGGAAAAAGTTCGCGATCATCTTTTCGCGGCGTATCGGGATTGTCAGCGCATGATCCGCGATCGTCAATATAAATTACTCTATTATCCTAAAATCGAGCGTTATCAGCTATTCGATGTTCTGAAAGATCCTTGGGAGTTGCACGATCTTGCTGGGCGACCGGATTATTCAGCAAAACAATCTCAATTGCAAAAAGAATTACGAATTAAACAAGAGTTTTTTGGAGATCCGATTCTTAAAAAGAAATAATCAGGGTTTGAAGTATTGCTCACTTAATTCAGAGAATCGAGCCGATCCTATTTTATGAACGTAACCAGCGCCATTCATCGGGGACTTCGATAAGAGTTGGTCCTTGGCGGTTTAAGGCATCCCGGACAACGGAGCGGAACGCATTTTTTTCGGAAGTTCGGAATGCCGGAACACCATAGGCTTCCGCAAGACGAAGAAAATCGGGATTGTTGAGTTCCGTGTCGAGGTAACGACCCTCGCATTTCATTCGTTGCTGGTGTCGAATGGCTCCGTAGGATTGATCGTTATGAACGATAATGATGATGCGAAGCCGATAACGAACAGCAGTAGATAATTCCTGAGCAGTCATGGTAAAACCGCCATCTCCACTGAAGGATACGATGGTTCGATCTGGGCAAGCGATCGCTCCGCCAATGGCAGCAGGAAATCCCCATCCTAAAGCGATATAAGTAGAGGGATAGAACAGAGATCTTGGCCGATAGACCGGAAAATCTGTCTGAAAGCGAATCGCCATTTCTGAAGCATCACTATAAATAATGGCATCTTCTGGTAATATTTGGCGTAGAGACTCGATGATCCATTCCGGTTCTGTTAAAGCTGTTTTAGGTTTAGCGAAGAATGATTGCCAACTCGATTGATACGGAAATCGATTTTGGGAAAGTTCAAGGCAAAGAATTTGCGTAATATTTCGAGCATCTCCTATTAAACCTAGATCAATCGGAAAGCGAACACCGATCGAAGCTAGGTCGATATCGATTTGTAGCCTTTTATTGGGGATGGGTAGCGTATCAAACCAGGTAAACACTTCGGTAAACCGGCAACCGATAGCGATCATGCCATCCGCTTCGCTAAGGGCTTGCCAACCCGATTTCGTTCGAGCATGTCCCAGAGCGAAAGGGTGACGCTCGTCAACGATCCCTTTTCCATTCAGAGTAGTTACAATAGGGCAATGTAACTGCTCGCTCAATTGAAGTATAGCTGCCCCGGCATCCGACCATATCGCCCCACCCCCAGCAACGATTACAGGATGTTCCATACTTAGGATCAGTTTCAAAGCTTTCTGAATCTCTGTTTGTTCAGGAACCAGTTGGTCCCGAGAGGTGATCGTAGGAATAGCGGTGATTTGATTATCGATTCTTTCCTGATCATTTGATGTGAGTTTTTTCGCCATTAAATCTTGCGGTAAAATGAGAGCAGCAGAGCGTGGTCTGCCATTTAACATTGCTAGAAAAGCGGTATCGACACTCGAAGGTATCTCTTCGAGGGAAGTGATCGTTTTGACGAAACGAGTACAAGGTCGGAAAATCCCTTCCAAATCGATTTCATGATAATTGCCATATTCGCGGTCGAGTTTATCGTGATTTACTTGCCCTGTAAGCAGTAAAACCGGGCTACCATCTGAAAAAGCTTCGGCAATTCCCGAGAGAGCATTGGTAGCCCCTGGGCCAGCGGTTGTGCAGATAACCCCTGGCTGACCCGAAGCTCGTGCATACCCATCAGCACAATAAGCCCCGGCTTGCTCATTGCGTATTAAAATGGAGCCGATCGACCCAGAGCGATACAACGCATCGTAAATGGCAAGCGAATGGGAGCCGGGCATACCAAACAGATGACGGATCCCCCATTGGTGTAAACGATCGATTAATAGATCGGCACCAGTTTGAAATATCTGTTTCATGGTTTTTCTTTCTTAGGGTATCGCAGAAAGCGACTTATATTGTCTTTGGCGGTATTTTGAAATCCGATTAGATTAGAAGGAGACAATGAGCGCAAGGAATTTATTCTCACGATTGGGTGAGATTATCACTCGTCAATTTTTGATTTTCTTTCAAAAAGGTTTTCCATTCGTTTGCAGGGCACCCTGCTTCTAGATAGCTCCTGAGGATGATTTGTGCAGCAATGCTATCCCGTTTTTGCTTACGTTTTTTGTGGCTCAAACCGGCATTCCAGAGAATCTCTTCTGCCATCGTCGAAGTAAATCGTTCATCGAAATAATAAATAGGGATGGAAACAAGCGTAATTAATTGCTGAACAAATTTTTTAATTTCCTTCGATTTTTGACTTTCTCTTCCATCGAGATGATTGGGCAACCCGATAACGATTCCCTGAATCGATTCCGACTGGATCAGTTGAATGATTTTTTGGAAGTCTTGGTCGATATTTTTGCGATTGTAATTCTCTAGTGGGAAGGAGAATTTCTGTTCTTCATCTGATATTGCAAATCCAAAGCGAACAGTGCCGTAATCCAAAGCGAGCAATTTACCGGGAGTTAACTTCCTCAACTCTGTCATAAATATTTCTCGAGTTGTTGTTTTTTAAGCTGATCAACAAGATGTTTGACTGTCTCTTCTTCCTTGCGATTTGCAATGAGTAAACAGTTCCCATCTTGAATGATTAGAAGATCTTCGATGCCGATGGTGGTAATGAGATGATTGCCATCGGAAACAATAACACATTGTTGCGTTTTAATGCCAGAATGTAAACCTTGGATAGTATTGCCATGAACATCTTGTGGTAATCTCCGTTCGAGAGCTAACCAACTACCCACATCGTCCCATTGGTAAGGGGCTTGAAGAACCAAAACCTCTTTCGCTTTTTCCATCACGGCGAAATCGATACTAATTTTCTTCAATTTTTCGGAATATTCGCTAGTGAATATTGGCATTCGTTGGGGGGTATCCCAATTCTCAGCGATCACTTCTAGAGTTTTATAGATTTCTGGTTCTAACCGTTTCAATTCCTGGAGAATTGTTTTAGCTTTCCAGATGAAGATACCGCTATTCCAGAAATATTCTCCGGAAACGAGAAATTGTTCTGCTGTTTCCGCTTTTGGTTTCTCTTTGAATTGTTGAACCCTATAGACTGCAATTCCTTGACGATGAGTAAGCAATGGACCGCGATGGATATAACCATATCCTGTTGAAGGGAAAGTAGGTGGAATACCGAAAGTTACGAGGGCATGAGGATGTTCTTCGACGATTTGTTCCGCTGCTTGGAGTGTACGTCGAAATTCTTGAACAGGCTCGATCACATGATCAGCAGGAGAGACCAATATCGTGGCTTGGGGATCCTGTTTTGCGATTAATGCCGCACCTAGACCGATACAGGCAGTGGTATCGCGACCCATTGGCTCACCAACAATATTGTCCTCTGGAAGTTCCGGAAGTTGTTGAATCGCTTCATCGCGGTGTCTCTGGCCGGTGAGAACCCAGATCCGATCTGCTGGGATTTGACTCTCCAATCGATCAAATGTATTTTGAAGGAGAGATCGGTCCCCATGGAAGCAAAGAAACTGTTTTGGCCTCGTATTTCTACTTCGTGGCCAAAAACGAGTTCCGCCGCCGCCTGCTATTATCATCGCATGTAACATTTTTATTACCCAATTTAACAATTGCATTTATTTTAACAATTATATCGGTTTAATCCAAGACAATCTTTGCAAAGAAGAAAAGGAATCTTTGGATTTGTCTGCCCTGAAATAATCCCTTTTGAGGAAGTATCCAGTTTCGAACCTGTCTTATTTTTATAATTTCCCATTTTTTTCATTTTACTGAAAAAGAACTCAATCTAAATTTATAAGTAATCTTTGGTAATTTAAGTAAAGTTTATTTATTTTGACATTCAACATATGACCAACGAGCTGAAACTTTCCCTTTTGCAATTCACCATTCTTTCATGTGGTCCGATGAAACTATTTAAGAGGAAGGTATTTATTAAACTTTCTTTTGATTATCCTCCTGATAATCAAAATTAACATAAATCGCGAAAAGGAAAACGTTCATGAGAAGGAGTTTCAATTATTCCAGATTCATCTATAGTCTTGGAATAGGAACGAGTCTGTTGATTCCGGGGTTATCCTTTGGGCAAGAATCACTGATAAAAACAAGCGAATTGAATAGTAATTCAAACGCTCCCATTTTCACAAGTGAGATTCCACGGAGTGGTGTTGAAATTGGAAAAACTCCAATCAGAAACACCACATTTCCAACAGATAAAGATAACTTGATTAATAACGCTGCAAACAATGTTGCAGCTCCGAATCGAATACAAAATAATAAAAATAGCTTGATTGGCTCCAGTCAATCTACAGTTACGATGGATAATATTCCTCAAGTTCAGTCTGGGTTACCTGAAAACTTACCCTCGACTTTACCAGGTTCTTCCGCGGGGAATTCAACTCCTAGTGGCAGCCAAGGAAGTAATGGAATCGGTGAAACCGCATCAGAACAACCGAATACTAGTAAAGTGGAGACGGGAAATTCAACGACTTCCGTAATACCTACGGCAGAACAACCCTGTACCAATTGTGATTCGACGCGCTTTGATTTCAGTAAGATTCCAGCAGTTCGAAAGCTTCCCAAAGCAGGGAATTTCCCAATACCCCCTTCAGGTCCAGGTTATTATTCCTTTATGGATGTGATAACGGATACCTATCGAGAAAAACCACCTAAATTTCCATACCCGGCTTTTAGTATTATGCAGAACAGCTTTTTTGATGCCGATTTTCGATATTTGGATGATCCCAACAATACCCAGCACGATTACACCGATATTTTGAAGCGAATACCTATTGGGGATGACTGGATGTTTTCCACCGGGGGAGAATATCGCAATCGTTATATGAATGAACACAATAGCCGATTGACTAGAACGAACAACGTTTATGACTTGAACCGCGTGCGCTTATATACCGATGTCTGGTACAAGGATTGGTTTCGATTCTATGCGGAAGGGTTGTATGCAGATAGTACAGCACAATCTTTGACCCCATTACCGATTGATCGGGACCGGGGCGATTTTTTGAACTTATTCGTCGATTTGAAAATAGCGGAGATCGATGGAGCACCGGTTTATACTCGGATCGGTCGCCAGGAATTGCTTCTAGGATCTCAGCGTTTGATTTCTACACTGGATTGGGCGAATACCCGAAGAACATTCCAGGGTGTGCGTATGTGGCGAGCTTCTGAGAAATTTGACATTGATGCTTTCTGGGTCCAGCCGGTGATTCCCAATGTCAATGGACTGTCCTCCATCGATCAAAATCAGAATTTCGCAGGAATTTTCTCCACCTATCGTCCTAACAATACCGCAGTGATCGACCTTTATTATTTGTATTTGTCGAATGCCAATCATATTACGCAACTCGGCCAGAATATTTCCCCTTACAAAGTGAACACCATTGGTAGCCGGTATTATGACACTTTCGAAAGTGGCTTGCTTTTTGATTCGGAAGGGATGATTCAGTTTGGCGATCATGGGGGTCAAAGCATATTTTCAGGGTCAGGAAGCACCGGTTTGGGTTGGAATTTCAAAAACGCACTGATGAATCCAACTTTTTGGGCATATTACGATTATGCTTCTGGGAATGGTGCAAGCGGTTCGTACGGCACGTTCAATCAATTATTCCCATTCGGGCATTACTATTTAGGTTGGGTCGATGATATTGGCCGCCAGAATATTCAGGATGCCAACGCTCACTTATTCTTGTATCCTTCCAACTGGGTAACCATTTGGTTACAATATCATCATTTTTGGTTAGCGAACTCACGCGATGCACTCTACAATGCAGGTGGGGTTGCAATTCGCAGAAGTGCAACCGGAGCAGCTGGGAATAATGTTGGGGATGAACTCGATCTGGTCACTAACTTTCACATAAGTTCTCACTCTGATGTATTAGCGGGATATTCACAGTTTTTTGGAAGTACTTTCATTCAGAAAACAGCATCTCCCACAGCAACTCAGTTAGGCAATAGTCTGTTTTACGTCCAGTATTCCTATCGATGGTAAACGAGATAACGGTGAATTTGATAAACAATCTGTAGAATCTTTGCAGGGTACATTTGAAAAATCGAATGTACCCTTGCCTTATTTAATTTATAATTTTTTTTCGATAGATCCCTGGACGATCCAGTTGGAATCTGGATAAAACAGAAAGATCTTAAGTACTTCCAGATAAGGGAATGATCATGAGCAAACCGTATTGGATTGGAGTCGATGTTGGCGGCACCAAAATATTGACTGGATTATTTGATAGCGAATTTCGATTATTGAGTCAAGTTAAACATCCAACTCATCCACAACAGGGTGGGGTCGCTGTTTTTGAACGGGTAGTTCATTCGATCGATAACGTCATTCACGAAGCGAATATAGAATTCGATCGGGTGAAAGCGGTAGGGTTAGCGATTCCGGGTCAGATTCTTCCTCATACCAAAACGGTGCGGTTTGCCCCAAATCTCGGTTGGCGCGATTTTGATTTGACTCCACTATTCCCCAAAACTTGGAAATTTGACGTTTTTCTCGAGAACGATGTTCGCATGGGTACTTATGGGGAATGGGTTTTTGGAGCAGCCCATGGTGCTAACCATGTTTTAGGGATATTTATGGGTACAGGGATTGGAGGAGGACTAATCCTGAATAGTAAACTTTATAACGGATTCAACGGGCACGCAGGAGAGATAGGGCACATTGTTTTGGACTGGAAAAAATCACATTCTCTAGAAAAACTTGCTGGTCGAAAAGAGCTGATGAAACGGATTAAGAGAAAATTAGCGAAGGCTCCCAAAAAAATCCGCAAGGAATGGCGGGATATTGATGTGGAGAATGTTAAAAGTTCGTTACTTTCGGAGCTGTACCTGGAAAACGAACCGTTGGTTGTAGAGGCGATTGGCCGCTCTGCCTTGGTAATGGGGAGCGCGATTGGAAGTATGGTCAATCTTCTCAGTCCAGAAGTTATTGTTTTGGGAGGCGGGGTTGTTAATGCTTTAGGGGATCCATTTGTAGAACATATCTGGGAGATTGCGCAAACGCATATCCTGCCAAGAGCTATCGAGAATGTTCGGTGTGTAAAAGCTTCGCTAGGCGATAATTCTGGAATTTTTGGGGCAGCTGGTTTTGCTAGTCATTCCCTGAAAGAAATTGTCTAAAGGACTGAGTATGAATGAGACGGAATCGATTATTCGTTATGAGTGGATGAAACAAATTGGCAGACAAGCAGGCCAAATCGCGCTGCGTTATTTCGATCAATCGGTCACAATTCAGCAAAAAAGTGATCTCAGCCCGGTAACGATTGCCGATCAAGAAAGCGAAAGTTTCCTGAGAGAAAAAATTCTCTCCCGGTTCCCTGAGGATGGTCTTCTCGGTGAAGAATTCGGAGAAAAGAAGGGATCAAATCGATTTCGATGGGTTATCGATCCCATCGATGGAACGAGAAACTTCATCAGAAATATTCCTATTTGGGCAACTCTGATTTCTCTAGAGTACGAAGAAAATCCAGTATCCGGAATTTGCTACATCCCTGTCTGGAATCAACTCTATCATGCTCATCGAAATTACGGTGCCTATCGAGAAGATAAAAAGATTCGAGTTTCCAGTTGTTCTCAACTTGGAGAATCTTTACTTTCTTATTCTTCGATAGAGATGTTTACTACCTTAGAACTCCGTCAGGGGTTCGAATCGATTCGAAATAAGATTGGACGGTCTCGTGGGTTTTGTGATTTTTACGGGTTTGTTCTTCTTGCGCAGGGATCGGTGGATGTGATGATCGACTATGGAGTTCATCGTTGGGATATTTCTGCTTTAAAGGTAATCGTTGAGGAAGCAGGGGGGACATTTACCGATTGGCAGGGGCAGCAAGGGTTGGATAAAAAAGATGTCCTAGCTACGAATGGTGTGCTATTTCCTACTGTTTTGGAGATTCTTCAAAAGTTAGAATAGTTCACTTTATTCTGTAAAACGATCAAAAAAAGGTAAATATTTTTATCGAATATTTTTTGATTTGTCTTAGGAGCATTTTTAATTCGAGATAGATTCTTTTTTTACTCCTTCTTTTTTCGCTCCTCCTTTCGTTCGTATTAAGTGGGTGAAATCTAATTCATTTTCGTGTTTCTTGTTGACAAAGTCGATAAGAATTCTCAAAATAAATAGAGATGTGTTAAATTTAATTAACCCTTTCCAAGATATTGATTTGTGGAGATGTAGTAAATGATTATTTTCTTGAAGATGATCCGTATTATGTCGATAATGCTGGGAATTGTTGGCTTTTTTATGTGCGTTTCTGTTTCCCAAGCAGATGATAAATGGACAACCATTAAAGGCCGTGCGGTTCTTGACAGCAAAGCAGTTATACCTGTTATGGCACCAATAAAGGTAGATAAAGATAAAGATGCCTGTTTAGCGAAGGGAGCCTTCACCGAAGAAACATGGGTTATCAATCCAAAAAATAAGGGTATTGCCAATGTCTTTGTCTGGATTGAACCAGAACCTGCGCCGGGGGGGAAATTCGTTCGTGGCAAACCTTTCCCAAAAGCTCTGATTAATCCCACTTTAGGGAACCAAAAACTTAAAGAGGGGGAGATCGACCAACCTTGTTGCAAATTTATTCCTCATTGTCTCGCTCTTCAGGAAGGAACGAATTTGACGATTAAGAATTCTGCCCCAGTTAATCATAATGCGAAGATAGATGCTGAAAACTTTAGTATCAACCCATTGTTGGCTCCCAAAGGAAGTTATACCCAGAAAAATCTGAAAGCAGAAAAGAATGCCATCCCCGTGAGCTGTAGCATTCATCCTTATATGAAAGCATGGGTTCGTGTTTTTGATCATCCTTACTTTGCCATAACAGATAAAGATGGGAACTTTGAAATTAAAGATGCCCCAGTGGGAAAATTCCGTCTCATGATGTGGCATGAAACCGGCTGGCGTAACGGGCGTGCAGGAATTGCTGGAACACCAATTGAAAATAAATCAGGGAAGGTTACTGATTTGAAAGAGCTAACCTTTCAATTACCTAAATAAAGATCAACATTCTTTAATCTTTATATATATTTGATTTACTCAAATAAAAGATGCTGAGTGATGAATCTTAAAATTATCTTACTTCAAAGGTGTGAAAGCATTGTTCGCTTTTACACCTTTTTTTCTACTTATCTGTTAATCGTTTCATCTCTTAAAATTACAACGTATTTGTAACCAGATTTTTATAAGTTCCAACCTACATGCAAAAATTAACTCTGTCGAAAGATGATTGGCAGAATCAGATAAATAAACATCAGTTCATACTTAAGCCTTATCTTGAACCGCATCTTCAACGCCGGCATGCAGGAATCAAGCACCCAGTTTACGATTTTCTTTTCGATTATTATCCGTTTCGACCTGCTCAACTCAATTATTGGACACCAGGCATTATGGTCATTCTGGAACAC
>JAKBAI010000039.1 GCA_021809185.1 Planctomycetota bacterium
CAGGAGATCCAAAACTCTGGACCGACATTTTTTTGAACAATCGCGACTGGGTTCTAGATCATTTACAAACATGGGAAAACCATTTAGGGATATTTCGACAGGCGTTAGTAGAAAAGAATGCGGAATTGATGAAATCTTGGCTACTTCAAGCAAAAAAGGTGCGAGATGATTTGGGAAGTTGAACTACAACCTCTGGGCCGTGACAGCTCGCGGGAAAAAATTTGTGATGAATTTGATTTGATTACTAAAAGCACTCGAGGGGGGGATCAAATCATTTCATCTAGCCATGGATATTTGCTTCGAGGAGCGCTGACTCCCCATACAATCAATGTCTTGGTGAATCAGCTTTTGCTCGATCCCTTGCTAGAAAAAGCAACTGTCCGACCGATCCATAGCTCCGTGGAAAAAGAGAGTTCAAAAGAGAGTTCAAAAGAGAGTTCCGAAGAAAGTTGGAATCAACTGCAATCTACTAACGGAAACGTTTCGCACAATCATTTTTCTAGCAGCGATCTTATAACGGAAAGCAAAAGCCAAGAAAAGATTTCCCAAAATTATTACTTCAATGTTTTATTGAAACCGGGAGTGATGGACCCGGTAGCACAGAGTATCATTGCCGCAGCCAAAGACCTCAAAATTGAGATTAGCGACGTTCGAACCTTTCGCCGATATTATTACTCTCCTGAGATGAAAGAGCGGGATCGGCAAATCTGGGTAAATAAAATATTAGCGAACGATGCGATCGAACAGATCATCGATCGTCCGATTCGGGAGCAGGATTGGTCTAATATTAAACCCTATTCCTTTCAAAAAATTGTCGTTCCTCTGCGCGAATTGAATGATACTCAACTAATCGAATGCAGCCAAAAAGGCTTTCTTGCTTTGAATCTCGAAGAGATGCGAGTCATTCAACAGCACTATCAGAAATTAGAGCGGGATCCTAGCGACATAGAACTGGAAACGATTGCCCAGACCTGGTCGGAACACTGTTCGCACAAAACACTTAAAGGGGCCATTGACTACGAAGAAATTATAGATGGTAAAAGCAAACGAGAATATATAAATAATCTCCTAAAAGCTACCATATTCCAAGCTACCGTTCAAATCCGGCAAGAACTTGGAGCAGAAGATTGGTGTGTCAGTGTCTTTGCCGACAATGCTGGGATCATTCGATTTACAGAAGAATATGATCTAGCTTTCAAAGTAGAAACACACAATCACCCATCCGCCATTGAACCTTATGGGGGAGCGAACACCGGCTTGGGCGGCGTAATCCGAGACATTCTAGGAACCGGTTTAGGTGCTCGTCCCATTGCGAATACCGATGTTTTCTGTTTTGCTTCGCCCGAGTTTCCGGACGAGCAGATCCCAGCGGGGGTGCTGCAACCAAGACGAATCATTCAAGGGGTGGTAGCTGGGGTTCGAGATTATGGCAATCGCATCGGTATACCAACGGTCAATGGCGCAGTTATTTTTGATGATCGTTATCTGGCAAACCCACTCGTTTTTTGCGGGACTGCTGGCTTACTTCCTGTTCATCATGCCCAGAAAAGCCCTGAACCTGGTGATCGAATCATCGTTTTAGGGGGTCGCACAGGACGGGACGGTATTCACGGAGCCACTTTTTCCTCGCTGGAACTCAATGATACATCCGAACAGTTAAGTGGTGGCGCCGTTCAGATTGGAAACGCGATTACGGAGAAGAAGATAGCAGATGTTATCCTCCGTGCCCGCGACCTCAAGCTCTTCACTGCTATAACCGATTGCGGTGCAGGCGGCTTCAGTTCTGCGATTGGCGAGCTGTCAGCAGAGCTGGGAGCAGAAGTGCAATTGGCACAAGCTCTGTTGAAATATGAAGGGCTTAATTATACAGAAATCTGGATTTCGGAAGCACAAGAGCGGATGGTTCTCTCCGTACCCCTTGATAAAGTTGGCCAATTACGCCAACTCTGTGAACAAGAAAATGTCGAGGTGATCGATCTAGGATACTTTACCAACAGTAAACTATTGAATCTTTACTATGGCCCAGAGCAGATAGGAGAGATCGACTTGAAGTTTTTGCATGATGGCCGTCCAGCCATTGTTCGTCAAGCGCGATACGAATCTCCACAAAAAAGCAACAATCATGACCAATCACTTACATTACCTGAACCTTCTACCATTTTACTGGACCTGCTCCGTTGCCCATCGATCGCCTCCAAAGAATGGATCATCCGCCAATACGACCACGAAGTTCAGGGTGGGAGTGTTCTCAAACCTCTGGTAGGGAAACATGAAGATGGCCCCTCGGATGCCGCGGTACTCATGCCTATTCTTGGTCGATCCGAAGGGGTAATCCTTGGCAATGGCATTAATCCGCGCTATAGCGATTTTGATCCGGGAGCCATGGCCGCCTTGGCGATCGATGAGGCTATCCGGAATACGGTGGCTACCGGGGCCAACCCGCAACGAATCGCTATTTTGGACAACTTTTGTTGGGGTAATGTGCAAGATCCCCTGGTTCTAGGCTCTCTGGTCCGAGCCGCCAAAGCCTGCCACGATGTAGCAATTGCCTATGGTACACCTTTTATCAGTGGTAAGGATAGTTTAAATAATGAATTCCGCTCCGCCACTCAGCGGATCTCGATACCCGGCACATTGCTTATTTCCGCTATAGCCCCTATTCCAGATGTTACCAAAATTGTATCGATGGATCTGAAAGAGCCTGAGAATCTCATTTTTATCGCCGGGAATACAAAGAATGAACTAGCCGGTTCTCACTATGATCTTGTAACCAAATTATACCATGACGAAATACCTCAGGTCGACTTGAAATCTGCACCGCGAATTTTCCAGGCGATTTATCAGTCGATTCAGAAAGGGCTAATTCGTTCCTGCCACGATTTAAGTGAAGGGGGTTTAGCCGTGGCTATCGCAGAAATGGCTTTTGCGGGAGATATCGGTGTTGATATGACTCATTTGAGTAAATTACCCGGAAGCGACCTCCACAACGATCATATTCGCTTATTCAGTGAGTCGCCAACACGATTTCTCCTCGAAGTCGCTCCGTCTCATGCTGCAGAAATTGAAAAGATCTTTGCCGATCTCCCTCTCGCCAAAATTGGACATACGACCAAAGAGCCACGATTGCGTATTGCTGGCAGCGATGGTCAGTGGTTGATATGGGTCTCTCTATCAGAACTCAAATCGAACTGGCAAAAACTGTTTCCCTGGTAACAAATTCATTTTAATTTTCGATTTTGGTTTTAGAGACCGTCCTACCAAAGTAGATCGACTCTCGTTAGAGGGGAATGCAGCAAACAACCCGCTTCATTACTCTCTGTTTATTTCAAGATCCACAATTAAAACCCCACTTTAAGAAAACGATTGAAATCTGTATTTCAAGAATTTTGATTGTTCCTCTGAATAAAAATCACCCCGTCCGGATAGGTTACGGTGAACTTGGAATGCTCTCAAAGAGTCATCCCCTTCAAAGGTTAATTACTCAAATGTTAATTACTCAAAGGTTAATTACCCTTAACTTTTTTTCAAAATCAGGTATGATAGAATAAGCTTTTTCGCTAGAGGTAAGAATGAATCAAGACGTGACCCGAATTGAATTGCAGAATGAAAAAGAGGCAGAAACCTATCTGATCCAAGGGTTCTTACTACAAAAAATGATCCCCCCTCGGCGCGGAGAATTTACTCATATATTTAAGATAGCCATCTATTTAGCCAATGAGGGAAAGATTCTTCCACCCATCGGTATCCTCGCTGATTTGTACGCTCTTGTCGTTCATGGCTATCAGCGCATCCCTAAGAGTGAATTTGAGATTCCTGGACTAGAAAACCTTGGTTTTCTCGATCGATATGAAGATTATTTTCTGGGTAGATTACCGTTCGACAGTAATCTGAATCGAGCGATCGATGCCATTCATCGTCTCGGTTTGCCAGGAATGAATCAGAAAAAAAACCAAACTCGATCTGAATACGAAAAAACAGAAGAGAGCGTAGAGAATATAAGCGAGAGTGATAGCAGTACTCCCAAATCCGCAATTCAAAAAAAATCGAACTCAAACAAATCTCCGGCAGAAGGTCCGGTAGCCGATTGGATCAAAGCATTCGCTTATCTGATCGAACAGATAAGACAACGTTGCCGGCTCGGGGGTGTTACATTATCCCCACCAATTATTCGAAAAATAGCGGAGACTTCAGCCCCCTCTGCAATATCCTTGTATGAACAGGGGATAAATTCAATCAGAGAAAATGGGTTCATGCCATTACTTGAAACTCTGTACCAGGAGGTGACCAGTGGCATTCGGCATTTAACCGAAGTTCTAGCTATTGAAGATGTTATCGCCTTGGAACAAGGAACCGCTCTGAACTCGCTGGGGCAATATGTTGCCCACCGCCAGATTTTGCAGCATGCCCAGAAATTTGCGAATCAACTCAAACCGCGCCCGTTTGCTGTTTCGCGCAATTATAAAAACACCCCCTCCTATCTCATGGACGAAGACCATTATCCCGTAGGCGGTTATTCTTCTATCTCCAATAAAGGGTCGATCGAAAGTTTATTACATTCTCAGTTAGCGTTCATGGAAAATGATACCTCCCTCCGGCCAGATTTATTTGATATCAAATTAGCTCGAGAAGAATTGTATTATTATGCGCGCGACGAAAACCAGTTTTTTGTTCGGCGAAGAACCCTTTTGATTTTATTATTCCCAGATCTGGTCAAAGCCCGTTTCAAAGATGCCAATCTACCAGCGCAGCGAATCGTCATGCTCTTAGCTAGCTTGGTAGCACTCGTTCAACAAGCCAATGATTGGTTCCCCGCTGAAGCAATCACTATAGAATTATTGTTTGTTACGAATAATGCGACAGATGAGACTCCTCTAAAAGACGAAAAAGAATTACTGGCGATTCTGTTAAAACAGTATTTAGATAGGAATTATGTCTCCTTCGAAAACATATCGATCGAGTCGCTGGAACCTAAGATCAAAGAAAAATCGATTCGAAGTCTGGTTCAACTCCTTTGTGCCGGATTCGCAGCACCACTTCTGGAATCGAAGAACTCGCTAATTATCTCGTTAAGCTTAGCAGAGCCGATTCCCACCCTGTGGAATAACGAATCGCTAGAACGAGAAAATGAAGAAATTCTGGATCCGTTTGACGCCTGGATCGATTGCTTACAAGTATTGCTGAATTGGCTGCTTTAAATGCAATCAGTCCTGCTCGAGGATGAATTCCTCGAGCAGGACTGATGATCAAAGACAACTGTTTGAATTTATAATCAAGAAAGAGGCAAAAACCGGTTTAAACTCAGCAAAGCATCCAGAACAATTGCTTTCTAAGTGCTAATTAAACCGCAACTAGATTACGGGAATTTTTGCCTCTCTCGTTAAGAACATTCATTTCCACGAAGCAGCCATTTGGAATTTCTGCCAAACGATCACGCAATCGTTCACGGGCCACGAACAAACGGCGTTTCACCGTGCCAACGGGAATATCCAGTTGCTCGCTGATCTGTTTCAAATTCAATTCTTTGAGGTAAAACAGATCCAGGGCTTGGCGATCCATTTCCGAAAGATGATTCAGTTCGTGGATCAGCTCACCGAGCGTCTCCTGGTAACTCATCTGTTCCGAAATATTTTCGTTGACCGATTCCACCGAATCGAAGAAATCGCTCTCGGCCTGATGGTTCTTTTTGCGGGTGAGCCGATTGATGGCCATACGGTCGACAATCTGCTTCAGCCAACCCAAAAAGCTCCCGGGATTACGCAACTGCCCAATTTTTTGCATACCGTGAGCAAAAACTTCCTGAGTGAGGTCGTCGGCCTCATCGGCATTACGCAATTTCTTCAAAGCAGCTGCGCGGATCACTCCGTAAAAAAGCTCCACCAATTGGCCATAGGCTTGCCGATCGCCATTCTGCGCCCGGACAACTAATTCCGCAATTTCATTCCAGCTCATGATTTCTCTCTTTTCGATCCCCTCTTGTTATCTTCTTAGAATCAAGCAATCCCGCACAAGCCTATCGATCGCAACGGATGGGAACTTCTGGTCATGTCTCCTTCATGTTCCCTTATCAACTTCCTTTGCCTCTCTCCTGGGATCATACAGGTAAAGAGCTTCGCGATCGTGCGGCTGCGTTATATAAACCGATCAAAAGAGATAATTGCTTGTGGCAATTTCTAAATCGATCTGGCATTGCTTAAAATACTTTTGCCATTTTTGGAAAGGGTTTATCTCGAGCTACCAAACTATTTTGCTATTCTGCTGCCACAACTCGTTCGAGTTAGTTCCAGCGCTGAAAGCCGCCAAGCAATCGTATTGCTTGACAATTCGGAAGCGGATAAACACTTTTACTTTGTTGACCTTGTTTATGATTTAGATGCGAAATCTAGTGATTTCTTGGTTCTTGATGATGAATGGGAATCTACCTATTCCGATTCCATTGACAGGATTTGTTACTAGTAAATCGATACTAGAATTCCCATAAATGTTTCGCAACCCATCTGAAAAATTGGCACATTCATTTCTCTCTCTTTGCAAATCAAACAAAGATTAGAAAAGAAAATCATACCGATTGAACACGATGGTGGAAGATGGCATTAAAATCATCGAGACCAAATTCGCATTTTGTTTTAATGGAACAACAGCGGCTACAGATAAAACAGCCCGCGTTGTCATCTATCCAGACTACATTCAGATCGATTCAAAAAACCAATCTGAGATATTCCTTACTTAAGGGCGTTTTTCGCTAGAATCGATCGCCGTTCAAGTTTTAGCCCTTCGATGGAAAGTCGTAGCTTTCGCGACAGAGGGAACACCTTAAACTTCGCCAATCCCTTAGTAAAAAGTCGATGTAGTATGGACCAACAAAAGCGAACAGCAGAGTGCCAACTGGCCGTGGTGGTTGTACCCGTTTTACTACGACTAGTCGTATTCGTAGACCTGATCGTAAAATCAGTTGTACTCGTACTTGTAATCGCCGCAGTTACGCTAGGGTAAAAACTAGGGTAACTCGGGGATACCGATGTACCACCATCCGGATAAGATAGCTCTCTTGCCTCATAACATGGCTCTGAATGGCTCATGAGATGATAACGTGATAAAATGGCCGGTGGTATCTGCATGTTTTGCTTGGCTGTTAAATCGCATCCAAAATTCAATTTTTGTCCTTGATTATCATTACCGTTTGCCTGTTTGCGTACCGGCATCTTGGTAGATAATGAGGAAAAAGCTTTGAATTGATTCTGTTTAACCGCTTGCATTTCAGTTTTCATGTCAGCACCTCCGGTTTTTTGAAAAGAGTTAATAACTCTTAATTTAGGATACCGGACCAATAAGAGAAAAGTTTCTTTAAAACTCACAACCTCACAAGTAATAAAACTTAAGAAACGTTAATCGAAAAAAAAATTATTCGTGAGGTTAGAATAATCTCTAAATTCGTTTACGTTGGAATGAACCTATTTTTCATTCCGTTCCCACAACCGATCTTCGAAAAAAAGTCCCCTTTCATTCGAAAGTCTTATCCGATTGTAGAATTCTCAACAATTCTTTTAACAATCCTTGAACTTATCTTGAATTTATTAGGCTTTAGTAATTTGTGTCTCTGATTGTGATTAACAATAAAAACACGGAATTATTGGAAATTCATATCTCTTAATACCAAATTAAACTAAAAAAGTTGGTATCTACCTCCAATTTTTTTTATTTATCTAACTTACACCTTTCCTTCAAGTCCTTATGAATGTTGTAATTCCTTGAACTTGCGCGGAAATTCTTCATTTTGCCTATAGCTTATTGACCTAATAAATTCATGAAAAAAAGTAGTGATCAAAAACTCATTTTCAATTTAATTTCAAATCAAACCAATACAAAATTCTTTCTTATATTAAAAGTAATGAATTTTATATGAAAGTTAGTCCTGAAATTAAGTAATAATTATCGTTGATGATCAAAAAAACATTATAAACCGCTTCGCTACTACCAAGACTCACAAGTATAAAAATGGTTCGCTCAAAAATTAAATATATTTACAAGAATTGTGCTTTGTTAAAGAATCTACATATTTGAAATTCAGACTTAAGTTTTCTATTTCATTTATCTTTAGAATATCGAATTGTTATAAAAATCAAACACTAAAACAATCTAAAGACAATGAAATAATTGTCTCGGTCCAAATTATACACTTTCTCGTGAAATATTCATTTTTTAATCTGTTATGATTGACTATGAAGTGGCAAAAAATAACATAACATTCACCCCAAACGTTTTTGAATTACATTCTTTGTCGAAGATTTGTTGAACCAGGAATTCATAACAAACCATGGGATTTCGTTAATTGATAAAATCGGTTTTTTAGAGTACTTTGCTCTCTTAAAACCTTAAATTCCTCCAAACCCTCTTTGGATCGATCTGAGGATTTATAATTCTTTCAGGATGAGAATCGAATAGTTAGTAGTTGTCCTACGTTTGATTTGTGATTACGAACGATTCTTGTCTTAAAAAATTACGAATCAACTAACAAGTAAGGATTTTGGTATCAACAAATATTTGTCAAAGATCATGAACAGGTAAAACTCAGCCAACTTTATATAGGAAAACAGTCATGAAATGGCTTACAGGGCTACTCTTCACCATCATATGCTTAGGACAAACAACAAAAGTTTGTCAAGCTGCCCCTTGGGAATTTCAAAAAGGGGATCACATTTCTATCATTGGCAATACCCTTGCCGATCGGATGCAACACCATAGTTGGTTAGAAGCATATTTGTATGCAAAATTTCCGGAGCATCAGCTCGTTTTTCGCAATCTAGGATTTTCTGCGGATGAAATCGATTTAAAGAAACGTTTGCGATCTGCTAATTTTGGCACTCCTAACCATTGGCTCACTTTCTGTAAAACCGATGTGATTTTTGCTTTCTTTGGTTACAACGAATCGTTTGCTGGAAAAGAGGGACTCCCCGAATTCAAAAAAGAATTAGAAAACTTTATAAATGAAACACTGAACCAGAAATACAATGATAAAAGTGCCCCGAGATTAATTCTTTTTTCTCCAATCGCTCACGAAAATTTACAAAACAAACATCTCTCTGATGGGAAAGAGAATAATGCAAGAATCAAGCTGTACACCGAAGCAATGGCCGAGGTTGCAGCAGCTAAAAAGGTTGAATTCGTTGATTTGTTTACTTTGACCCAAAAACTCTATGAACGCAACAAACCTGGTCTAACATTCAATGGAATTCATTTGACAGAAAAGGGCTATAAGTTAGTAGCAGAAGCTCTTATAGAACAGATGTATGGTAAGCCTACCCAAGAGCTATTAGATAAAGCCAAGGCGATCTACCCTGCGGTTCAGGATAAAAACTTTCATTGGTTCGAACGTTATCGAACTACCGATGGGTATTCGATCTTTGGCGGTCGAGCCAGTTTACGGTTCGCTCCCGATAATCAATCAAATCGAGTAGTCGCTCAGCGCGAAATGGAAGTATTGGATATACTAACCGCCAATCGCGACGATCATATTCATGAATTACTCAAAGGAAATCTTAAACACCAAATCAACGATTCCAACACCCCACCATTCATTCCGGTCAAAACAAATTTTCCTGGTCAAGGCCCCAATGGACAACATATTTTTTTAAGTGGGGAACAGGCGATTGGTAAAATGACGCTTGGGAAAAATCTCAAAATCAATCTGTTTGCTAGCGAAGAACAATTTCCCGAACTATCGAAACCGGTACAGATGAGTTGGGACGCCAAAGGACGATTATGGGTAGCGGTATGGCCCTCTTATCCCCATTGGAAACCAAAAGAGGAGATGAACGACAAAATTTTAATTTTGGAAGATGTGGATGGCGATGGCAAAGCCGATAAATGTACGGTTTTTGCGGATAAATTACACAATCCAACAGGATTCGAATTTTGCAATGGGGGTGTTCTGGTGGCACAGGCTCCGGACATCATGTTTTTGAAGGACACCGATGGCGATGACAAAGCCGATTATCGAGAACGGGTAATCAGTGGGATGGATTCTGCCGATACACACCACACTTCGAATAGTTTTGTTCTGGATCCAGGTGGCGCTATCTACTTCCAGGAAGGGACGTTCCATCACACCCAAGTAGAAACTCCGTACGGTCCATCACGCCGGAATGTCAATGCGGGGGTATATCGATATGAACCGAAAACACAGAAATTCGATGTCTATGTCACCTTCGGATTCGCTAACCCACACGGGCATGTTTTTGACCGTTGGGGCCAGGATATTATTATTGATGGAACCGGCTCAAACCCGTATCACGGGGCATTATTCTCTGGTCATCTGGAATACCCACAAAAACATAATCGCCCGCCCCAGGTCTACCAACAACGCACTCGCCCCTGCCCTGGTATGGAAATTTTGTCTTCCAGTCATTTCCCGGATGAATATCAAGGGAATTTACTTGTCGCTAATGTGATCAACTTCCGCGGGATTTTGCGGTATCAGCTTGCAGATGAAGGGGGGAGTTTAGCCGCGAAAGAAGTGGAACCGATCCTCTACTCGAGCGACCCTAATTTCCGTCCATCCGATCTACGCATCGGCCCCGATGGAGCTATTTATTTTCTGGATTGGCAAAATCCGATTATCGGGCATATGCAGCACAATTTACGCGACCCGAGCCGAGACCGGATTCATGGTCGAATCTATCGCGTTATCTACGAAAGTCGACCGCTCTTAAAATCTCCAAAGATTGTTGGCGAGCCGATTGAAAAACTGCTTCAACTTCTGCGTTCTCCCGAAGACCGTGTGCGCTCGCGAGTCAAAATCGAATTAGGAAGCAGAAATAGCGATGAGGTTCTTAAGGCATTGAAGAATTGGCTGCCAACAATCCAAGGGAAAGACAGCAAAAACTCAGAGGCAGAACATCTGCTCCTCGAAGCTTTATGGGTTCATCAGTACATCGATGAAGTAAATGCCGATCTACTTAAACGGGTGTTAAGCTCCAGCGAGTATCGTGCTCGTGCTGCGGCAACCCGAGTTCTCGTCTATTGGCGTGATCGCATTCCTGATTCGCTTGGGCTATTGCGCAAATTAGCTGCTGATCCTGAAGCGAGAGTTCGCTTGGAAGCAGTTCGTGGCGCTAGCTTTTATACCGAACCAGAAGCGATGGAAATTCTATTCATTGCCATGGATCAACCAAAAGATCGCTTTGTCGATTTTGTCATCATGGAATCGATGCGAACGCTCGATCCCATCTGGAAATCAGCTCTGGCGAATCATCGGCCAATCAATCTGCATACCGATATTGCTAGGCGCTATCTTCTCAAGACCATTTCTACGGAAGAATTACTGAAAATGAAACCTACCCAAGCGGTCTGTCTTGAAATGCTGTATCGTAGTAATATTCAGGATCAGGATCGCCGAGTCGCTTTAGGAACGCTCGCCAAGCTAGAGAATAAACAGGAATTACCTGTCTTGCTCGAAGTGATTCGCCGTGTCGATGATAATCAGGAAAGCAGAGATCCTGGTATCATGTTCGATCTCATCCGTTTATTGAATGGGCGAACACCGAACGAATTACGAGAAGTACGAAAAGACCTGGAAAAATTAGCAACAGGGGCCAAAAAGAATGCCATTCGACAAATGGGTTATCTCGCTTTATTAGCTGTCGATGGGAATGTGAACGAAGCCTGGAAACTAGCCCTGAGTTCTCCTCAGGCAATGATGGATCTGTTAGATGCCGTCCCCCTCGTCGTCAACCCTGCTTTAAAATCGGCTCTTTATCCCCTATTGGAACCATTGCTGCGATCATTGCCTAAAGAAATGGTAGCGAACAATAACGCACAACCCTCTGCTCGCTATGTTCGAATCGAACTTCCTGGCCGCAATAAAACTTTAACCTTGGCTGAGGTAGAAATATTCAGCGATGGAAAAAATATTGCCCGGCAAGGGAAAGCGAAGCAGAAAAATGTTGGCTTTGGTGGGGAAGCTTCTCGTGCTATCGATGGGAACACCGATGGGAGTTATAGTGCAAATGGGCAATCGCACTCTGAAGAAAACACGACTTCCCCTTGGCTCGAAATCGATCTTGGCAAAGTATATCCGATAGAAAAAGTGGTAATTTTCAATCGCACCGATGGCGACTTTTACAAACGATTGAACGGTTATACCCTGAAGCTCTTGGATGGAAATCATAAGGTGGTGATGGAACGGAGCAAACAGAAAGCTCAGCCGGTGGCGGTTACTCATGTTCTCGGTAGTGAATCGAGCGAACGTGGCATTCGCCGGCGAACCATGATTGCTCTAACCTCCGTGCGCGGCCAAGAGACGAAAACGTTCCAACTATTGACTCCTTGGCTAAGCAATGATACCACTCGTTACGATGCCATTCGAGCTTTAACCCGTCTACCACGCAACACCTGGCCCAAAGAAAACGCTGGAGCACTGGTCGAAACGGTTCTTGCGGTTTTACGCAAAATCCCCGTTGCCGAACGCACCAGTACCGAAGCTTTGGAAACCATGGAATTCGCTTACTCCCTAACTAATCTGCTCGATCTGGACACAGGTAAAAAAACACGGAAAGAACTGGGAGAATTAGGGGTCCGGGTAATCCGTATTGGCACTCTACTCGAACGGATGTCTTACGACAAAGAGGTAGTGGTGGTCCAGGCAGGGAAACCGGTCGCGTTTATTTTGCAAAACAACGATATGATGCCACATAATTTTGTCATAACCAATCCTGGGGCTATGGAACCGATCGGACTCTTAGCCGAAAAAGAGGCGAATAATCCGAGTTTTGCCAATCAAAACTTTGTGCCAAAATCGAATCGCATTCTCTTGGCTAGTAAATTGCTCCAACCAGGCGATTCGCAAAAATTGACCTTCACTGTCCCCAATAAACCGGGGGTATACCCGTATGTATGTACTTATCCTGGACACTGGCGCAGAATGTATGGGGCACTTTACGTTGTCCCCGACATGGATAGCTATCTGGCCAATCCGGATGGTTATCTAGCGAGTGCGAAATTACCTATTCTCGATGATCTATTAAAAGACCGTCGGCCACGTACGGAGTGGAAATATACCGATTTGGTGAATGAAGTTACGGCAATGAAAGAGGGGCGTTCATACGCGAACGGCAAACATCTCTTCACCGTAGCTACCTGTATTTCCTGCCACCAGATGGAGGGGGTTGGACAGAATTTTGGCCCTGAACTGATCAAACTCGATCCGAAAACCAAATTGACCGATCTGTTGATGAGCATGGTTGAACCATCCGCCAAAATCGATGACAAGTATAAAATGTATCGCTTCGATCTTGTTTCTGGCAAAACCGTTACCGGGATGATTCTGGAAGAGGATAAGAAACAGGTGAAGGTCATCGAGAATCCGCTGGCTAAGGCGGCAGCAACCATCATCAAGCTAGAAGATATTGAATCGCGTAAAGCCTCTCCCGTTTCTCTAATGCCGAAAGGATTGTTAGATAAACTGACACGTGATGAAATTCTCGATCTGATTGCCTATGTCTATTCCCGAGGCAATGCCAAACATCCGATCTTCCAAGGGGGTGGTCACGATCATCATACCGGCTCCTCAGGGTCACATTCCTCTAATCATCGCTCAGGAATTTCTGGGAGCACTCATCTCAGTACAGGAGTTCCGAAAGCGATAAACACCAATGAATCAAATTCTGCAGCGCATACCGGTTCAGGATCTCATTCATTGCACCCCCATTCCTCTAACCATAAGTAAAAAGGATCTCACCAACTAGAATGGATGCGACAATCTGGAGACAGATCATGAAAGGCGAGAAGAATAATCTTCTCGCCTTCTTTTATCGCCAAGCTGCGCTGGCCTTGAGTCTGCCATATCTTCTTATAGTCTATCTACGCAATTTTCTTTACCGGCACCACTATTTTCGACAGGAAAAAGTGACGGTCCCGGTTATCAGTGTTGGCAATCTTTCGTTAGGTGGTACAGGGAAAACCCCCTGCATTGAAATGATTGCACGCTATTTTCGCCAGCAGGATAAGATAGTGACCATTCTAAGCCGAGGATATGGTAGCAAGAAAGGTTACAACGATGAAGCGATGGTTCTGGAATGGAATCTCCCTGATGTCCCTCATTTGCAGGGGAAGAACCGAGCGGAATTGGCGAAAATAGCCATCGAAGAATTAGAAAGTGAATTGATCCTTTTGGATGATGGTTTTCAACACCAGGCTCTCTACCGAGATCTGGATATTGTTTTAATCGATGCGATGGAAAGTAAGTCTTTGCGTAGAATCTTCCCCAGAGGGAGTTTACGCGAACCGTATTCTAGTCTAAGAAGAGCGAATATTGTCATATTTACTCGCTATCCCTTGCCAGAAACCGGAGCTTATCATGAATTGTCGCTCTGGGAAAACCAATTGCAGAAACGATTCCCGCATTTATTAATTCTGCAATCTCGCCACGATCCAGTCCAGCTTCTGAACGCTCGCGAAGAAACAACAAACCTGGAAATTCTTAAAAATCGACCTATCGTTCTGGTTTCAGGGATCGGGAATCCCGAAGGGTTCAAGCAAACCATTGAGCAGCTTGGTGGGAAGATCGTCACCGAGTATATCTATGCTGATCACTATAATTATAGCCGTGGCGATATCGAATTCTTAGAAAACGAGGCAAATCGTTGGCCAGAGAATACCTTACTGGTTACAACCCAAAAAGATCTTGTCAAAATCCAATTAAGCGAACTGGGCAAAATTCCGATTTGGGCCTTGTGTATCGAACTAGTTTTACTAGGGAAAAATGAAGAATGGTACTCTCGTCTCGACCAAGTAATAACCACCAGATAATAACTTCCAGATAACAACTGCAAACAAATCAGATCTTCGAACAAAGATTTCGATGAAAAGATACTCAGCGTTTTGGATGGAACTGGTTACCTGAAAAACTTGTCGTCAAAGAAATACAAGTCTAAATGAAGCGACCCGGGATAGAGATTTTCATTTACTTCCCTCTTTTAGTTCTTATAATAGTAAGAACAAAGTTTTCATTCAGAGGAATTGGTTTCTGGATAGATATACTGAGAGTAAAGAAAAGGCTAAAGAATGGCAAATATACTGATTTGTGATAAATTGGAAGCGGTAGGGATTCAACGGTTGGAACAGATGGGTATTCAAGTGGATAATCGACCTGGTCTAACGGGGGAACAACTCGTATCGGCATTGCAAAATGCGGACGCAGCGATAGTCCGTTCAGGTACTCGAATTACAGCATCGCTACTAGAAAATCCTGGAAAACTCCGAGCGATTGCACGGGCGGGAGTAGGTGTAGATAATATCGATGTCCCTGCTGCAACTCGCAAAGGGATTGTGGTCATGAACACCCCCGGCGGGAACACGATCTCCGCAGCGGAACATACCATTGCATTATTATTATCCCTAGCGCGCCACATCCCTGCTGCCGATGCCGGAATGAAACAGGGGAAATGGGAGCGCAATCGTTATCTGGGCACCCAAATTACCGGCAAAACTCTGGGGATAATCGGACTTGGTCGCATAGGGCGCGAGGTAGCTACCCGCGCGGCGGGGTTGCAAATGAAAGTTATTGGCTACGATCCCTTTATGTCCCCCGATCGAGTCAATCAACTGGGGATTACCGGTTTCTCGAAATTGAGTGATATGTTGCCCCATTGTGATTTTTTAACCGTTCATGTACCGATGACCGAACAAACCAACGGTTTAATTGGGGAAAAAGAATTAAAAACGTTGCCCAACCACTGCCGAATTCTGAATGTTGCCCGTGGCGGAATTATAGACGAATCGGCTTTGATCGAGGCCTTGAATACAGGTAGAATTGCCGGAGCCGCTCTCGATGTTTTTACCCACGAACCTCTTCCGGGAACAGATCCGTTGATCGGAACTAAAAATCTTGTTTTAACCCCCCATTTAGGGGCCTCAACAGCGGAAGCGCAAGAGGCGGTCGCTTTGGAAGCCGCTGATTTATTGATCGATTTTCTGCAAAAAGGGATTGTTCAATGTGCTGTCAACATGTCGAGTATTCAAAGAACCGAGCTGGAAGAGATTCGCTATTTTATCGATCTAGCAAGGCGATTAGGATTATTACAGGCGCAGCTCGCGGATGGACCGATTCAACGTGCAGAATTGCACTATCGAGGTGATTTATACAAAAAAAATACGAAAATGCTCACTGCAGCTTTTGCTGCTGGATTATTGGAACACTCTTTGCACGAATCGGTGAATATTGTCAATGCCGAGATGCTGGCCAAAGAACGGGGGATTGAAATTGTCGAATCTGGCAATGTTCACAAAGGGGATTTTGCCAACTTGATGCATACCGAAGTATATAGTTCCTCTGGATCCAAACGTGCCGCGGCAACTCTTTTTGGCAATCAGTACATCCGTTTGGTTCAGCTCGATGATTTCCGTTTGGAAAGCTACCTCGATGGCACTCTTTTAACATTTGTCCATCAAGATGTTCCTGGTTTAATAGGTTATGTCGGAACCATTTTTGGAAAAAACAATGTGAATATCGCCTCCATGAATTTAGGTCGGCAGACGCCCGGCGGAGAAGCTGTTGCAGTGTTGAATTTAGATTGTTTACCGCCAGAATCAGCATTGCAGGAAGTTAAAAAACACGAAAAAATTCGTAGTTTGCAAGTCTTAAAACTTCCCCCTTCCGGAGAACTACCTTTCTGGTTAGCTTAACAGAAGACGAAGCAATAGACTCATCATCTTAGTTTGGCTCTAAGTCGAGAAGAATGGCTAAAATCCCTATCAATTCTTCTTCGATTTTCGACTTTTAGTAAGGACAAGCGGTTTTGCCTGTCCTTACTTTTGCCCGGTCAAAGACAACTCTTTTCTAAAAAATCAAGTAAACCGAAAACCGATTTTGAATGATTTTGACCATTTCTTCGGCCTTTCTGATGCTGGGAATAAAAAACTATCTGCCTCCTCGAATCGCAAATGAAACTAATTTGAGTAAGATCGATTCTCCAGAAAAAAACCGATGATTTTGCACTAGAAAAAAAGCTTAAATGAAAGTGTGTAGGGGAAAATCGGGGGGAAATCTCTCCAGATTATAATTATCTTGCGCGGGTTCCCTTGAAAATTGAAATTAGCCTGATACGATCAAAATGAATAGACCTAGCGAATGAATCCTACCCGAAGAAATTGAAATTCTCCATGATATTGATTGCTTATGTGCAGAATCTGAATCCATTTCAGCTGCCGATCCTCTCGACATTCTTAGCGGCATTACCGGTATTGACCCTTTTTTATCTGCTGGTGATGCGCGGAACCATTGCATCACTGGCAGGCGCAATCGGTGCTGTCGTTGCGATTATTCTAGCATCAGTCGCTTTTCAAATGCCTTTATCCATGTCCATCGAAGCATTTCTTTATGGTGCCGGATTTGGACTTCTTCCCATAGGCTGGACCGTTTTTTCAGCAATGCTGCTTTATAATACAACCGTGATTTCTGGCCAGTTCAACCTGATTCGGCAATCGGTAGCATCTCTATCGGGGGATGCTCGTATCCAAGCAGTGCTGATCGGCTTTTCGTTTGGTGCATTAATGGAAGGAGCGGCAGGGGCTGGTAGTCCTGTTGCTATTTGTGGAGCGATGCTGGTCGGTCTAGGCTTCCCTCCTCTGCGTGCCGCGGTCATCTGTCTTATAGCCAATACCTCTCCCGTGGCCTATGGCGGACTGGGGGTACCGATTTTAACTCTAGCGGGAACAGCAGATCTACCAGCGGACCGCCTCAGTATCATGGCGGGTCACCAGCTTCCGTTGCTGTCGTGTATTTTACCGCTATATATGACTAAATTGATCTGCACCTGGAAACAGACTTTTCAAATCTGGCCGGCGTTGCTCGTTGCCGGGGGATCTTTTGCGGGATTTCAATTCGTTTTTTCAACCTTTCATGCCTACTTTCCTCAAGTGATTTTGTGGCCTTTAACCGATATCGGCGGTGGGATTTTTTCTTTAATCGCAACCGGACTTTTTTTACATTTCTGGAAACTGAAGACCGAATGGCACTTCGAAAATGGCATACTCGTTGAAGTCGAAAAAATAGGAACTAATGCCACTCAACCAGAAACGGCCTCAACCGTTGAACCCGTTCTTCGCCCACTAGATAACAACATAAATCGTTCCCCCTCTCGATGGGAGTACGCTAAAGCTTGGATGCCTTTTGTGGTGATGTCGATTTTATTAATGCTAGGTGGTTTGCTGCGGGAAACAGAGAATAAAAGACATCGAGCCAAAGAGGGACCGAAATCGATCGAGATTTTAGGTCTCGTCCAGACCCGCTATGATCTCCCGATCCCTGGATTGCATCAAGAAGTGTATCGTCCAGAAAGACTGCGAAAAATTCTTCCGAATGGGGAACGCGATGCGAATCCAGAAGAAGCGGTATTTACTTTGAACTGGGCTACGGCTCCTGGCACTCCGGTATTCCTTGCGGCTATCTTATCGATGATTTTTTTGCGTTTATCACCAAGCTCGATCTATGCGATATTTAAGCAGACGATCATTCAAATGAAAGTCCCAATCCCGACAATTGCCTGTATGTTAGGTTTGAGTTATGTGACCCGCTATGCGGGGATGGATGCCATGCTGGGTGTCGCTTTCGCCAACACCGGATTCTTGTATCCGTTTTTTGCTGCTATTTTGGGCTGGTTGGGCGTATTCCTAACAGGGACCGATGCGGGAAGTAACGCTCTGTTTGGCAGTTTACAAAAAATTACAGCAACGGAGATTTTTCAGAGTGGCCATATTACTCAATTAACCCTTGATCAGAGTCAGACATTGATTTGTACTGCAAACAGTACCGGTGGAGTGATGGGGAAAATGATCGATGCGCAGAGTATCTGTGTTGCCACAGCAGGGACGAATCAAGTCGGCAGCGAAGGGACGATTTTCCGTCAAGTTCTTGGCCACAGTATCTTTCTGGCATCGATTGTCGGTATTTTAACCTTTCTACAAGCATATATTAGCCCTTTTACCTGGATGGTGCCAACTAAACCTTGATTTTTAACCGTGTCCAATAATCTCTTATGAAAATCGTTCCCGTCATCGATATTCTTGGCAACCAGGTAGTTCATGCGGTTGGTGGCAATCGGCAAAATTATCAACCATTGATCAGTATTTTGACTAGATCGACCAAACCGGTTCAAGTAATCCGCGATCTATTACAAAAGTTTTCATTCGACGAACTTTATATTGCTCATTTAGATCCGATCATGAATCGGCCTGGAATTTTCGATATAGGGACCATCGCGAATCAACTTGGCTCGTCATCCTTAACAACCATATGGCTCGATCAAGGAATTCGCAATCGATGCGACCTTGCTAACTTCCCCTTGTCACCGTTATTTCATATGGTTTTAGGCTTGGAAACGATCCGCAGTAGAAAAAATCTCTCCGAGCTATGCAATGATCTCTTAAACTCCGGCAAGTTAGAAAACGTTCTATTCTCCCTTGATCTGCGCGCGGGTGAACCTCTTGCCGACTCGGAAGATTGGCTTTCTTCCCTAGCTCCAAGGAACTATTCTTCTACCTATTTATCGGAAACTATCATCGCTCATGCCATTCAATGCGGGATCCAAAAGATTCTCTTGCTTGACCTTGCGTACGTTGGTGGTGGACAGGGAACGGGAACGGAATCCTTAACTCGTATTCTGAGAGAACGATACCCAGAAATCAAAATATATGTAGGAGGCGGCATTCACTCCCCCCAAGAATTAGCGGAATGGGAAGCCCTGGGTATCGATGGGGTACTTATTGCTTCCGCTCTTCATAATGGGAATATCCCCCTCTCTTGATTCTCGATTCATTCTGGTGATCCAATCAAATTGACTTCACTTTCCTATCTGGCTCTCATTCTTATTAAGTATATTTAAAAAGTAAAAGCGATATAAATCATATAACCGTATCATCTAGACAAAAATCGGTTCTTGATAAATCGATTATTTTATTTATGTAAGTTGGTTTCCTTTGTAAATTTTGATAAAATAGGTAAACTAATTTGGTCGTCAAGATTTTTCTAGTTTCAATTATTATATAGCGAATGACTAATAAAAATTCTTACTATCTAACAATTGTCAGAAAAGATTATGGCTTGGTTTTCGCCTCGCGATGACTAATAATGAAAATGTTTGCCAGGAAATCCTACCTATATAAGTTTCCTAAAGAGTTAAACGAGTTTCGAAGCGGAAATAAAACCGTCTTGGCGACCTGGTCGAACGAAAAGCGAATCAACCAGGAACGACAGAAATCAACAAGGATAAATCATTTACATTAGCAATTGTCGTGATTCGACTCGAATCAAGTCGACTCTAAAGATAAATATTTCTCGTATTATGAAAGGTGATGTATGAAACAATTCCCGAAATTACTTCTATTTTCGGTTATTTTTGGTCTAATCTGCAATGTTATGGCGTATGCTCAAGAGCCGGGACAACCCTCCCCCGAAAAAAAATATGAAGATTTTAGCAAAGTGATCGCGAAGGCACAAACTTATGAAGGCCTATTTAAGTTACACCTAAAAGAGGATCATCTTTACGCAGAAATTAGACCAGATCAATTGAATAAACCGTTCTTGGCACCAATAGCGATAGCCCGTGGCGCTGGATTAGGCGGTTATACTTTGAATTTTGACGAGCAATGGATACTTATATTCAAACGAGTCGGCGACAACGTTCAACTCATTCGCCGAAATGTTCACTTTAAAGCCGAAAACAATTCTCCCGTGTCCCGTGCAGTGGAGACCACCTATACCGATTCTATCTTGCTTTCGATTCCGATCCGAACCATCAATCATCTCAATAATTCGGTCGTGATCGATTTCAATTCGATTTTCATGAAAGATTTCGCAGAATTGAATCTGGGGAATTTTGATCCCTCTCGAAGCAGCTGGAGTAAAATTAAAGCCTTCCCTCATAACATTGAACTTCAGATTTCAGCGACTTTCACGGGTAGAAATGCGTTCTCATTCAGGAACGATAGTGTCATCGATTCCCGAGGAACAACCGTTGTTATCCATTATTCCTTGTTAGAGTTACCCGATAATAGTTATCATCCTCGACTTGCCGATGACCGGATCGGTTATTTTCTTACTGCGGTTAAAGATTTTTCCCATGACGATCGAGATACCTCTTTTGTTCGCTATATCAATCGCTGGCGTTTGGAACGAGTTGACAATTCGGTTTGGAAACCTGGTGCGAAATTAGTACCACCCAAGAAAAAAATTATCTTCTGGATCGAAAAATCGGTTCCGGATGAGTATCGATCTGCAGTGCGCGAAGGGATTTTGGAATGGAATAAAGCTTTTGAAAAAGTCGGGTTCCGCGATGCGATCGAAGTACGGCAACAAGAGAATGAAGATTTTGATCCGGAAGATTGCAACTACAATACCTTTCGCTGGATAACCACCGATCAAGGGTTTGCGATGGGGCCTTCAAGAGCCAACCCATTTACGGGGGAGATTTTTGATGCCGATATCATTTTCGATGCCTCCATGATTCGATTTTATAAAATTCAAAGACAGATCTTTCAGCAAAATTCTTATAGCCAATTAAAAACTGGGAGCCAATCTCAACAACCGGAAAGTACTCTAAGCTTGATTGAAGCGACTCGCAAAGGCTGGTTACTCCCCAGCGACCCGCTCTCTTTACGCCGACTTGCGAGCTGGAACGATCGAAACAGCAGTGACTTCTCTGGTATTACCAATGGCAATCCTCTGTTGACAGGCAATGTAGAAACAGCGCGGAGACTTTTGGCTATTCGCCAGGGGATGTGCCAATGTGCATCCAACAAATCGAGTGAACTGGAAATGGCGTTAATCGCCGTTGCGGCAAGAGCCAATCTCAAGGAAGGCGAAAAGCTCTCCGATGAAATGATTCAACAAGCTATCAAAGAAACGGTGATGCATGAAGTAGGTCACACCCTGGGATTGCGTCATAATTTCAAAGCGAGCACCATGCTCAATAACAACGAACTCCATGATCTGAATATCACGCGAAAGCGTGGCCTTGTTGGCTCGGTGATGGATTATAATCCCGTCAATCTCGCTCCCAAAGGGACCAAACAGGGAGACTATTTTACAACCACCATCGGGCCATACGATTATTGGGCTATTGAATACGGATACAAACCTTTAACAGGTGGGACGGATGGAGAAACAAACGAACTGAAAAAGATCGCCTCCCGCTGTGCAGAACCGGGATTGGACTATGGAACCGATGAGGATTTAATGACCAACGACCCTAATGTTAATGTTTGGGATATGGGGGCCGATCCTCTACGCTATGCTCAAGATCGAATTCTGATTGCGGAAGAACTTCTCAAAGGCTTGGCCGATCGAGTGGTAGAAAAAGGGGAAGGTTATCAACGTGCTCGTTCCGCTTTTGGCCTCGTATTACGGCAATTTGCAGATGGGGCTTTTTTAGCTTCTCAATTCATCGGTGGGGAATACAACCACCGCGACCACCGCGGCGATGAGCATGGACGAGAACCGATGATCCCTGTTACCGGAGAAAAACAAAAAGAGTGTCTCAAATTTTTACAGACTCATATTCTCACCGATCAGCCTTTCCAATTTTCGCCAGAGCTATTACGTAAGTTAGCAGCAGATCGTTGGCTTCATTGGGGCAGCGAAGAAAATTACATGAGCGGCACCGAATATCCTTTGAATAATCGTATCCTGTCGATTCAAAGAATTGTGTTGCGAAATTTATTGAGTTCTGCTACGTTGACCCGAATTCAGGATAATGCCGCTAAAAAGGAAGGGAATGATTCCCCACTTAAAGTTGAAGATGTTTTTCGCACGTTAACGGATAGCATTTTTGTGGATGCTCCCTTGACAAAGACAGGGAACGCTCCCGCTTCCAGTATTATCCGTCGAAATTTGCAACGCGAGTATGTATCGCGATTGAGTGAGATTCTTTTAAGAGGATCCCCTGCGGATGCTCGCAGCCTTTCTCGGATGCATCTCAAAGAGCTCAATCAACGAATTTCTCTCCGTCTCGCTCCGGAAAACAAAAACACAAAATCGAAACAGATCGAGTTGGACGACACCAGTCGAGCACATTTTTTGGAAATCTCGGAAATGATTCAGAAAGTCTTAGCTGCTAACATTCAGCTAACTCAACCATAACGAATGTTTAATAGAAACCGATTTTTTCAGATCCGGAGTAGTTTAACTACTCCGGATTATTTTTTTATTCCGTTGGGCCACGATTGATTTTTTGATTTATCCTTCTTTCATACAATACCGCAAGCTCTGTCTCTTTCAAAATAGGGTACTTTTCTGGGTGAGCATCGAGATATTTTCGGATAGGATTTTTACAAAAAAGGAAGATCCGGTCCAGTTTTGCGCCAGGGGTGTTCTCTATCTTCTGCCAGAATAACTCTAGTTTTTCTGGCTCTTTCATGATATCCAAGTATTCTTTAAGCCCTTTATCTTCACATAACTCGATTCGATCATCCATATAAATTTTAAGAGTAGGGGCAAAGTAGATCAAGAAACCGCCTAGATTCGGATCATTGAAAATAGGAAAATCTTTAGGTCGACTTTGAGCATATTCCTGGATTGTAGGTATAAAGTCGACGGGAAGAACTTCGGAATTGATTTGCACCCAATCTTTACCTAGAAATGGACAAGCAATGCCATTTCGTTGGCATACGATTGTCAACGCGATAATCAGAAAAGCAATGATCGGAATCGGAACTAGCCAACGAGTTTTCTTTACGTGGCAAGAATTCGAAATAGAATTCTGGAGCGGATCGGTAATCAAATAATCGCCATGCCGTTTTAGCCAATGATACCAACGCGATAAAGGGATAAGATCAATTAAACAAACCGCGGCAGCGGCACAAAATAAAGGGCCATGGCGAATGCTTTTTAGAGTCAAAATAAACCAGATTATTGGTATAAAAGAGATCGCACGCCATTGAGAACGTGGTACCCCCAAAAGTATAAAAATATAGAATACTGCAAAGAACACCAGAGATACCCCTCCCGATTTAGTAAAATCCAAGGGTTGGTGCTCAACAATATATTCCGTAATATCCGTTGAACCAACAATTTTCCACCAAGCCGATGCAAGTCGAATCCCGTATGGATTGAGCAGAACCAACGAATGGAGAAATCCAAGCAACAACAGATGTTGTAAGATATTCTTTGAGGAAAAATAAAAAGAATTTGACTTAACCGATGCTGGTTCGTTCTGCTCTTCGTTCTTGCTACTGAGGAGATAGCGGAAAATCCAGAACACAACCATTAAATCGATGGTCACCAAGCCGCCTAGAACCCCGCCATGGCAATTCAACCAAAATATTACCAGAAACGATAGTTTGAGCCAGCTAAACCAACGAAAACCTAGCCGATCCTGCCGATCAAGCCAATAAATCAGAATTCCAAAGAAAAGGATCGATAATAAATGGGGACGCAGAAAAACATGAAAACTAATAGCTGCCATTTCGAACAATACGATCATTCCGGCCAAGAGAGGATTCATTCCACTATTGCGATATTGAACAAACAGCCCACTCCCTAGCCAGGCAAATGCCACAAACACGATCTGAACTAATAGCTCATACCCACCAAGATGTTGGCCGATGGCAAAAAGGTATTCGGCCAACCATTGCTGCGGGATCCACTCGTTGTTCGCATAATACCAAGTAAATGGCTCTGAAAAATAAAAGCCGTGTTTCTGTATCTGTTCTCCAACTCGAACATGCCAAAGCGAACCTGGGTCGATCAAAATCTGAGTTCGCAAAAAAAGATGCAAAAGCATCCATAAACACAAAAAGAAAATCGTTCGTTGTACGGTTAATTTCACCATTTCTTGACCCGAATCTCCAATAGGATCTAACTTTGATAATTCACCATCCTAGTTAGCAAATGATCGTCTATTTCAAATCGCTTAAGATAACTTGTAAAAATAGGAAGTTTGAAAAATGATAGGACAAATCGATTAGCCACCATAGTCAAAATCCACAATCTGTATCTAAAAACAGTTCCTATTAATAGAATCCATTAAAATAATTCAATGAACCGAATCGGATCGATAAAATCTCCGAGTTGTTATGCGCTTTTCATTTATCCTCAATAGAATCCGACAAAGATCACAAGACTATTTGTTTTTGCCCCTTGAGAAACAGCTAATCAAAAACATCATCCATTCCTCGCTTGACTCTTTCTTCGCTGAAAATATTTCTGAAGAACTTAGAGTAAAAGTTAGAGCAGATGCACTTTTATCCAATTCCTTGAAAATAGAGGATTACCCAAATCAGTTTACATAAAACATGTAAGAATTGATCTTGATGAATATTAGTCCATTTTTCACATTTAGCAAAATCGATAAACCAGTGAATTCCTGTTTCAAGCATTCCATACAAGGGGGAATGTAAAATATAAGCAACCGCCCCACCGTGAATCAACGAATGAGCCGACAACCAATAAAACCAGGGAACCTCTTTTTGCAAGGGGGTAGTACTATGACGATTTTTCTCTCGGGACATGGCATCCCCCTGCAAAGCAAAATCCATCAAGGCATGGCCGACAACAAGATAAAAAAAATAAACAAGCATTTCGGGAAACATTGAAATCCTTTTATACACTTGCTAAAACCCCTGGTTTCCCTTTTTTCGTAGAATAAGAAAAATCAGGTCGAAAATCACCAAAATCGAATGATTTCAGAATACAAAATCTCTATTGCTATTTTTCATATTATGCGATAAAGCAATCGCTTTGGAAAGAGAATCGAAATGGAAAGATTTCAGAATTATCAGATTTTTGTAAATGGGGGATGAGAATGATAAGTTGGTTAAATCGATGGGATTGGCCATTCGTTAGTATCCTATCAATTGTAGTGTTATGGGTACCAAGTTTACTTCATGCTCAAGATTTGAATAATGGATCAGGGACGAATTTAACCCCTTTGGGCAATCCAACAACTCTCACAGATCCACAGCGATTGAGTGGCTCGATTAAACCTGTTATAAACTCTTCCTTTTCATATAATGGGAATAATAATGGGAATACGGTTCCACCACCCTCCCTTTTATCATCGAATACAGGAATTGTAGACCTTCCTGTACCAAATCAGTTATCGGGGAGTGTTAGTGGCGATCGATCCGTTAATCCGGGATTAAATCCCGAGTATGGCATTGTTCCTCCCACCAATCATTGGGTTTTCTATGGGGATTTATTACTATGGAAAGCATATCGCCAGGGATTAAGTTACGGAGTTCTGAATAATTCTTCGAATTCGATTCCGAACGGAGAAGTTACTAGTCTGCAACTCCCTCTCACCGCAGGTTTTAGAATCGGATCTCAATATCTGGGTGGGGATCATCAGGAATATCTTATCGATTTTAATTATACCTATTATCGTTCTGGGACAAACGATTATACCATCGCACCACAGAATGGAGCGATTTTACCAACGTTGACCAGACCTGGCATCATCGACACCGTGAATCAGGGAGCTGCGAACGCCAATCTAGTATATCAAAATTTTGATCTCAATTTTGGTAGGAAGTTTCAAATTGACCAATCTTTCGGCTTAACCATGATGGGAGGATTAAAATTCGCCTCCATAAGCCAAGATCTGCAAGCATATTATAATGGTGGGGATGCAAATAGTGCTAGTGTTAATTCCAATACCTCCTTCTATGGAACCGGCCCGACAATCGGTACCCAGGCAGATTGGCGTATCTTTCGTGGACTAAGCGCGTATGGCCGCATTCAAGGTGGATTGATTGTTGGAAATGTCCAATCAGGGATTGTCGAATGGAATAACAATGGCTCCACTCTGGATGGAGATATCCAGGATCGTTCCATCCATGTTGTTCCCGTAGTTTCCATGGCATTTGGGGCCAATTACCAATTTGGCAACTTCTTTGGTGGCATCGGTTACGAAATGACCCAATGGTTCAATCTTATTCAGCAACCGAACCCTGTTAATGATTTTGCTGTAGGGAAATTTTCTGTTCGTCGTAGCGATTTAACTCTACTGGGTGTGAATTTCCGCTTTGGTTTTATGTTCTAAAATAGATACTTCTTTCTTAGCCGTTTTGTAAATTTGACTTCAATTACCCAGCTTTACTTCTGCATAATTAAATTCAAATCGATTAAAAAGGGTATACTTTCTCTAGTTAGAGAAAGTATACCCTTTTTCAATTTCTTTGCCAAGAATCGGCTAATAAAACCCCGGTTAGGATTCGATTCGGTTAATCTATTCGGAGAATGATCCGATCAGGCAACGATACGATTTTCGATTGCACTGATACCAAGCGATTTCAATTATTGCTTTATTGATTAAAACGATTGGCATTCGAATTATTCTCGAAAATAAATAGCGTGCATCGAGGATTCAGGAATTCATAGTCCGATCATGAAAGCAATTGCCAGTAAACTTCTTAATTTTGCAACGGACTTAAAAAAAGGATTAGCGAAAATAATCCACTTGTCTGGATTGGATCAGCAACCCAACCTCGCCAGCAACGCCTTGCCAACAACGAAATCTGATTGTGGTTACCGGATCGCAAAGAATTCAGTTTACGAACCTTAGAAAGCAAGAATCGAAATCTAATAAATAATCCGAACGGGACCGATGGTTTTTCGAGGTCGAACAAGGATCAGAGTGGTTAATCGCTACGGAGATTTTGATCGATCATCGAATCTCGATTTGCGGTTCAGGAGAAAATGATCTATTCAAAAAAACAGGAATCTTTTCGAGGGAAAGATTCCTGTTTTTAGAATTTCTGTTTATGTTCTTGTGAAGGTTAAGGTCTCCAGCTCGATTCCCCTTCATCGAACTGCCAACGATAATTCCAATAGCCCAATCCAACGAGCGATTTTTCCGAAGTAGGGGTATTTTTCCCATCGATTATAAGCCAATCGGGATAAGCAACTCCAGAAGTAAAATAGGTGAAAAGATCGGTTCGATGCATAGCATGGCTACCCGTTCCAGAAACCACCCCAACGAGATACTTTTTGGAATCACTGCGTAATTGAACAAAGCAGACCGAATAATCGTCCCCTTTTAATGTTTTGGTTGGAGTTTTTATTTCTCCTGCTTTTACTTGTAAAGGGGAATTTTTTAAGAGTAGATTCCAAGCTTGGTTCGTATCGGCATTGCCAAATAAAATGACATTGCAATCGGGGCTAGGATGCTGAAGAAACTTTTCATCCGAAATAATTTCGATACTGCCATTGCCTCGATAATAAAACTGTTCCGCATCGTATCGGGCTTTTTGTAAAGCCCAACTTTTTTCCAATTCATTCCCTTTGGTACCGTACACAAATACCATGTGGCGGCGAAAAGCGTTCTTAAACGGCCCACTACATCGGCTGGTTACTTCCCCTTCCTTGGGAGATTCCGAAACTTTCCAATGACCATCGACTTTCATGAGATAAATCGGGTTTTTATTCTCTGGAGCCGGGATTTTTTCAACTTTATCCCCATCCAAAGAAATGGTAATAGGCTTTCGAAGTTCAAGTCGATCCGTAAGGATAGCCAGACGTAATACGTTCTCGGTTTTCCCCTCGATTAAAGCTTGTTCTTCATGC
>JAKBAI010000264.1 GCA_021809185.1 Planctomycetota bacterium
TGAAAAACCGGCACCCCGCCATTGGGCCGATCCACCCCCCATTGGTAAATTTCCTCTTTATTGGCGTGAAGTTCATTTTGCCAGTCAGCCCCATATTATCCTCCGATTATTGATGGTTATCCCGAATCCGGTCTGGTTAATTATGGGCGCCACGAGTTGGGGAGCTCTTCTCACCTATTTTTGGGGTAATTCAAATCTTGTTAGTCAAGCATTGGAATGGTGCTTGGTCTGGTCCACATTTTGTGTTAGCTTATCAGTTCTGACTATGGGATTTGCAAGCTGTGGCACGGTACTCCGCGATCGTCAAAAAGCAACTCTAATGGAATTATTTACCATCCCTTCTGCGCGATCGGCGCTTCTTCGTGCCAAAGCCTTTGCCTGCTTCCGCAGAGCACACATTTTAATTTCGTTACTTTTAATTCAATGGTTTTTTTTGCTAATTTATGGGATGCTTCCAATTCTATTCTTTTTCGTTCTTGCTGTTTATTTTATGAGCTATTTTATACTGGCAATCTCTTTGGGATTATTTCTATCCACTCGTTGCAAATCGGTATTCTCTGCGACGATTTGGTGGTTAGGGATTGTGGGGATATTTCTTTTCTCGATAAATATTTATGCTCAGATAAATGGAGGCACAAATAAAGCCAGGCAGTTATTATATCTCCGATCAATCGAGTCACGAGAAAATGACGTGTTTGAAATAACCGATCTTCCCATTTTTTTTATAAATGAAATAAACCCAGCAACGGGTTGTCAGATCGCAACAAAAATGATCCCGATGAAAGATTTGACTCAAAGTGATCCTTTTAACTACTCGAAACCGTATTTTCATGAACGTTGGTGGTTTACAGGTACAGGCCCAATCTTGTATCTATTCCTCAGTGCAATTTTATTCTATTTAGCAAATAAGCGATTTCAAAATATCGATTTTTCTTGATCCCTGACCGACCATAGATTGTAATTCTTGAACCTTTATTGTTCTTCTAGATTCGAGATCTGCAAGAGATAATCGGTTCCATTTCGATCAATGAAATTTTGACTTATATATTTCGCTTTGGTGGTTATTTTGATTCCGTATAGAACGAATCCATTCTCCACTCCAAGATTAACCGACAAAAGGTTCGTGAAAATGATAAATAAAAACGGAAAAATATTTTATCAACAAGGATGAATGATCCTCCGATCACGATCGTTCTTGGAAAACTATCAGCACAATTAAACAATACTTTCGCCTAAAATCAATATCTGCTGTAATTTCGGACTAGAAGTCCCAAATAAGATACCCTTCTTCGTGAACAACAAAATCCAGTATTGATTTTGGAGTGGAAATTCAGGATCCTGTATTTATCGTACTAAGAGTTCGATTAATTGTTGACAATTTCTATGGTTGTCTTAATTCTCATCTACTTTGAATAAAATAGGAAATCAGATAATCTACCGCAAATCTTTATTCCGATCAATTTGACTAATATTTCTTATTTAATCGGTCTACTACCCCCATTGAAGCCTACACCCTTTGTATTGTAAATTTCTGAATTCTAATGTTGCAAATCAAATTTAAAAACAATAATTTGTTTAAAATATTGAAAATATTATTTGTTTTTTAATCTTAAAGTTGAATAATAAGATAACAGAAATAAATCTTTTTTGAAATATATTTAGATCGCAATTCAAGATCTCGATTTTACACGTAAAATTGTTATATAGAAGTAAAATCAAGGTCATAAACTAAAAGACTTGGCAATAAAGATGACATTCTCATTTAATTATTCCGAAAAGAATACGATTTATTAACTCGAATTAAAACACCCCTAATCTTGAAAAGGCAAAAATAAGAATGATTGAATATTTTCTTAAATTGTTTGATTCCTCAGGATTCGTAGCTAGGCGAGATTGCGGTGAATGGACGAATACTCTTATTGTAATCCATAATTTTTCAGACATTTTAATTTGGTTATGCTATCTCACCATTCCCCTCCTACTGATCTATTTCACTCGAAAAGTGCCTAGCGTCCCATTCCAGAAAATGTTTTGGTTATTTAGTTTTTTCATTATTTCCTGTGGAATGACCCATCTAATGGGTTTCATCCTCTTTTACAAGCCGATGTATTATCTCGATGGATTAATCAAACTCATTACGGCACTTGCATCTGTGTTAACGGTAATCCATCTAATCCCAGTCCTACCTCAAGCCCTGGTGATGCGCTTTCCCGAAGAGCTAGAGAAAGAAATTAAACAGAAAGAAATAGCTCAATATGAGTTAGAACGAATCAATCGAAATCTGGAACGTGTTGTCTTGGATAGAACCGAAGAGTTACGACAGATCAATGAAAAATTATTTCAGGAAGTTGAAGAGAGAAAGAAAGCGGAGTTGGACTTGCTTCGAGAACGAAGCTTTTTACAAGCAGTGTTGGAATCAGTTGAATTGCATATCGTCGCCTGTGATTCTTCAGGAAAGATTCTTTTAATGAATCGGCAATTTCGAAAACTATACGGAAATATCGATAGCATGTCTTCTGATTCGCATCACGGTTTGGAAATGCCAAAACTAGGAACCGATATCTGCTTTTATTCCTCGGAAACGAAAGAATTACTAGAAAGGAAAAACCATCCGATAGAAAGAAGTTTATTCGGGGAATCGATTAAAAATCAAGAACTACTCTATTTTATCCACAAAGAAAAGCCTCTTCATTTGCGGGTAAACTGCCAGAAAATATTGGATAATGAAGATCGTCAATGGGGAGTGGTAATGATCAATGAAGATATAACGGAACGTATTCATTTGGAACAACAGTTATTACAAGCACAAAAAATGGAAGTGGTGGGTCAGCTCGCGGGAGGAATTGCCCATGATTTTAATAACCTGTTAACAGTTATTGGTGGCTATGGGAATTTGCTCCAATCCGAATTCAATGACAATTCAATTTTGAATTCCTATGTACAAGAGATTATCCTCGCTTCAGAAAAAGCTTCAACCTTAACCGGACAATTGCTCGCTTTTAGCCGCAAACAGTTCTTCATTGCTAAGTTAATTGATTTGAATAGTATTGTTCAACAACTCGAATCGATGATTCGACGACTCATTCCTAGTAATATAGTGGTACGCACCAAACTCACAGAAAATCTTGGTAAGGTGAAAGCAGATCCAAGTCAAGTCGAGCAAATAATCATTAATCTGGTCGTCAATTCCCGTGATGCGATGGCAGATGGAGGCGAGATCTTTATTGAAACTACCAACGTTTACTTTGATGAAACCTATGTTGACGAACATCCAGAAGCTCAAACCGGATTTTATGCGATGTTGGCCATTTCTGATACCGGGACTGGTATGGATGCCAATACACAAGCCAAGATTTTTGAACCATTTTTTACAACAAAAGGAGTTGGAAAAGGGACCGGAATGGGCTTGGCAGTTGTCTATGGGATCGTACGGCAAAGCGAAGGCCTTATCTTTGTCTACAGCGAACCAGGCAAAGGAACTACATTAAAAATATATTTTCCATTTTGCGAAAAAATTGATACAGAGACTTTTGTTCAACGGAATACTCATTCCGAACTGTGTGGGTATGAAACAATTCTTGTGATCGAAGACGAACCTGGAGTACGACAACTCCTTAAAATGATTTTGGAGAATCATGGTTATAGCGTAATTATATGTGCCAGTGCCAATGAAGCTTTGGAAAAAGTTTCGGCATTTATAGGAGAAATAAGCCTAGTGATCTCCGATGTCATAATGCCCGGAATTAGTAGTAGAATAGCGATTGAGACGATTCGAGAACGATTTCCAAACATCAAAGTTTTATTTATTAGCGGTTATACCGATGATTCCATTGTTCGCCATGGAATTTTAGTTGAACAAACCCCTTTTATGCAGAAGCCGTTTTCGCCATTATCACTAATTAGCAAAGTTAGAGAATTGCTGAACCCATAGTTTATTTGATTGAATTGACTCAATCGATTACGATTCGATCGGGTCAATTTTATCAATCATTTTCACTTCTGTTGGCTGCTTCAATTTTTCAGGGATCTGTTTTTCAATCTGTTTTTTTAGCAGCATTAAACTGAGGCGATCTTGCCAAGAGATTCCTTGATCGGGATAATTCCATTGTATGGAGTTATTACGAGTAAATCGATCAAACCAGATACTAACTTTTTTCCAGGTATGATTCCAAAGAGGGATATTTTTGGAATGGTTATAAATCTTAGCTAAGATCAACCAACTTCGAATTTGATCGATTTCTTGGAGGAAAACTTGGGCTGTTTCAACCTTATCGATCACTTTCCCCAGTTCGAGTTTATCAATTTGGACATCACTTTTATCGAGTAGATTCTGAAGTTGGGACATGGCTTCCAATAACAATTCTTTCCCTTCTTCATGATGATCTTTATTAATAATGGAATCGGAATTGCGGTGAGTAAGCAATTGAAAAGAAGATGAATTCTGTTCATTCAAAATAAACAGATTGGCAAGCTGAAAAGCTAGATCTCCCTGTGCTGTAGAAGCATATTCCTGTTTTAACAGAGTACAATACTTCTGAAAAGCTAGTTTATCTTGATTGGCTAATCCGGTGAGAGCCGCAGAGATAATCACCATAGGCTGGTCATTCCCATACTCCAATGAGCGGATAAAATCTTGAAAACTGATCTCCCACTTATTCAACTCTGCTCGGGCACAACCGCGGCGATAATGAAGCTGAGCCAAGTAAGGATCGTGATGTTGAGAAATGACTTGATCAGAATCATACAATAATTTTGATAGGTGAAAATCGAGAGCAAACCAATCTTTTTCTTGCTCTGATTGATTTGCTAAACGAAGATGAAACTGCTTCTGATGTTCATCGAGTTGGTTCGAAGTCAATAGATACTGATTGGCATACGATTCCCAGATTTTGCGAAATTCGATGCAATCTTAGGGGATAAAAGCTCCTTGACGATCGATCCGATCCCCGGAAAGGATCATCGCCAACTGTTCAAGATTCTTCAAATCACGCTGATCGGGAGGCAAATCCCAACCGGTACTATTCATATTTTCAAGCACCTGTCGAATCCAGGGAGTTGGATATTGCGATGGAGTCAGAGATTCTCCGGTATCGGTTTCCCAAATTCGCACCTGGCCGTTGATCGCTAAAGTCAAGAGGCAATGACTATCAGGACTAAAAGCTATTTTTTCAACAGAACTAGCGTGGAATAAAGGGGGAACAAGCAGTTTACCCGAAAGAGCATCCCAGAGTTTTGCCGAGTTATCGCCACTACCCGTAGCAATGAATTTTCCATTGGGACTATAGGTTCCGTAAACGATTTCACTGCCATGGCGCAATTCGACGCCAAACTGTTCGCCTGAAATAACCTCCCATCTTTTGGCCGTGCGATCAGCGCTGGTGGTTAAAATCATTTTTCCATCTGGACTAAAACAGGCGTGTAAAATGGCGGCATGATGAGTGAGCGGCTTTAGAATGGTTCTATTGGTGGCAGAATCGATAATAAATGCTTGATTCCCCTCCACTTTCAAAATCAGACGGCGATCTGGACTATAGATCTGCTTTGGTTTCGAAGATCGAACGGCCATTCTTTGGGTAATTCGTTTCTGTAAATCACTCAATTCCCACAAGCGAACTATCCCATCTTGAGAAGCAGATAATAAAGCATTGCCTGCTGGACTAAAACGGGAGCAATAAACCGAACCGTTATGCCGCAAAGGAGGAGTAACGAATTTACCCGTTTTGATCTCCCAGATTTTAACACTATTATCCTCACTAGCACTAGCTGCCCAACTTCCATCAGGGGAAACGTGCAAATCATAGACATTTGAAGCATGGCGCACCGCAAAATTAAGCCAATCATGAATCTGGCAATCCCACACTCGGCATAGTCCCTCTTTCGTAGCCAAGACTAAATACTTGCCGTTTGGACTGAAGCGGGCACAAGTAATCGGCTGCCCTATCTGGACAGCTTTTTGTATTATTTTGCATTCGGGTACACTCCAAATCTGAAAAGTCCCATCTTCACTCGCAGTAAACAATTCGGCAAATCGAGAATTAAAACCAATAGCGATTATTTTTTTTGAATGAAGTAAGACTGGACTTATCGGTTCCCCTGTCGACTCTTCCCAAATACGAGCACTACCATCTTCGCAACCAGTGGCAAACCAATGGCCGTTCGAGGAGAAATCGACGCAAGTAACCGCAGAGGAATGTTTGATTGTCGTTAATTTATCCCCCGTTTGGCAATCCCAGATGCAGGCAAGATGATCTTTCGAGGTAGTAATGATTCGATTGCCCTCAGGATTAAAATTAAAGGAAATAATCTGGTCATCGTGACTCAACGTATATAGTAATTTTCCGGTGTCCAGATTCCAAATTCTCACTTTACCATCAGCGGAGTTCGTGCCAAGCTGTTTTCCATCTTTAGAGATTCAGAT
>JAKBAI010000040.1 GCA_021809185.1 Planctomycetota bacterium
CTGGGTTGTGCGTAGTCGAAGAGAACCGATATGATGAAGCAAGTATACAATGGTTGAAAGATCGAGATCATATTCGCAAAAGGCCGGGGAATTATATTCCGGATACAGCGACCAAAGGGCTACACCATCTGGTTTATGAATTAATATACAATAGTGTTGATGAATTTTTGGCAGGTCATTGTAAAAATATTCACATCATCGTCCATATAGATGGCAGTTTGAGTGTAAGTGATGATGGTCGAGGGATTCCGGTCGATATGCACCCGGAGCATAATTGTTCGACGTTGCAGCTGGTGTTGACGCATGTGGGTACTAGCGGCAAGTTTGATAATAATGCCTACAAAGTTGCAGCGGGGTTGCACGGGATGGGGGCGAAAGCGGTGAATGCGCTTGCGGAATGGTTCAAAGCCGAAATTCGCCGGAATGGGAAAACGTATATTCAGGACTATGAGCGTGGCGTAGCGGTGAGCGAGGTGCGCGAACTTGGTTCAGCGGATCGAACCGGAACAAGAATTCACTTCTTTCCGGATGCGGAAATTTTTGGTGCCGCTACGTTTAATGTGAAAATCTTGGAAGAACGGGTACGCGAACTGGCATTTTTGAATCGTGGTTTGCGTATTGTTTTGCGCGATGAGCGTATCAATTCCGAAGAGGTATTTCACTATGAAGGGGGATTGGTGGAATTCGTAGCATGGGTCAATCGGGAAGAGGAGGTATTGCATCCACCAATATCTGTTCGCAAGACGATCGAATCGGTGATGATCGAAGCGGCGTTGCAGTATAACAATGGCGAAGAGGAGAATATTCGCTGTTATGCGAATAATGCCTATAATCCAAGCGGCGGTACCCATTTAACGGGGTTCCGCAGTGGGTTGACACGCTGTATCAATGTCTATGGCGAAAAAGAGAATTATTTCAAAGATATCAAACCTGAAGGAAACGATTCACGCAAAGGATTGGTTGCGGTAATCAATGTCACCTTACCTAATCCGCAATTCGAATCGCAGACGAAAGTTCGTCTGAATAATCCAGAGATTGAAGGGATGGTTCAAAGTGCGGTGAATGAAATTATGAGCGTCTATCTGGAAGAGAATCCGAAAGAAGCGAAGAAAATCATTCAGCGGATTTTGTTGTCGGCGGAGGAACGCGAAGCGGAACAGAAAGCGCGTAAAGCTCTACGCGAGCGCAAAAACATTCTCAGTGGTGGTGGGTTGCCCGGCAAATTGATGGATTGCACCACCAAAGGGGATGAATCGGAGTTGTTCATCGTCGAAGGGGACTCGGCAGGTGGATCGGCAGAAAGTGGGCGCGATCGCCGTTACCAAGCGGTGTTACCCCTACGCGGTAAGCCATTGAATGTGCAAAAAGCTCGTCTCGATAAAATGTTAGGTAATCAGGAAATTACCAGTATTATCGCTGCGGTGGGTACCGATGTTGGCAATCCCGAAGATATATCGAAACTTCGCTACGGCAAAATAATTATCTTGACCGATGCCGATGTGGATGGTCAGCATATCCGCACTCTGCTCTTGACTTTCTTTTTCCGACAGATGCGTAAATTGCTTGAAGAGGGGCATATCTATGTAGCCCGATCGCCGCTGTTCAAAGTCACCCAAAAGAAACAGGTTCGCTTTATTGCCAATGCCGAAGAGATGCTCGAGGAATTGATAAAGCGGGGGTTGGACGGGGCTAAACTCTCTCTCGCCTTGCGTTCTGCTGGGCAAGAACTTGCCGGGGAAGCACTGCGAACGATCAGTGAACTGATCGATAAAATGGATGGACCGTTACAAACTCTAGAACGCCGCGGGGTGGTTTTAGCTCACTTTTTATCGCAAGCGGACAGTGAGCGCGGACTTCCAACTTGGCATGTGAAATTAGCAGGTAAAGAGTTTTGGTTTTATACGGCTAACGAAGTAGACGATTTCCGCCGAGCCGAATCACAACGGCTTAATTTAGAACTGGTCATTGGGGATAGCGACGAAGAAAATAGTACTGAAACGGATAAGAGCAATCCGACCAGTAATAGTGGAACCATTCGTTTCTATGCCGATGAATTTCATGAAATTCGCCGGATTAATGATCTGCTTCGAAGACTTCGTGAATTTCAGATTCAAGCGAGCGATCTTGTTCCCGCGGTTCGCATTGCCGGCCGAGAACCCCCTGTTCGCTTTATTTTAGAACGCGCGGATAATCGGCAAGTATTGAACACTTTACGCGAGGTGCCCAATGCTTTACGTAAATTCGGCGAAAAAGGGTTGACGATCACTCGGTTCAAAGGGTTGGGCGAAATGGATCCCGATGAGTTATGGGATACCACTCTTGATCCGGAACATCGCAATCTGTTACAAGTTAAACTCGAAGATGCTCAGCGTGCCAATGAATTGTTTAGTATGCTCATGGGCGAAGAGGTTGAAGGTCGACGAAAATTCATTATTGAACGTGGCATTAATGTCAGAGATCAAATCGACTACGGAGCGTAAAAAGCTTCGCTGAGATTTGATTTTGGGAAGAAGGTTGCCCAATTCTCCCAGTTTTGATTAGCCTATGTTAGTGAAGAAGATCCGGTTTCTGGTTGGGAATAATGAATACTTAATTCCGACTTGAAGCCGATGTCACCCAACTAGAAACCGATATTACCTGATGATTTCTAAGAGGCTGACACAGATAATCTGAATAAATTGTAACCAAATTATACGAAATAGGTTTTAGATCTATTCCCATCGAAACAGTACTAATTTACTTATATAGTTGAGACATAGAAACTGTCTCAACTATGTGAAATTCAATTATTGCCATTTAATGGTCAATTTCCCTTCCTGGCGGGATTTATCTTCTAAATAGCGTAAAAATCGGTACGCGAGATATATAAACAGAATCACCAATATGGTTAGGAAGATCAATTCGAAGCCGAGAGGCCAAAACCCTGGGGTAGCAAACAGAATTTGCCGCATGGAATCCATACCGATGGTCAGCGGGATAATAGCGGCTAGAGTTGCTACCAGAGTTGGAAATACTTGAAGCGGGAAATTCATCCCAGAAAGTAAATAGACCGGTTCCTGTAATAAGTTGACTAGATGCCATGCTTCGCGGCCCCACATAAGGAAAATCGAAGCAAACATCATGCCCATACCGTACAAAGCCAGCAAGGTAAGAAGGAATGCAAGTAAGAAGAGCCACCAGCTGATTGGCTGTAAAACAACACCAAATAAAAGAATACCAGCAGTAACAATCACCAAAGCTCGAATCGAAGTTAAAATCATCCCGCCGAGAGCCATTCCCGCTAGGATCGTCATCATGGAACTTGGGGACATGATAAATAGTTCAAGGTTTCCTGAAGATCGTTCCCAGTAGAGTTGCGCGCTCATCGACCATAGAACATTTAGCCAGAAAGCGGTCATCGCACCACCCAGGATAACAAAGCCGATGTAACTTTCCGGCGCGTTCATCGCTCGATAGACATAGGCAAAAGCGGCAACCGATAAAATCGGTAATATCGCTTCGTGAAAAACCCAACTTGGTTGCCGGCGAACCCCTATCATGCGCGGGTAGGCTCGCGCAAGGATTGGTCGCCAGGTCAATGCAAACCATGATATTTTTACCGGATAATCTTGGTTCTCTAGTTTGGAGTTCATTTGCTGATTACTCATGATCCCTGTTCTCCAGATTCTAAGCGGTGACCGACCAGTTGAACAAAAGCATCTTCCAAGGTAGGTTGATGTTTTTGCAATTGCAAAATTTTGCCTTGGGCAGAGACGATCGCTTGCACAATTTGGCCGATAACGGCCTCTTCAGCGAGAGTTAAATGGCATGAAAAAATTGGCTGAACAGAATTCACGGGCATACTGGCCGAGCGGGAGTCTGGATTTTCTTGAAGTGGTGTTAAACGATATTCTTTAACGCCCGGAATTGTGCTTATGTTCAGTTGATCGACATTACCAAGCTCGATCACGAGCTGAAACTGGGGAAACTGTTGCAGAGTTTGTTTCAGCTCGTTGGGGGTGCCGCAGGTCAGTAATTTTCCATGATCGATAATCGCCAATCGGTCGCATAATTCTTCTGCTTCCATCATATAATGGGTGGTGAGTAACAGCGTTCGTCCCGGTTTTTCGCGTAACCAATCCCGGACAAATTGGCGAATGGAGCGGGCGGCATTGACATCTAATCCCAGAGTTGGTTCATCCAGAAACAGGATTTTCGGATCGGTGATAAAGCCGCGACAAAAATTCATTTTTTGCCGTTGACCAGTAGATAATTGGCTAACTCTCGTTCGCGCTTTATCCTGTAATCCCACGATTTCCAACATTTGTTGGATTCGTTCCTGGGCGATGGAAGTTGGGATTCCGTAGATTTGGGAGAACAGCCAAAGGTTCTCTTCGACGTTCAGTACCCCATACCCACAAGATTCCCCACCAGAGACGATATTGATACGGGGTCGGATTTCTCTAGCCTGAGTGACAACATCCAATCCATCCACAAAAGCTTTGCCAGAAGTTGGGGCCAGAAGAGTGGTCAGAATTTTGATTAAAGTGGTTTTGCCTGCACCGTTTGGGCCAAGCAAGCCGAACAGCTCACCGCTGTGGATATTCAGATCGACCCCCCCTAAGGCAACCAGTTCCTGGGGTTGACTGTTATCCCATTTCTTTTTACTACTCTTTTTACTACTCTTTTTACTACGTTGGTAGGTCCGGGTAAGATTTTCGGTTTTAATGGCATTCTGCATATAAAGAAATTATAGGCATTTATTCTTCGATAGACCATCAAAAGACCATCAAAAAGACTATCGAAAAATAAGGAATAGAATCGGTATGGAAATCACGTTAACTAAATGCAGTGGCCATTCACGAAAATACTCTTATAAAGACATCTACAATAGTTGGAATTAATGGTTGGAATTCCTTGTTTCCTGTAGAAAACAGGTGAACTTGCACTTGCCAAAATTGTCAATAGTATATAATTTACTCTTTTAATTCTGGCGGCGTAGCTCAGGGGTTAGAGCAGACGCTTCATAAGCGTCGGGTCACTGGTTCAAATCCAGTCGCCGCTATTTATTTAAATCTAATATTCAACTCATTTTATTTATTGAATATTAGATTCTTTTTACCGATTTTTTAATTCAATCGCTTAAGAATTCACTCTTAAGAATTCATTCTTTAGGATCACTCTTAAGAATTACTCTTAATAAGAAATTAGCATTTCTAAAATATAATTCTTCCCGGATTCTAAAGGAGATAAATAGATGAAAGAATAATTATTCGTTTTTATCTTTCCCTTCGGTGAGCCAATCGAGAGAGAATCGGGCAAAGACGATTTTTTGCATGGAATCGGCCTCGAATAGACAACCGATTTGACCATCTTGCAAAGCGGTTAAACAGGAGTAGGCAAAAGAATCTTTTCGGAGTAGACGGTGAATCGGCCAAGTTTTTGCTTCATCATAGCTAAGAAAGATAGTCCCTTTTTCGCGACGATTACTTTGCGGGCCAGAGTAGAGAATTCGGCTTTTATTCTTTTTTGGTTGTAAATGGTTTGAACGAATCTTTTGATCTCCATTTTGCGGATCGACGGAATCGCTGAAACGAAAAATCGAGGCCATGCAGTGCGGATCGCGCAGCTCGGCAACCGATTCGATAGCGGACCAAGTTTGGCCACCATCTTTGCTCAATGCCGTTTTTCGTAAAACCTCATTTCCACTGGTGCGGGCGTTGCAGCGAATAGTACCGTTTTGAAGTTCAACTACTTGAACTTCATTGACAATGCTTTGCAGATGTGGTTTTTTCTGAAGAGGTGTTCTATTTTTTTGCGGATTATCTTTGAGATTCCCTTTAGCTAAGTTGTCAAGAATTTCGACCACTCCGCCAGGGACGTTTTCCCCCATCTTCCAGTTCGTGCCGTTATCGTCGCTGTAGATGACATAGATCTGCCATAATCCGAACGGTCCCTGATTGAAAGGAATTATTAATCGACCAGCATGAGGACCATGGCGTAATTGGATGCCGATGCCAGGGCCACTTGCCACCGTGGTTACGATTTCCTGGCGTTTACTCTGAGTAGTAATATCACGAGGAGGCGACCACGTTTTGCCATCATCGTTACTGGAGATGATATAATTTCGCACAATGTTATTTCCATGATAGCCTGGTTGCAGTTTTTTGCTTTGTTCGCTAATGCCGGAAGGATAACTCTGGTAAACCAGAATGATTTTACCGCTTCGGTGTTCCACCACAGCACAAGGATTATTCAGCGATTGATCACCAGCGCTGGCAATCACCTGAAGTTTATCCCAAGTTTTACCGTGGTTGTGACTACGCTTGAGAATTAACTGATTTTTTGCCTGATCCCTGTTTGCTGCGCGGCCTTCAGCAAAAGCTAAGATCGTTCCTGAATTGCTAACCACAACCGCGGGGATACGAATGGAAACATAACCATCTTGTGCAGGATCAAAAACAGTAATGAATTCGGGAGCATTCGGTGGAGGATTCAGTGAAGGATTCGATGGGGGATTCGATGGCGTCTCCGATTTTGATTTAGCGGGAGGATTTGCGGAATTGGTGGAATCGTCTATTTTTTTTGCGACAAAACAATTTGACGAAAACGATTCGATCACGGACTCCGAGAAAAACCAATGAACTGCCAAGATGAGAATAGATAAATGCAAATAAGAGGTATTTTTTATAGAAGGATATAGAAAAATCATTGATCGAATCTCCGTATCTGGTAATATTATAGTAATATTTTTGGTAATCAATTTGCTAATAGAATGGAAAGGTTCAGAAAATAGAGCGAATCATTGCGACAACACAGGGGATCGACTAGATTTGCTCCGTGGCTTAATCGGTTTCCAGAGCGTGGTGATGTAAGTGCTGAATGGTATGGCGATGGTCCCCCGCAACGTAGAAACTTTCACCGCCATCGGCAACCGTACGTACCAAAATCGTTTTCCATGGGCGGTAATAATAGCGCGGGTCGCTTTTCGGAGCTTGCTTGTGGATGTCCCCGTCCAGAGGAATCAGATCGAAAACAGCAGTGGTGAAGTTTGCAATTTTTTTGCTATGCTGTGCGGCAACATTACGGGCCATGGTCAGTGCTTTGAGATATACCTCTGGTCCCATGACCGCACTGCCAAAATTGAGAACCACTCCACCTTCTAGATCGGTAATCGTTTGAGCAAAACATAGAAAGTCGGTATAGCTCGCTTGACCTAATTTCGCGCCGTCACAATTGGGATGTTCGTGGATGATATCGTAGCCAATACCGATATGAACGGTAACCGGAATACGTAATCGATAACCCGCAGCGAGTATACTTAAATGCTTATAAGGAAAATTTCCTTCGTAAATCGCTTTGCCAATTCCCTCTCCCATTCCCATTTCTTCGGTGCAGGCCTGCGCAACAACATCGTTTATTTTACCGGTTTCTTGCCATAAGCCGAATTCCCCGCTGCGAACATAATGGGCGACACTTTCTGTGGTAGCGCCAATGAGAGCGAATTCCCAATCGTGGATCGGCCCCGCGCCGTTCATGGCTATATGGTTAATCAAGCCGCGTTCCATCAAATCGATTACATGCAGAGAAACCCCAGCGCGAATCACGTGCGCGCCCATAATCAGCATTCGTGCTTTCTGGCTCGCTTTTGCTTTTTTTAGACGTTGAGCAATCGTCTTAATATCTGGATTGTTAAAAGTACTTAATGGACTATCCAAAGCTAAAATTTGACTTAAACCCAGATCATGTTTTCTATTTTGCAATGGCTGTAATTTTAGCTGATTGCGATCAAATATCGGGTATGGCATACCTTTTTCTTTCTATCATTTAGACAAGTTGGACCATTCTACACGATTTATTGGTCGCCGAGTAACCAGGGCAGCCATTCGGCTTGTTGCCGATATTCTGGAATGACAAGATCGGCCCCCGCTTGAATGAGGCGATTGCGTTTCCAGGTATTGATCCCTTGCCGTTTGACTTCATCGCTAGCCACGGCCACGGCAACACCCCCTACTCGTTTGATCTCTTCGATTTCCACATAGCCATCACCAAATCCGAGAAGTTCTTCCCCTCGGATCTGGTGATCACGAATGATTTTTTCCACAATCATTTTTTTAGAAAAATTTTCATGCTGATCCAGTGCACCATAAATATGCTCACCAAAAAAATGGGCAATTCCGAGTAGTTCCGCCTCTTTAAGAACGTATTTCAAATCGGTTCCGCTCGCTAGATATAATTTCAACCCACGATCTTTAAGACTTTGCAATAGCTCATGCGAAGCAGGGACGGTCCAGTGGTGGGGTGCTATCTTTTTTTCTTCCAGATCTTGAAGGCGATATTGGATTCGTTCCATTAAGCGCCGATGGTATTCATGCTTGTATTCCAATGGCTCTTTTGCCTTGCCCCCACGCTTTTCTACTTCTTCTGCGAGCTGAATCATCTGAAAGATCGTTTGTTTGCCATTTAATCGCATAACGAATTCTTCAACCTTCTGGAATAGCTCTTCTCGGGTTTCGCGCGTTCCTGTTTCTTGTAATACTTCTACCATCATCGGGATCATGACCTCCGGCCAACCTTCGCGGATGAGCGATAGGGTACCGTCAAAATCAAAGAGAACCGATTTGAAGTTACCTCGGCGTAAATTGGTAACGGCGATTTCAATTTCGCAATTCATGGGAGCGTCTATTCGTGTCATTATTTATCTCGGTTATTTTCTGAAGGTTGTTCTCGATTAATCGTATTGTTTATAGTTTTCGGTAAGTTCACAAGTTATGATCATCTTGGTTATCTAGCTTTCTTTCACTTTTCGAGAACCATCATGGTAATTCTAGAATATTTTGGGGTCTCCTAGCTTGGTTATTCTTTTACTTTATCCTTTAAATTATTCTTTTAAGCTAGGGGCATTTGTACTCGAGGGTATCTTCCTAAAATATATACGATTTTTATGAAAGTTGAGCAGATTCAAATTTTTATTTTTTGTAAATTACGATCTTCAAAGGTTTAAGAGAGATGTATAAAATAGCACGATGTTTGGCAGATTTTGCCGCAAATGACTCGAAAATGAAAATGATAATGAAAATGATAATGAAAATGATGAAGCGGGAAATTAGCCAATTCATATCTAGTCATGCCAAGAGAGAAAATACCAGATGGTTTGCCGTAACGATTCACGGATCAGATTTTGAATCGATATTTCAGGGGTTAGAAAACCCAGATCAGATACTATAAGCGAGGAAGAACAAATAGAGCTTGAGAAAGTCGTTTCTTCAGATTAATTCTATACTCCAGATAAAGGTTGGCAGATTAAAAACAAATGGGAAGTTGTTGTCCCCGAAATTTTTTGATTTGTTATTGACCAAATCGGAGATAGAATCAATAACATTAAAAAAGTAGCACAATAATAAATTGGCTTCTCGAAAGTTATATACGATGATTCCAGATAGTTTTACATCATCCGAAAATTCATTATCCGGGGATATTTCATCTGCGGATACGTACACCCCTCGGAACGGTTGGCGAAATAAGAGTAAAAATGAACTAGAAGTACCAGAAATTTTTGCTGCAATTGTGCAAAAACTTGGTTTCCCAATAGAGATTTATCAAATATCTAAAACCGTTCGTCGATCTCGTTTAGGTCTCATCTTCAGTTTGATTTTTTCGATCATAATCATCGTTGTCATTTGTGTGATAACGGTTAACGATGTATCCATCTTGTGGGTACTCTTTATTTTCGCGCTCATGCAGTTCGCTTCGGTTTACTATTTAGTCAAGTTAATTCACTATCAGGTCGTTAAACAGATCCGCACCGCTTTAGTATTTGAGGAGGGATTGGTTTTCGAGATAGATAAGGAGGTAATATCGTATCCGTGGTCTGAAATAAAAACTCTCTATATGACAGATTCGCCTGGCATCGTTAAGTTCCGAGAGATAGAACTATCTGCATCATTACCTGGAGAATCTTGTCCCGGCTATATTCTGGCTCTCAATCCTTTCCAGGGGTATAATCATTCGCAAATTGAACTGGAACGAGTGGATGGTGTTCGCGTAACGGTAACTTGGTTTATCGAATCGTACCCGATCCTGATCCAGATGATTCAAACAAAACTTCTGGAAATTCAGTTGATGGATAGTCAGAAGCGATTGTTGAGCGAAGGGATCTTAGATGATTTTGCTCCGCTTTGCTTGACTCCTCAAGATTTGAGTTGGGGTCAGATTAGCTTACCCTGGCAGATGATAGGCCGAATTGAAATTTGCCGAAAAAAATTCAATATTTATCACTTCCAGAGCAAGCGAATTGCTCTAAGTATTCCAATCGATCAGATCGCCAATCCTCATCTACTTCTAACCCTCATCGCCTGGATGGTAAATCGTTCCTATAAGCGCCAAAACGATTTGGGAGTTAGTAACGCAGAGAAAAGACTTGGCCATTATGAGCCTTATCTGGGTTGGCAGTCGTATGCCGATTTACCCGATTGGGCAAAGTCATTTCAGGAAACAACGTTTGCTTCTTCAGACCCGCAATATATTTATTTACCTTCAGCTAGTAAAAGAGCAACGGTATTCGTCTTTGGTTTGATTTTAATTTTAATTGGAGCCGGGTTAGCTGTCGCATTTGTTATTCTTTTCCTTGGTGCGAACGGAAATCAAGATCCCGATTTAATCGGAAAAACTTTGGGTGCCAGCGCACTTGCTTTGATGATCGGTATTTCTTTAATCGTTGTCTATATCCGCGAAAGTAAAAATGCTGTCGTTCTTTATGCACAAGGGATAATCATGTGTATAAAAAACCAAAAAATTAGTATCGCTTTTGACCAGATCGATGGTCTGGAAATATCCAATTTTATCAATTTTTTCCCCGTCCTTAGTAGAGGGCAATTGGGTGAATATCTGTATGGAGTTTCTCTGTCTCTCGATGTAGTGACCGTCCCCCAGCCAACTCATTTCCTTCATTTTGCTGGGGGACATAAACAAATCATTCCGATCACTTTGGCTTCAGCTGATCATCTTTTGGATCGGATTCAAAGGAAAATGTTTGATCTCTTTTGGCCAGATATGCAATTGCGCTTTCTTGCGGGCGAAAATATCTTCGATTTTCCCGGATTTCGTATCTCTCGTTCCGATGGGATTACTTTCCGGGAGCGGCATCTTAATTGGTCTTCGCTCGGTAATCTCACGGTTCAGGGAAATCAGTTCATTATTAACAGTACAGATAAAAAGAAAAAAATTGTTGTCATGCCTGTTAATAATCTCCTCAAGCTACCTCTATTAATTACGCTATTAGCTTTTGGCGCAAACCTCGCGGCAACAAATCAGCAAAACTTAACGGGTGCCCATAAAGAATTAGATAACGCACCATTGAATGAATGAATTTGTATATTTGAGATCTCTCATATTTTAACTTCTTCACATTTTAACTTCTTCACATTTTAACTTCTTCACATTTTAACTTCTTCACATTTTAACTTCTTCACCTGTTCTATTTTTCTCTTTGTTAAAGAAAGAAACAAATATACTAAAGAGAAAAATAGGACCATCCCGATTGGAACATCGGAATGGTCGCTGAGATCTCGCTCCTTTATGTTTTAGGTTTGGATAATTTTCTTTTTGATCTATCTTGATTGTAGGCGGTTAAATACCTAAAAATGTTGATTAGGTGTAGATTTTGATATTTTAATGAATAAAAAACGCAAAGAGTTTATCGAAGTTTTTTAACCGGAAAAAGTTCTTAATTAGAAAAGTTCTTAACTGGAAAATAGTGAATCTACTCATTTTAATTTTTTCCGATGTCAGTGGGGTTCTCGATACCTGTAAGTCAATAACATGGGTAAGTAAAAGCATGGGTAAGTAAAGTTCGCAAAAAATATTGTAAAGAAGAGTTGAAAAGCTCCGTGATCATGAACCGCAGTTAAATAACATAAGAAAATTACGATCGATCTTAGCCGCAAGGGGATAATCTGGTTGGCATTCAAATAACCGTATCAAGCGAAAAATAACAATCGGAAATACATTAGCTTTGATGATAGTCTTACAAAATCGAGATAGAACAGATCTAATCGAAATCAAATAATGGGCTGGTAATTTCTCAGAATATTCAGAAAAAATAAAGAAAGAAAAAGAGTATGGGTACAGAAAACGATATGATTCCAGGGAAAAAATATACTCCCCAGAAAGGTTGGCGTGAGAATAACAAAAGTACCTCCGTTGTACCAGAGACATTCGAAGCGATCATCGAAAAACTAGGTCCACCTGAGGAGATTTTTCAGATATCGAAAAAGATTCGCCGGAAGCCCTGGGGACAATGTTTTATCGCAGGGTTATTTAGTTTCCTAATCGCCTTGATCGCTTTGGCCATATTTGATAGCGGTGAAATTGAAGTTATCTGGCTCGGCTTCTTATTTGTTCTTCTGATTTTATGGTTGATGTACCGGGGCTTCAAACAACTTCGCTATGCGTATTCTAATCAGGTTCGCTCGGTTCTGGTTTTTGAACATGGCTTAGTGCTGGAACAAAAAGGGGAGATTTTATCCTTCCCATGGAAAGAGATTAAAGCACTGTATTTGAGAAAATTAGTAGGAAATACGCTGATCCGTGAGATAGCAAAGACCGGGAAGATCGATTCCGGATACTATTTATCTCTGAAATCGTTTCATGGTTTTTTTGCTCATTCGTGTATTGAATTGGAACGAGAAGATGGAATATGTGTAACGATCACCTGGTATATGGAATCGTATCCAATGCTGACTCAGCTAATCCAAACTAAGCTCCTAGAAAATATGGTGGCAGAATGCCAAAATCGATTATTGGATGAAGGTCAGCTCGATGATTTTGCTCCAGTGGGGTTGACACTTGAAGATCTGAGCTGGAACCAGTTCAGTTTACCTTGGGCTCTTGTTGGTCGAATAGAAATTCTTGGTAACAAAATAAATATTTACAATCTAAAAACCAAAAAAGTAGAAATGCGCATTCCCGTACAGGATGTAGCTAATGTTCAATTGCTCATTACTATAATCGCCTGGATGGTAAATCGGCTCGATGCGGAGAAACTGAGTAAGTTCATCGATAAAGAGGAAAAGAGACTCGGGAGTTATGATCCTGTTCTCGGGTGGCAATCGTTGACGGATTTGCCAGCATGGGCTCAATCGCTCCAGGATAAAACATTTGTTGATGCCGAGCCGCAATTCATTTATTTGGCTAGTTTTCGAAAGAGACTAATCTCATTTATCATTGGATCTATTTTAACTTTGATTGGGCTTGGTCTGGTGCTGCTAGTGGCTTTTATATTCGCTGATAACGGACAAAAGAATGGGAACGTAGCTGGGATAGCAAAATTATTTGTGATTGGTGCTGCGGTACTGGTGGTCGGGCTCTCGGTATTAGTTATTGCCATTCTGGAGGGTAGGAATGCGGTGGTTGTCTATCCTCGAGGTCTTATCACGCGCATCCGCAGTAAGCAAATCCAGATATTGTTCGAAGACATCATTGGGTTGGAAGTAGTCGAAAATCAGATCGATTCGTTTCCGATTCTGGGTAAGGGGGAGTATGGGGAAATACTCTATGGAATACCCTTTAGCAATGTATTGAAAATCCCCTTACCGAAATACTATCTGCATTTCCAAAAAGGTAAAAAAATAAAATTGGCGTCAACTTTAGAGCATCTTGATCATCTAGGAGAATTAATACAGAAAAAGCTGTTCGAAACACTTTGGCCACAATTACATGACATATTTAGGAATGGTATCGCTCTTTCATTTCATGCACAGTTCGATGTCTACCGCGACGAAGGGATATTTTTCAAGAAAAAATATGTGACCTGGGAGGATCTGGGAAAACTCTATATTCGGGATGGAAATTTATTTATTTGTCAGGGGAGAAAAAATAAAGTATTTGCTCAAATTCCTCTCCTTGAATTAGTGAACGTGCCGATATTGATCACCCTTTTGAGCTACGGCGCTAATTTAACGACCGATCAATCTCCAAAATTAACGGTTGTTGAGGAAGAAGAAACTTAAGCAGAATGAGAGATAATAGAATGGAGCTAAGGAAAACACTTAGGAGGAGACACTTAGAAAAGGACGCTTATTGCATTTTTCCATGAAGCGGAAAACCTCAAGGAGAGGAAAGTCAAGTCGGGAAGTCAAGACAATTAAGCTACAGAGAACAACAAATTGGACAGTCTAAAGTCGTATTCTGTCTTTCACGGTGATCTCGGTAGCTTATCCTATGGAGTTGCAGAGAGTTTATTTTTGGGTTTGCCAGAGTTTATCTGGGATAGGGTATTCGAGGGTTTTCATGGGAGGAATACCAAGCGCTTTGACAAAAACTGCCGCGATCGATTGCGGAGTTACGGTATTGGTATAAATCCCTTTTTGGATACCCGGGCCGTAAAATAACAAAGGCACATGGGTATCATAGGGGTAAGGAGTACCATGAGAGGTACCGGTACTGAATAAAGCACTTTCCATCAAGAAATACGGACTATTAATAAAACCTATGTCTCCACTACGTTCTGGGTGAAAGGCGCGGCACATTTTGGCATCAATAAAGTCCATTTTGGTTGATTTTTGTTTTAATTTCATCAGAGTAGATCGGCTCCAAGCTCGACCTATCCCGTCCTGTTTGGCAAGAAACTTGGTGAGATGATCGGCAATCACTTCTGGTTTTAATTGATGATTTTGGATTAGAGTATGATTCAGATAGATCCAGTGGCCGGAAATTTTTTCAATCCAGAAAAGCGGTTTTGTATCAGGGAGAGAATCTTTATTGGGATCACCAAAGGTTTTTTCCAGATCCAATTCGGCATGTTGAATAATCGAAGTGAGGACAATCCGTTTAGCTGTGATATTCTTTTTTTGGCTAACTTCGGGTAACGGGCAAATCCCGTGATCGGCACTGAGGGCCAAAAGATATTGACCTTGGCCCACCGTGTGGTCCAGTTCTTTGAGTAATTCAGCAACAATGAGATCAGAGCGGAGAGTGGTATCCAGAACTTCTTGAGAATCTGGTCCCCAGGCATGGCCAACCGAATCGTTACTAGAAAAGCTGATCGCTAGTAAATCGGGGCAATCGCGCTGGCCGAGTTTTTCATTGCGGATAGTTTCTTTTGCGAGCTGAAGCAAAAACTCATTCCCCATAGGAGAATTGTATAAGGCTTTATAATAAGTGCTGGAAATTTTCTCTTTGCCGCCATTCATCGGGTGAGGGAAAGTGGTACCTTGTTTAACACCGGTGCCCTCCCCTTCCATCTTATCCGGACCAGAGTATTTTTCATATTCGAGATCGTTGCGTAAATGTTGCCACGGTTTATCGAACCAGCGATCGATCGATTTGGCTTGATTGAATTGGGTAACCCAGACAGGCAAACTATCGCGATAATAGGTAGAAGTAACGATTTCACCTGTGGTCGTATCGAGCCAAAGTGCTAGATCGGCTTTTTTACCAGCGGTTAAAACCGCGGCTCGATCTTTAAGAGAAATGCCAACTACTTTTGCTTGGGGGTAAGCGGTTTTAAGGGCATCGCCAACGCTCTGGGCCAATAATCGGTCTGGTGCCCCAAATGCGCTGACCTGTGTTCGAGATGACGAACTGCTGGAACTATTGGTATCCGAACCGCTAGACACTTTTTTGGGAGCGGGCGGAACACGTTTATAGCGGGGTGTTGTTGCACAATAAACAGAGGTCTTTTCCTTGGCATCATACCAGGAATTTCCGATAATTCCATGAATGTCGGGGCAGGTTCCGGTCAACATAGAGGAGTGGCCCGGCCCGGTTGCCGTACAAGCATAAGGATAATGGCAATTTTGGAACCAAGCCCCTTCCGTTTCTAATCGAACAAATCCATCTTTACCGAAAAGCTCTTTCCATTTATCGATATAATCTCCTCGCATCTGATCGAAAACGACTAAGACAACCAACTTCGGTTTTCCTGTTGGGGATGCTGGAGAAGATTGGTTCTGCCCATGACTTGCTGGGGTTAAATGAACCCAAACGAGTAAACAAATTGCCAAGTAACTCTTAGATAAAGAATAATTCATCTAGATTGTCTTTCCTTATTGAATCAATTCATTCTTATAGTAGTTTATTTTAGTTTCTTATTTTGCAATTTTATATTCTGTTGCCGTTTAAAATTCTAAAAAAGAAATTAAAACGGCAAGATTATTACAAAAAGTCACCAAAACTCAACTCATTCATTTTAACGACATTTGCGAAGACATAAATGGGACTTTTAAACTTTCATCATGGTTTCACAATTGGTGTAATTATGAATCGGCGGATAGCAATGGGGCCGTGATCACCCTGGAGCATTAATGGCCCGGTGGGGGATTCTTTGACCTTATAATTATGTCCGGTAGGGTTAGTCAATTCCTGATTTTCATGAATAACTTGACCATTGAGGGTAGCTTTGACAATACACCCGTTGGCAATTTTTTGTTTTTGCTCATTAAATTTAGGGGCGCGCCACTCCGCAACCAGTAATTGCCATTCACCAGGTTGTTTACAAGCATTAACCTTAGGAGGAATTCCTTCATCGATATGATGATAACGTGGTTTGAATTCTGCGCGTGGATAGATACCACCACAATCGTCCCCTGTTACTTTTTGTTTCCCATAACTATCGTAAATCTGAATCTCATAAAGCCCTTGAAATTTGATTCCAGAATTCGATTTTTTCGGAATCATGAATTCGAGTTCAATTTTCAGGTCGCCATATGATTTGGTTGTGTATAAATCATGAGAGCGCCCTTTCGAACCATTGACTAAGATTTTTTTATTATTTTGTTTCTCATCGTTGCTGCGACTCAAACGGCCAGGCTGTTTGGGATCGATACCAACTTGATCGACAAAGGCCCATGGCTCCATTTTGCTCTTGCTGGATCGGAAAGCTTTCAGATCATTGCCCGCAAGAAGATCGATCGATTCTAGTTTCGTATCGGCTTGGGGTTTATCTTTAGTTTGCGCTTCGATGATGGAAGCAGCTCCTAACATCAAAATCAACGTAATAAGGAACTTTTGTTGGAGAACAAATAGTCGGTGCCGAAGCATTTAGATTTTACCTTTCGTTAAAAATCTGGAAGGGGAAAGGGGTGGTTGCGTATTTTAAGATCGATTACTTATCCGAACGATCGGTTATATTTTATTTCTAACGCTTATAGTGCGCTTATAATGCGCTTATAGTTAGAATCAATAGTTAATGTAAGTAAACAATCTAATTAAATTGTATCTTAAAAGGTTGATAAAGCTTCGTCAAGTTTTGTCTCGTGCATTCGAAAAATTATGGGCATTCGAAAAAATGGAAAAGAATTGGTCTCCGGGCGCGAGAACGATCTGTTATCATTTTAGTTTGAATGTCTATTCATGGTAAAAAGTATAAGCGAGCATTTAACAATCGAAGAGGATTATCAATAGCTTTCAATAGATCGATGAGTTAGAAAATGAATGAGAATCCAGATCTACTTTCCTGCATTTAGAAAGAGAATTAAAAGGACATAGAAAGTAAGATCTGAAAACGATTGATCTTAAGAATTTTTAGCGATGGTAAGGCCAGCTTCTTTCCACCCACGAAAGCCGCCATCCATGGAAATAACGTTGGTATAGCCCATTTTTTGTAAATTATCTGCGGCGAGAGCAGAGCGGAATCCGCCGCCGCAATATAAAATCATCGGGGTAGCGGTATCGGGTATACGGGTTTCGATATCGCGTTCAATAATCCCTTTTCCCAAGTGAATAGCTCCTGGAAGGTGGCCGTTCGCCCATTCGCTTTCTTCGCGAACGTCAATGAGTAAGAACGATTCATTTGCTGAAATTTTTGCTTGAACATCAGCAATCGTGCACTCTTTAATTCGAGTTTTGGCATCGTGGACAATTTTCAAAAAACCGGGGGTATGCTGCATAGCCATGTGTGTCTCCTTATTTTATAAGTAAACAATTTGAATAATTATCTGATGATTATCTGAATAATTCCAGAAAGATTACAGACAAAGCAAGACCGATTCGTCCGGAATCGGTTTTTGTTTGAAAAAACCTTGATCAAAAGCCGAAGTATATGATAGGGAAAAAAAGGGATCGATCCAGAGGCAAAAGTGAATAAGTTGGGGGAATTGTGATGTCCTGGGTAAAAGTAGAAGATTATCAAAAGAACGGTTGGCGGTTGGGGGTAGATGCGGGACAGCGGTCACGGTATTATTGTGAACAGCTCGAACGGGGTGAAATCCTGTATTTCCCCAATTGTCCATTTTCATTTAGCCAAGAGGATCAGGCACAATTATTATCCCAGCGCCAAAGTGGATTTCGGTTTCATAAAAACGTGTCGTTTCAACCGAAAACGGGTCAGATTCGCGGATTATCGACTAAAGAGGATTCCGACCAGCAAGAGTTGCAGCGGATCATGGCGAATTTTTCGAGTAAAACGGTTCATTTTTTTGAACAATTTCTGATGCCCTATGCTCGAAATTACCGGCTCGATTTTGCATCGTATCGACCGGTGGAAGAGAATGGGCGTCAGCTGAGTTTACATAAACGCAACGATTTATTGCATGTCGATGCGTTCCCGAATCGCCCCACGCAAGGGGGTCGCATTTTGCGTATTTTTATGAATATAAATCCGCATATGCCGCGCATCTGGCATGTTGGAGAGGACTTTGAACAGCTCGCCAAACAACATGTACCGTTAGCCCAGCTTAGCACCTATGCCTGGCAATGCCGCTGGGGTTGGCGTTCGCTGGTGCAAACCGTTAGTGACTCCCTACGAAAAGCTGTAGGGAAATTGAAGAATTTTCCTTCTGTATATGATCGTTGTATGCAACGATTTCATAACTATCTTAAAGAGAATGAACACTATCAAAAAAGTGGCCGAAGAGAAGAAATCGAATTTCCTCCAGGTTCTTCCTGGATTGTCTATACCGATGCCGTTCCCCATGCGGTTATGAGTGGGCAATTTGCTCTTGAACAGACTTTCATTGTGCCATTGAAGAGTATGGTTGATCCGCAACAAGCGCCGATTCACATTCTGGAAACAATCTGCAAACAGAAATTAGCTGCTTAATTAGTCAGCGCATGAATAATCGCCCGGTATTCGTTTGCCCTTCACGCGCTCGGGACTATCATTAAATTTCAAAAGTTACTTTTTTCGATATTTTACGGGTAATATTACCAACAAACGTTTGCTTTCTTAATTGTTAATAGGCAAATTGAGTTTCAGGGCGAATACCTAGCAGAAAAATAAGTTTGCCAGAGAGAGAAAATTTTTCCAACAGAATTGGGGGGTGTAAACCCCCCGATCGTTGATCTTTTATTCCCAAGCAAATTACCAAGAACAATCTTTTAACGCAAATAACGATTGAAGATATTTTCGAGCATTTCCTGCCGGCCAGAGGTGTTGGCGTTGCTATTTCCTTTAGCGAGCATGTAGGTTTCCAGGGACTCTAGAGTCGCTTTGCCCGATTCGATTTCAGCACCAATGCCACTATCCCAAGAAGCATAGCGCTGTTGGATAAAGTCTTTGAAGACACCATCTTTGCGAATTTCTGCGGCAATCTTCAGACCCTGTGCAAAGGAATCCATGGCACCGATATGAGCATGGAAAAGATCGATCGGTTCGAAACTTTCCCTGCGGACTTTGGCATCGAAGTTCAAACCGCCGCTGCCCAGTCCCCCTTGGTTGAGAACTACCCACATGACCTGAGCGGTCAGATAAAGGTCGCTGGGAAATTGATCGGTATCCCAGCCTAACAGGAGATCACCACGATTGGCATCGATGGAACCAAGCATTCCGTAAGCAGAGGCATACATCGCTTCGTGAAACATGGTATGGCCAGCGAGAGTCGCATGATTCGTTTCCAGATTAAATTTAAAGTCGTTGGCAAGATTGTAGGTTCGCAAAAAAGCCATACAAGCTGCGGTGTCGGAATCGTATTGATGGGTAGTCGGTTCTTTAGGTTTAGGTTCGATTAAAAATTGGCCGGTAAAGCCGATTTTCTTTTTATAGTCAACAGCTAAGTGAAGGAATCTACCAAGATGATCCAGTTCGCGCCGGAGATTGGTATTGTACAAATTCATGTACCCTTCGCGCCCACCCCAGAAAACATAATTCACCCCGCCGAGCTGTTTGGTTACTTCCAGCATCTTTTTTACTTGACAGGCGGCATAGGCAAAAACATCGGCGTTGCAGCTCGTTGAGGCTCCATGGACATAGCGCGGGTTGCTGAACAGATTGGCGGTTCCCCAGAGAAGATGGATCCCTGTGCGCTGTTGTTCTTTTGCTAAAGCCGCTACAACTGCATCCAGATTTTTATGGCTTTCAGCGAGTGTTTTTCCTTCTGGAGCGACATCGCGATCATGGAAACAGTAAAAAGGAACTCCCAACTTTTCCATGAATTCAAAGGCGACCGATACTCGTTTTATCGCCATTTCTACCGAATCGGTCCCATCTTCCCAGGGACGAACCGCGCAGCCCGGCCCAAACGGATCGTTCCCTGTTCCTCGAAAGGTGTGCCAATAACTGACCGCAAAACGCAGATGATCCTTCATGCTTTTGCCTTCAACGATTTCATTTTCGTTGTAGTGCCGAAATGCCAGAGGATTTCTGGAATCTGGTCCTTCGTAAGAGATTTTTTTTACTTCTGGAAAGAATGACATAAATGTTCCTTCTAATTCTGAGTGAGAGCAAATCAATTTTTGATCTATCCTATGAAATTCGCTTTATTTAGCAAGTAGCTTTGTTGCAGCTCGTGTGAATCAATCTGTTTTCTAATTGCTTTCCAAGAAGGTATATTCGCTCGAATCACTCAATAGGAAGGAGTTCGAATCGTGTTCTAGATCAGGAGATTTGGATCTAAATCGAGTCGATCGGGAATCCTAGAGTCTATTCACAGGATTAAGACGATGAGAAAACGATTCTGCTAAGGAATAAACCGGGTAGAGAATGATGAGAACCGATTTTTATAACATGAATCGAAGCCAAATGTGAATTTCAGGAAAAAATAAACCAGGTCTCTCCTCATCAAGGGAAAGTGATGCGATCAACAGTTCATGGGTTTATGAGAATCACTTTATTGGTTGGCCAAGAAAAATAGATTAAATGTACTGCCTACTTTCCCCCCGCTTACTGTCTTTTCTCTGCCTACTTTCCCTTGCCATCTGCCTACTGTCTTTTCTCTGCCAACTGCCTACTGCCTACTGCCTACTGAATGATTTTAGTAATTACATTGCCAGCGACATCGGTCAAACGGTAATCTCGACCATTATAGCGATAGGTCAGTTTTTTATGATCGAGTCCCAAGGTATGTAGGATGGTTGCGTGGAGATCGTTAACACTAACCCGATCTTCGACTGCTTTGAAGCCAATTTCATCCGAAGCACCGTAGCAGGTTCCGCCACGGATACCGCCACCTGCGAGCCAAAGGGTGTTGGTATGGGGGTTGTGGTCGCGTCCGCCCGAGCCTTTTTGTACAATCGGTAAACGGCCAAACTCGCCTCCCCAGATGACCAGAGTGGAATCGAGTAACCCGCGCGATTGCAAATCGGATAATAAGGCCGCGATAGGTTGATCGGTCTCTGCCGCGAACCCGCCATGATTTTTGACAATATTGCTATGAGCATCCCAGCTCAGATCGTTATCCATGCCGCCACTGAAAATCTGAATAAAGCGAACTCCGCGTTCGACCAATCGCCGAGCGATAAGACATTGTTTAGCGAAATGTTTGGCCTTAGGGTTGTCCATGCCATACATATTCAAGGTTAGTTGAGATTCTTTGGTCAAATCGAGAGCTTCCGGAGCGGTCATTTGCATGCGATAGGCTAATTCAAAGCTCTCGATGCGCGCAGAAAGTTCCTGGTGAATGGGGGATTGTTGTAGATTACCTCGGTTCAATCTGTTTAACAAATCGAGCTGACGCCTTTGACGTTGATCTTTGTTTATTTCTTGTGGTGGAATCAGGTTATCGATCGGTTCCCCCTGCCCTTTCAGAGCGGTTCCCTGGTAGATGCTGGGAAGAAATCCAGCCCCCCAGTTGAGCGAGTGCCCTTTAGGAATTCCGCGCCCTAACGTATCGTACATGACCACAAAAGCGGGCAGATTTTGATTGATGCTCCCCAGCCCGTACGTCACCCAAGCACCGGCACAAGGAAACCCCATTCTTGACATACCGGTATTTATTTTGAATAATGCGGGGGCGTGGTTATTCGAATCACTCCAACAAGAATAGATAAAGGCCATTTTGTCAACGTGTTTAGCCATGTTGGGGAATAGTTCGGAGACCCAGGCCCCAGACTGGCCATGACGCGCAAACTTGAATGGGGATTTCATGAGCGGACCGACTTGACCGGTGAAAAAACCGGTATTCGGATCGAAACCGGGGAGAGGTTGCCCATCCTTTTTGGCTAACATCGGTTTATAATCCCATGTATCGACTTGGCTCGGACCACCATTCATGAATAACCAGATTACCGCTTTGGCTTTACCCGGAAAATGAGGGGTTCGCGCTGCTAAGGGATTTCCCATCGAAGAATGGGTCGCTTGCGACTGAATATCATTCTCGGCATGTACCCCATTCGATAATAAGCTTTGTGCTGCTAGCAGACCAAAACCGCTCCCCATCGTTGCCAGAAAATTTCTACGATCATATCCCGGTCGCGGTCCAGCGAACAATCTTGGTAAGTTTAGCATGGTCTATTCTCCTATCTCGTTTATCGTTTTTCATTCATTTTATATGGGAGGAATCTTTTTATTTAGACAGAATATATTATGGCAAATTAGCTTTCGCATTATCTGCGAACATCGGGGCGTTTTACTATTGGATATAAACAAACTCGTTGAGGCAATACGTGATCTGGCACAGATCTTCCAGAGCTAAAAGTTCGGCTTCCCCAACTGGGCGATCTTGCTGATACGATTTTTGTTGCTGGTCCAGAAATTGAAGTTGTTTGGTCATCTCTTCTGGAGTTGGCTTGCGAATTAAGAGCCGCTCGTACAATCGTTCGATCCGTTGGCGCCGCAGCAGATCGAGTTGCTTGTCAGGAACAAGATTGCTTTTTTTATCTAGCTTATCAGGCTTGATTTCTTGGCAGAGCGATTGGGCAATCGCCTTGGCACATTTACGAATTTGCGGATGATTCAGTAGGTAAAGAGCTTGAGGCGCGATGGTACTGGTAGGTCGATCGCCAACACTCACGGTACCATCGGGGGCATCAAAAATTATCATCATGGGGATGAGTTTACTACGCTTGTTGGTAAAATAAATACTGCGGCGTTGGCTATTTTCATCTAAAGTGCCGGGACCAAAGAATTTCGTATCCAGAAGACCAGCACTTTGCAAAATAGTATCGCGAATCGCTTCTGCTTCCAAACGGTGAATGGGATAGCGCGATAACAGCTCCGCATTGGCATCTTTGTGAAGTTCTTCGGGATTCGATGCACTATCTTGCCGGTAGGTGAGGGATAGTAAAATTTCCCGATGCAACGGTTTGAGTTGCCAGTGATTTTCGATTAAGCGCTGAGCCAGATATTCTAATAATTGGGGATGCGAAGGGAGGGAGCCTCGGCTACCGAAATCACTAGGGGTATCTACTATTCCACGACCAAAATGATGTTGCCACATACGATTAACGATTACTCGTGCTAGCAGTGCACCCCCTCCCTGATGAGGATCGGTTATCCAGTGAGCAAATGCGGTTCGCCGAAAACTGAGTTTGGGATTTTTAAGATGAGTTTCCCGATATGGAGCAGATTGAAGATCGACTCGATATACTTTAAGTTCATCGGCTTGGTTGAAGGTACTTAATACCTGTAAATAACCGTTGGAGGCGACCCCCTCTTTTTGATTCGGGTCTCCCCGTTTCAAAAAATGAGTTTCTGGCAGAAAATCGGCCCCTTGGGTATGTAAGCGAACAGCGGGAACCCCTTCACTGGAAATCAAAACTTTTCGGACATCCGGTTTAGGAGCCAGCTGGCGATGATCCAGTTCTTTTTTATGTAAATCTTTCCAGATCGAGTCCAATGGCTGATACCAGCGCAATAGCAATTGTTGCTGCGCAGGGGTACGCTTTTCTGGATGTTGGTTCAATGTTTGTAAAATAGCTTCGGGAATCCCTGGTTCCAATAATGGGACTCGGCTGGGTTCTGGATTACTGGTGAGAGCAATACGTGGATGTCCCAACCCGTGTCCAGTATTGTTTTCAAATTTCATTGTTACAATGAGCTGATATTTGTGAGGAGGGTTTAACGGATTGGAAAGGGGAGTGGTCAAAACGAAGCGTGCGGCATGGTTTTTGCCAAATTGTGGATCCACTGCCCAACCGAGAGTTGAAATCTTTTTATTCAGGGTACTGGCGATGGAGAATCCTTTTTGCTCGAAAGTTGCTTGCGCGTTGCTCAGAGGCAATCCCACTCGATTCTTCCCATTGCTATCAGCACGTTCTAGCCGGAATTCTGTTAGAGCGAAGTTCCCATTTTTGGCTCGGCCTGGTCCACCGCGAACCAGATGAGGATCGGTGAGAGCTTCCAGTTCTATAGCCGTAATCACTGCTAAATCGGTCTCGTAGACCAATTCCAGAGTTTCCTGATTGGGATTGGTTCCCTCAACCAGAATCGAATTATCTTCTTGGACGATTAGTTTCGCCTTCCCAGCCGATTGCAATCGGATCGGTTTGGGGTAGATCCAGGAATTGCTTAAATGTTTACTTCCCTGTTTTTTCTCCCATTCGGCGAATCTTTTAGGGAGATGATGTTTTTCATCTTCTACCAATTGTTGCACATAAGGTTGATGCTTCAAATCAAATTCTTTTTTCTTTTTCTGAAATTCCTGGGGATCGAAATCGATCTCCTTTTCGGAACGAACAACGGTAGTAAATGCGGAGAGCATACGATAATAGTCTGTAGAAGGGATCGGATCGTATTTGTGGTCATGGCAGCGAGCGCAACCTAGAGTTAGTCCCAGCATAGCGGTACCGGTGGTAGCTAGTATATCATCGAGTTCATCATAGCGGTGCTTTTCCACTTCATTTTTTGTAATCTGAGTACTGTGAACTCCTGCGGCAAGATAACCAGTTGCCATGAGAGCTAGTCGATTATTTGGTTCGATCTCATCCCCACTTAGTTGCCATTGAATAAACTGGTTGTAAGGAAGATCGTTGTTCAAAGCTTCAATAACAAAATCGCGATAATAAAAAGCAGTAGGCCGATCATAATCGTGCTCAAAGCCGTGGCTTTCAGCAAATCGTACCAAATCGAGCCAATAACGACCCCAGCGTTCTCCATAATGAGGTGAAGCTAGCAGATGATCGACTACTTTTTCATAGGCATTGTTGGAAGTATCTTCCTCGAACTGTTTCACTTCCATCGGGGTGGGGAGTAGTCCCAACATATCTAAATAGGCTCTGCGAATCCAGATTTTCCTCGAAGCAGGCGGGTTAATGCTCATGTTTTTGGGGAGCAGTTTAGCTAAGATGAAACGATCGATTGGTTGCGGATTTAATTTTGACTCCCGGTTAAGTCTACTTATTGCTTTTGAATCCGGTTGCTTGTCCAGAGAGTTGAAACGAAACGGAGCGACCAGGGGTGGAATCGCCGGGGGATGCAAGCGCTGGAACGACCAGAACTCTTTTGTGCTCGGTGCAATTTGCTTTTTTGTCCAAGAAGAATTATCGTTTTTGCTGATCAACGAATCATCATAGGGGGCGCCGAGATCGATCCAATTTGCAAAGGCAGTAACGATTTCAGGAGAAAGGGGCTTTTTCTTATAGGGCATTGCCGGTTTTTTCTCATGATGGATCATTTGGTAGAGAATGCTCTTTTGCGCATTCCCAGGAATTACTGCTGGTCCCGCGTTTCCCCCTTTAAGTAATAACGAGCGCGTAGTAATATCTAATTCCCCTTCGACTGTCTCTTTACCGTGACAACTAAAGCATTGATCGACCAATACGGGGCGAATCGTTTTCTGAAAAAGGGCGATCCCTTTATTAAATTTAACGGCATGATCGGGATCGATTTTTTCGGGAGATTTCTTTTGATCGGCTTGCGCGGCTTTGCTATCTTTAGGAAGTGCTTTTTTTTCAGGAGCGGTCGGTTTTTCTGCTTTCTGGGGTTGAGCTTTCTGGGGTTGAGTATCTTCTGCAGCTGACTCTGTGAAAATAAAGGGAATTTTGTGAGCGAACAAACTCATCAGAAGAATACAAACGAGCAATCCCAATCGAATGGTAGGCATTCTGCCAAGCCATTTTTTAGCGACCAATGATTCTGAGAGATAATCTGCTGAGGGATAATTTGCTGCGGGATTAGAAGGAAAATAAAGTGTAGAAATCCGTTTGGTTCTTCCAAAATTAAATCGGAACATATATATCTAAACCTGTAAGAGGTATAATGGCGGGAATATTTCAATTTTAATATATTCTACAGAATAATTCTGACAGATTCAAGCAAAATTAGAAAAGAATTGAATGCCTGAAATATCTATAATTCGAATGTTCTTGTCTGGAAAATACATGAATGAAATCAGTTGCCCCTGGCGATCATTAACTAATCAAGATTCGCGGGTGAGCAATAACTGGAGCAAAATAAAATGACGCAGCAAAGAAAGGGCAGATATTCGCTGGGCTTATAACGGTGGGCTAATTCCGAGGAAGTGGGAGATAGATTTGAGGCGGGTTTGATCTCAGAAGGCTTTGAATAATGCGAGCGGTCTGGTGCTGATTGATGCTCGCTTGGATTTTCAAACGAATCTGGTTTTGTGTCTTTTCATCAAAGGGGTGTACCCCTTTGTAAATTCGTTCGTGAATTCGAACAATGTGATAACCATTCGCGGAGGTAACCACACCAATTTCTTTGGGTTTGAGATTAAATACCACCTCTTCGGCTTCGACGGGCAAGATAGCGCCTCTAGTTTCGCCATTGCCAAACTCGGTAGTAAAACCATCCGAATATTTTTTGATCAAATCTTTGAAGGGGGTACCACCGCTTTGAGCTTGTTGCATAATGAAGTCGACCCGTTGTTGTGCAGCAGCTTGGTTGGGATATTTATCGAGACTGATGAAAAGATCTTGCCATTTAACTCGATCTTCTGTTTTGAATTCATCCAAATGGGTTCGATAATAATCGCGGATTTCACTAACATTGATGGTCTGGACTTTGGATTCGATTTTTTGATGGAGATACCAGTTTTTTAGAAAGTTCCGTTCTTCCATTCGGCGGAAGCTAGCTACAGACCATCCACTCATTTCGAAGGCAATTTTCATCTCTTCATTTGTTTTCCAATTATTTCGTTTCTTAAGCATTTCCAAAGTACGATCTGTTTCGCGACCAGCAAGTTTCTTCAATTTTTCTAGAATAGCATCGCGCCCCTTCTGGCTCTTGAATTCTGCTTCAATCTGTTCAATAATCAATTCTCGAATGATAAGCACATTTAATGAATCTTGATAGATTTCAATCTGTTTTTGTTTGTATTCGGAGTCATTCAAGCCACCGAATTCAGTGCCTCGCCGTGCCATTAATTCGAGTACTTCAGATTCATAAATTGCACTTTTACCAACCATCGCCGCAATTTCTAAATGAGGATCGAGAATCGACGATTTACGCATTTTTGTATTGGATTTAGCGGAGACCGCTTGGATCGGATTTTGTGGCAGGTTCGCTGCTGGGGTCGTCGCCATCGAGTTCGAGGGGTTTGATGGGTTCGAGGGGTTCGTTACCCCTTGCTGCGGGTTGACGACAGGACCACCAGAACCATTTTGAGCGACGTTTTCAGTATTTCCTGGTTGCGAATTTGCTTGCTCCTCTCCAGATGATTGAGATGCTGAAGGGGGTACCAAGGGATTTGAACTAGAACTATTTGAACTATCGATCTTCGTGCGACCAGTTACGATTTGCTTATTTTTGTTTATCGAAGGCAGTATATCGCTAACCGGTGAATTATCAGGTGCTAAACTTTTATCATTTAGAATACTATATTGCTCTTTATTTACCGAATGGCACCCAGTGGTAAATATTACGGCAAAAATCATACCTAGGAAAATACCCAGAGCGATCTTTAAACGGGAAATTAAATATTGCGAATTCTTAGGATCGCCGGTGTGAATTGCCATCTCACTCCCCCAATAATGGGAAGTTTGGGTATTGGTAGTTCGATAGTAGGTTCTTCCAAGGACCATCCTGGTTCCGTTTTCATAAATAATCTATAATTTAGTTTCGGACGGAATATAAAGATCCTTATAGTTTCTTGCAAGATCAACTCACAGAAATTCTTGGCAACTCTTGCAGATCCCCCTTTATCCAAACGAATACAATTTTCTGGTTCATTCCCGTTAACTATTTTTCTTAGGTTACTCTAAACGGATTATTTACCAAGGTTATGCCATCGGGTTTCAGTCAAATGAAGAAAGTATTTTATAGAGTAGCAATTCAGGAA